>JAEYRK010000010.1 GCA_023435645.1 Bacillota bacterium
GAAAATACATCAATTTAGGTACCTCTAAGGATTCTAATCATATATTCCTTGCTAACGGCAAGGGAGAGTATCATTATGATGTGACCGATAAGGTGGGCTATCCCTACTTTGGACAATTAATCCTTGATTGCCTAAACCGCACAGAAAATGCCATGACCCAGGAGCACGCCTTTAAGGCAGCAGAGCTTTCCGTCAAGGCGCAGCTGGCGGCGGTGGAGCTGACCGGCAGAACCTTCTGACCATAGAGGAAGACATCCTTCCGATCAAGAGCTGATTGACTCAATCGAAGCGATACTGGCGGGATGATACTGGCAGATCGGTACAGAAAATACAAAGAGCCTTAGTACAGCCTTAGCACCAGAAAAAAAAGGAAAAGGAATCTGTATATCGATTTCCTGAGTCACCATATGCGATTTAAGATGATAATACAGATAAATGCAAGAAAGCTATTCAGAAAAGTGTTCTGTGATTGACCATGGACAGGATCAGTATGACCATACCTAGGGGGTGTGGGCAGTATCGGAAAACGATGAGCCATTTTCGAGTGAGTTTTGAGCATGCTAGTTCGTTTCGCGAGCGACCGACGAAACTATCAGGGAGGAGCGAAACGTAATAAACGCATGTTTAAAACTCCCGAAAATGAGCTTGTTTAACGGTACTGCCCACATCATCCTATCAATGGTCATACTGATCCGTACGGTTCTAATGGGGCTATGCAAATCAGTACTGAACACAATCCTGTATCAGGACTGAGTTGAAAGGTAAGAAGTCTTATGATAAGATGGTCTTACATCGGGCACAGGGCTGGTCCGCATCAGTGGTCAATGCCTTGATTTGTCCGCTTCTGGAGGTGGAACATTGAGAAAAGTTAAGATTGGCATAATCGGCTGTGGCGTCATCAGCCATACCTATATCTCTAATATTCAGGCTATGTTTCCTTGGCTGGAAATCGTAGCCTGCTCCGCTACGACCCTGGAGAAGGCGGGGAAGGTGGCAGCTCAGTATGGAATTTCAAAGGCCTTAAGTACGGAGGAGCTACTAATGGATCCGGAGATAGAAATAGCAGTAAATCTCACCACTCCGGCGGTCCATACCGAGATCAACCGGCAAATTCTTAGAGCGGGGAAGCATCTGTACTGTGAGAAGCCCTTTGCTCTTACCTTAGAGGAGGCCGGGGAGATTCTTGATCTGGCAAAGGAGAAGGGCTTAAGAGTAGGCTGTGCTCCGGAAACCTTCCTCGGTGCAGGACTCCAAACCTGCAGAAGAGTGATTGATGAGGGCTTTATCGGCAAACCGGTGATGGTTACTGCCAATATGGCCAAGTATGGACCAGAGACCTGGCATGAAGCTCCGGAATTCTATTATAAGAAGGGTGCAGGACCGATGCTGGATATGGGACCCTATTATCTGACTGCCTTGGTTGCCCTATTGGGTCCGATCAGCCGGACAGCCTGCTTCTCCAGTACTGGAAGAGGTGCCAGAACGATCTACAGCACACCATTAAGAGGGAAGACCATTGAGGTGGAGGTGCCGACCTCCTACACCGGCATCCTTCAGTTTGAGAACGGAGTACATGGGAACATCAATATGACCTTTGATGCCTGGCATTCCACGCTGCCAAAGCTGGAGATCTATGGGACGGAAGGGACCCTACTGATCCCTGACCCGAATATGTTCGGGGGTAAGATTAAAATCTTCCGAAAGGAAAGGGTATTGGATTCCCTCAATCAAAAGCACATAATCGGCAAGGAACGGCCCTATTCCACGGCTTATGAGGAACTACAGGAGATACCGCAGCTCTATGAGGAGCCTCTGGAGTATATGAGGGGTCTTGGAATCATGGATATGGCTTATGCTCTGGTAGATGGCAGAAAGCACCGGACGAACGAAGAACTGCTTTATCATGTAACGGAGGCTTTATTAAGCTTTGACCTGTCAGAGGAAGGAAATCAGGTCTATCAGATGACTTCGACCTGTGAACGGCCCGAACCCATCCCTCTGGGACGAAGCTTCGGGGAGCTGTAGGAGATAAACTGACATAAGCACCTGGCAGGAGAGAAAAAGCTGGTTTTTATAATTGAAATTTAATCTTTTTCTAAATATTTCCTTGTTGTAAATTTCCAATGAAGGAGTATATTCATATTGTAGCATTCACAAATCAGGGCGGATGTCACATCCGCCCTGATTTATGCTGATTAAGAAACGCGTAAAGCGTGTTTCTTCCGGTTAAGAAGGGAGTGTGAAGATATGTTTCCATTATCAAATGAGGTGCTGATTGCAGCAGGGGTTATTGTCGGTCTATATGTTTTTCTATTCGTAATTCTTGGCTTAAGGGTAATCCGGTCAGACCAGGTTGCTGTCATCGAAAAGTGGTGGAGCCTGAAGGGATCTCTAAAGGATTCCATCATTGCTTTGCAGGGTGAGGCGGGCTACTCCCCACATTTACTCCGTGGTGGTATCCATTTTAGGACACCGTTGATGTTCAAGCTCCATAGGTATCCGCTGATCACGATACCTCAGGGGCAGATTGCTTATATCTTTGCCCGGGACGGTGCACCACTGTCACCAACGCAGACCTTGGGAAAGGTGATTTCTGAAGCGAATAATTTTCAGGAGGTTACCGGCTTTCTAAGGAACGGAGGTCAGAGAGGTCCTCAGAGAGGAATCTTAAGAGAAGGAACCTATGCCATCAATCTCGCACAGTTTATTGTAATTACTCCAAATGAAATTAAAGTCATCTCCAGCTGTACCAGAAGTGAGAGAGAGGAGCTAGCCAGTATGCAGAAGACCTTACTGGAGAGGAATGCCTTCAGTCCTGTCATCATCATGGGGAAAGGAAATGAGTCAGGGGATGTCATGGGTATAGTGACTGTCCATGACGGTGCCTCCCTGGAGGACGGTGAGATCATAGCTCCGAATGTTGGTGATGCCCATGCCAGCTTTCAGGATCCCGAGAGCTTCCTAGCCCTCGGCGGCAGGAGGGGTAAACAGATACAGGTGTTGACGGATGGCACCTACTATATCAACCGACTGTTTGCCACAGTGGAATATCGGCCAAAGACAGTGGTGCCGATCGGTTTTGTCGGTGTCGTAGTATCCTTTTATGGTAAGGAGGGTGTGGATACGACCGGTGTGGATTATAAGCACGGAGAACTGGTAGCGACAGGCTGTAAGGGGGTTTTGGAGAAGCCGCTGATGCCCGGTAAATATGCCTTTAACACCGATGCAGGTAAGGTAGTGCTGGTACCGACTACGAATATTATTCTAAAATGGAATAAATCAGAAATCGGAAGCCATAAATACGATGAGAATCTGACGGAAGTGGATATCATAACGAAGGATGCCTTCGAGCCCTCCCTGCCGCTCTCCGTCGTAATGCATATTGATTACAAGCAGGCCCCTTGGGTGATCCAGCGCTTTGGCGATATTAGTATGCTGGTAAATCAATCCCTCGATCCTCTGGTCAGTGCTTATTTTAAGGATGTCGCTCAAACCAAGACCTTAATAGAGCTGATCCAGGAGCGTAGCGCAATCAGAGAAAAAGCCGTTTCTGAAATGAAGGATAAATTCCAAAAATACAATCTGCAGCTGGAGGAGGTTTTGATCGGTACACCCAAATCACCCACTGCGGATATCCAGATTGAAAATATCCTGACACAGCTTCGGGAAAGACAGATTGCGGAGGAGAAGAAGGTTACATACCAGAAACAGCAGCAGGCTGCCGAAAGTGAGAAATCCCTAAGAGAAGCAGAGGCAATAGCAGAGCAGCAAAGTCTCTTAACCAAGTCTAAGATACAGATTGAGATTGAACGAAATAATGGTGCAGCTCTTGCCAGAAAGGCAGAGCAGGAGGCCAACCAGATCATTGCCTTAGCAAAGGCGAACGCCACGAAGATTACCTTAGAGGGTGAAGCGGAAGCCTCGAAGGAGAGCAACATTGGCTTGGCGAAGGCTCGTGCAATCGATGCACAGGTGAAAGCCTACGGCGGTGCTGAATTTAGAGTCATCCAGGAGGTTACGGATAAGCTGGCTGATGCCATCAAGAATTCCAAGGTTGATATCGTACCTAAGACCGTCGTTCATATGGGCGGAGCAGGTGGGGACAGCACCGTTACGGACAGTACGGTCATGGACACCCTGTTAAAATTCATCACCCTGGATAAGCTGGGTGTTCAGCTGGACCGGAGTAAGGAGGAGGTTCCTGAAATCATGCCCAGAAGAAGGACAGCGGTTGCCGACGAGGCAGCAGCGGCGGTTGAATTACCTGATCAGTAGAGTCAAGGGACAGGTCACTAATTAAGAAATAAGATCCATACTCATACTGCAAGGCTTTCATGCGTAAACTGTAGGGATCAGGATGAATTACATGTACTCAAAAACAGAGGGCATCTGCGATCAGCAGATACCCTCTTATTATAAGCGTAGGATTGGGATGGACAAGACTTCCCCTAAGTTCCAGGGTACCTCTTGTTCGTTTCTTAATCGTTTTGCTTTCGGAGCTTAAGAGATAGGTGTGCTCTTGTAAAAATTCAACCTCTCCCTAGACAGGGCAGGTGTTGAAACCTTCTTTCGGAGTAGCTCCCCCTGCTTCCTGGCGATATACCTACCTAATTTATCATTCTTCTCATTAAATTTGCAGCCATAGAGAAAGGAGTTCAGGTTTTGTAGGAATTCCCTACGGACAATCACTCCGGACAGAGTGATTAGTGTGGCATTATCCTTCAGCTTCAGCTTGATGGTTCGTTCAATATCTATCTCATCCTTCGTGATGAAGGCGACACCGGTTTCACTGATGTCCTTTACAAGAACGGTGATGGCGGTAGGGCCTGAGGCAGAATTTACATACAGAAGCATATCCTCGCCGACATACATTCGATAGGAATCCCTGCGATTATAGGGCTTACCCTCATTCATCAGATCAATTTTATGGCAGATTTCACCTTCATACTTCACCAGCTTAACATTTACGTTCTCCCAAATGAAGAGCTTACCTTCTACCTTATATAAAAAGTTGATAAGACATTTTTCTGAAAAACCTACAGTTTGGTCATTCACTTTAATGGTAGAAACCAGTACAGAGTTGCTCTTAACAGCAATAATAATACTGCGGAAGGTCATGGTATGTCCGCTGTATTTTACTTCAAGTTCAATATTACTATCATTGCTAATCTCCTCAATCTGCAAGGTTTCACCTCCAAAGCGTACTATGACAATTATAAAACATATATATGCATAATTCAACTGAAAATAACGAAATATCCTAATTGAGGAGGTATTTGGAAGAACGGGATTGTCCTGATATGGGGGTATATGTAGGTATCTAGCTATCCTAATGCAGGGGGGCTTCGGAAGAGTATTGACATCATCACTATAACCTGTATAATAATGGAATAAGTCGGTTCGTAACGTATGGTACATAAGGCTAACTCAAGTGGTATATCAATTAACATGATTTCGTGTTGACAAGGAAGCGGTCCATAAGGTATTATCGTAGTAATATGGGCAAA
Source organism: Bacillota bacterium (assembly GCA_023435645.1). Classification (GTDB taxonomy): domain Bacteria; phylum Bacillota; class Clostridia; order Lachnospirales; family Lachnospiraceae; genus Mobilitalea. Next base: position 5,508 of record JAEYRK010000010.1, read on the forward strand.
GGAGTACCTACAGGTACTTTTTTGCCGTTTTTTATAATAAAAGAATAGGGAGTGTTGGTTATGAAGCGTTATACGAAGCAGGATATTATCCGAATGGTGGAAGAGGATGATGTGGAATTTATCCGCCTACAATTCACGGATATGTTTGGAAATCTGAAGAATGTAGCAGTGACAACAAGTCAGCTGGAGAAGGTTCTAAATAATGAGTGCATGTTCGATGGCTCCTCCATTGAGGGGTTCGCAAGAACCGAGGAATCCGACATGTATCTTTATCCGGATCTTGATACCTATGTAACCTTCCCCTGGAGACCACAGCAGGGTAAGGTAGCAAGACTGATCTGTGATGTTTATGATCTGAACGGCAGGCCCTTCCAGGGGGATCCCAGATATATCCTTAAGAAGGTAATCAGTGAAGCCACAGAACTGGGATATACCTTTCATGTTGGACCGGAGCTGGAATTCTTCCTCTTCCATATGGAGGAGAACGGACAGCCTACGACCAATTCTCATGAAAAAGCCGGATATTTCGACCTGGGACCTTTGGACCTTGGAGAAAATGCCAGAAGAGATATGGTGCTCACTGCAGAGGAAATGGGCTTATGCATAGAAGCCTCCCATCATGAGGTGGCACCGGCACAACACGAAGTGGACATAAAGTATGATGAAGCCCTCTTTACAGCGGATAATATTATGACCTTTAAGCTGGTGGCACGCACCATCGCGAAACGACATGGTCTCCATTGTACCTTTATGCCAAAGCCGAAGTATGGTGTGAATGGCTCAGGAATGCATGTCAATATGTCCCTAATGAAGGATGGAAAAAATATCTTTGATGATTCTGAGGGAGAGCAGGGCTTAAGTAAGGAGGCCTACCATTTCATTGCCGGGATCCTAAAGCATATGAAGAGTATGACGGCGATTACGAATCCCCTGATCAATTCTTATAAAAGACTGGTTCCTAATTATGAGGCACCGGTCTATATCGCATGGTCTGCCTCCAACAGAAGTCCTCTGATCCGTATACCCGCAGGAAGAGGCAAATCAGCCAGATTAGAGCTCAGATGCCCTGATCCCTCTGCCAATCCATATCTTACGCTGGCCGTCTGTCTCGCGGCAGGTCTGGACGGCATTAAGAATCAGCTGATGCCCCCGGCCAGCATGAATAAGAATTTATTCGATCTGACCGCAGAGGAGAGCTTAGTGCTTGGTCTGGAAAGGCTGCCTGAGAATCTGATCGAAGCAATTTCCTATCTGGAGCAGAGCGATTTTATGAAGAAGGTATTGGGCGAGCATATCAGCAATAAATATATATCAGCTAAGAAAGAGGAGTGGGCGAGCTATCGTACCCAGGTGACCCAATGGGAGATAGACCAATATCTGTACCGTATCTAATCCTTTTTCCGAATCTGACCATGATTTGTCAGGGAGGATTAGCGTTTTATCGAATGAAAAAGGAAGAACGGAGGTGAACAGATATGTTTAGCATCATTGTGGGCTTTCCTAAATTGGAGGATGCCTCCGGCATTAGGAATGTGGTTGCCAGATCCGGATATCATGTAAGTGAACCCTGTACCCTCGGTTCGCAGGTAATCAGTATTGCAAATAACCTAGATGAAGGGGTTGTCATTTGTGGATACCGTTTTTCGGATATGCATTTTAGTGAATTAAATAATTACTTGCCAAAAGGCTTTGAGATGCTGTTGATCGCATCTCCGGAGAAGTTGGAGTTTTGCCAGGATCACAACATTGTCTGTTTGCCCATGCCACTTAAGCCACATGATTTAATCAACACGCTACAAATGATGTCATATCAATACCAGAAAAGAAAGAAGAGGGAGAAGGATAGGCCAAAGGTCAGAACTGAGGAGGACAGGGCACTGATCAGCAAGGCAAAGCTGGTATTAATGAACCGCAATCATATGACAGAGGAGGAGGCCCATCGGTATCTGCAGAAGCATAGTATGGATAGTGGTACGAATCTGGTAGAGATGGCGGAGATGATGTTAAAAATGTATTATCCATAATTAAGCTTTTATTGTCGTGTAGCACTTAGCTATCAGGTGCAACCTTAGGTAAGCCGAGGAAGGATGCATGATTATTGAAGCTGACAGAATAGAAAAGGATAGGGAAGGACGGATACCATGAAGTTTACGAAGATGCAGGGCTGCGGGAATGATTATGTTTATATTGACTGCACAAAGGAGCCGTTGGAATATATACCCGAGCTTGCCAGAAGAATCAGTGACAGACACTTTGGGGTCGGCTCCGATGGTCTGATTCTGATCAGGCCCTCAGACAAGGCAGATTTCTTTATGGATATGTATAATAGCGATGGTTCCAGGTCACAGATGTGTGGGAACGGAATCCGTTGTGTAGCAAAATTTGTTTATGATAAAGGCCTGACAGACAAAGAGCAGCTTCTGATTGAGACCCTGGGTGGGATAAAAAAGCTGGAGCTTAAGATAGAGGAGGGGAAGGTTACCTATGTAACCGTGAACATGGGAAGTCCCATTTTGACACCCTCCCTGATTCCTGTGGTATCTGATAAGGACAAGGTTATCAATGAGCCAATCCTAGTGGGAGGCAGAGAGTACAAAATGACCTGTATCTCCATGGGCAATCCTCACGCTGTGATTTACGTTCCCGATACCGGAGCGGTGCCCATAGAAGAGATTGGTCCGCTATTCGAGAAGCATGCAGTCTTTCCTGAGCGGGTGAATACGGAATTCATCCAAGTGGTTGATAGAAATAGGATCAATATGCGTGTCTGGGAGAGGGGCTCAGGTGAGACCTTAGCCTGCGGAACCGGAGCCTGTGCCAGTGTCCTTGCCTGTATTCTAAACGGTGATACGGAGCATGAGGTTACTGTTTCTCTGCTTGGGGGAGAATTGATGATACGATATGATGAGGTGGAGAACACCGTTTATATGACTGGGCCGGCGGTAACGGTATTTGAGGGGGATTATCCCGTATAGGGCTTTTTCAGTAGCGGTTGGTCAAGTAATTCGGACAATTATTTTATGAAGAAATCACCAGGGAAGGTTTGGTTTAATATGCTAAAAGTAAATGAAAATTATTTGAAATTGCCGGGAAGCTATTTGTTCTCGACGATTGGTAAGAAGGTTAGGGAATTTTCGGCAGCGAATCCGGATAAGAAAATAATCCGTCTTGGGATTGGAGACGTTACCCTGCCCATAGCACCTGCTGTGATCAGTGCCCTGCATACTGCTGTGGAGGAGATGGCAGAGGCATCAACCTTTCGGGGCTATGCACCGGATCTTGGCTATGAATTCCTGCGTCAGACAATTGCTGATCAGGATTATAAGACCAGAGGAGTGACGATCGCAATTGATGAGATCTTCATCAGCGATGGGGCCAAGAGTGATTCCGCTAACATTCAGGAAATATTTGATGCGGATTGCAGGATAGCAGTCTGTGATCCGGTTTATCCGGTCTATGTTGATTCTAATGTAATGGCAGGAAGAACTGGGGATTATCTGCCGGAGCAGGGTAGATGGACCAAGGTAATCTATATGCCCTGCACAAGGGAGAATCATTTTGCTCCCGAGCTGCCTAAGGAACAGCCGGATCTGATTTATCTCTGCTTTCCCAATAATCCGACCGGTGCTACGATAACGAAGGAGGAGCTCCAGCAGTGGGTGGATTATGCGAATAAGATCGGTGCTGTTATCATTTATGATGCTGCCTATGAAGCCTATATCTCAGAGCAACAGGTTCCCCATACAATTTATGAATGTGAGGGAGCCAAAGCCTGTGCCATTGAGATTCGGAGCTTCTCGAAGAATGCAGGATTTACCGGTACCAGACTCGGCTTTACAGTAGTTCCAAAGGAGTTAACATGCGGCGGAATATCCCTGAACAGCCTCTGGGCCAGACGTCATGGTACGAAGTTTAACGGAGCACCCTATATCATACAGGCCGCCGGAGCAGCCGTCTATACTGAAGAGGGTAGAAAGCAGACCGGGGAGCAGATCGCGTATTATATGAATAATGCGAAGGTCATCAGGGAGGGCCTTATGTCCGCCGGCTATACTGTTTCCGGTGGTGTGAATGCACCGTATATCTGGATGGAGACTCCGAATCAAATGTCCAGCTGGGATTTCTTTGATTTGCTATTAGGTAAGGTGAATGTGGTGGGTACACCCGGCTCCGGTTTCGGACCCAGCGGGGAAGGATATTTCCGCCTGACTGCCTTCGGCTCCTATGAGAGTACGATAGAAGCAATTGAGAGGATAAAAGCCCTGTAATGGCTTCAGCCTATCCTACCGAGTTCACTCCTGTTTTGGCAGTAAGATAAGGATTGACATGAGCCCCTTTGTATTATAAGATGAGATGAGTAACACCCCCCTAGGGTGTATAACTGATCGGCTGCAAATATGCATGGAGGATATCATGAAAGCGGACAAAGGGAAGGTCACCAGATTACTAAAGACAGCACGAGGACAAATTGATGGAATTCTCAATATGATAGAAGAGGACCGTTATTGTATTGATATTTCTAATCAGATTATGGCTACGGAAGCAATCTTAAAAAAGGTAAATCAGGAGGTACTGCACAGCCACATTGACTCCTGTGTAAAAGAGGCTGTAGAAACAGGCAATACTGCCGAAATGCTGCTGGAGATTCGAAGCATGATAGATAAGCTTTCAAAGTAATAAGATAAAATTCGAGGAAGATGCAAAGGCATCGATGCATTCAGCCATACATGGTTTGCAAAAACAATGTAAACAAGCTGCATACGCAGGTTAGGCTGGAGGGATCCGATGCCTTTCTTTTTTGGGCTCTATTCACCACACACTCAAAAATTTGCTCAGGATTACCTTTCGGGCAAAAAGGCTTACTGATGATTGCAAGAGAATTAGGATTAGGATAATGATATGCTGGAGTACAGCTTGCGACAAGAATGATCCTTGGATCCAACGGACATGTACAGGTGCTGTGGATGTGATGGAGCTATACCATGGGAACTTGTCATAGCTATGGTGTGTTTCTTGATTATTATTCTTTGAAATGGTATACTAGCCGTTAGAGAATGATAAGAACAAACAATAGGAAAGCAACAGGAGGCTTAGATATGAGATATCCAGCGAAGCTTGAAAAGGGTAATACAATTGGGGTGACGGCAACTTCGGCCGGATATGAAACAGAGGCGGATTTAGCCGCACTGGCCAATGGTATCAAACAATTTAATCAATTAGGCTATGAGGTATTGGTGACTGACAATGTACGAACCTTCCATAAGGGGAGAAGCTCTGACGGACCCACCCGTGCCAGAGAGCTGATGCAGTTATTCAAAAATCATGAGGTTCGTGCTGTAATCGCTGCCTGCGGAGGAGACTATCTGGTAGAGATGCTGCCCTATCTGGATTTTCATGACCTTAAGGCGGATCCGAAATGGGTGCAGGGATATTCTGATACGACGGGCTTGACCTTTACTATAACCACAAATCTGGATATTGCTACGATATATTCCTATAATTTTAGTACCTTCGGAATGGAGCAATGGCACCGGTCCCTGCAGGATTGCGTAGGCTTATTAGAGGGTAGGGAGATTGTACAGCATAGCTTTGAGCGATATCAGGATGGGCATCGGGAGAAGGTAACCGGCTTAGAGACCTTTGATCTGACAAAACCGGCGGAATGGAAAAATATATACCCCGGTAAGGATGGCAACGGGGATGAGTTGATCATGAAGGGCAGATTGCTCGGCGGTTGTCTCGATGTATTATTGAACCTGATTGGAACCAAATATGATAAAACCCTTGCATTTATCGATCGATATAAGGAGGATGGGATCCTATGGTTCCTGGAAAGCTTTAATTTAGGAAGTGAGGCCATGGTCCGGGGACTATGGCAGCTGAAGGAAGCAGGTTGGTTTGACCATGGGGCGGGCTTCCTCTTCGGAAGGCCGGCGATGTTTCGCTCTTATTGTGATACCAGTTATGAGGAAGCAGTGCTGTCCGTACTTGGAGAACTGGGATTGCCAATTATCCTGGATGCAGATATTGGACATAAGCCACCACAGTTTGCTATGGTAAATGGTGCACTGGCAGAAATCAGGAGCCAGGGTGGCAAGGGAAGTATTCATATTGAGCGAAGGTAGGGAGCTGTAAGTATGAGTTTACAGGATCATCAGGATGATAAAAAAGTGAATGAGGAGTCATCCCAGAACATAGAAGAGCTAGTGAATGAGGAAAGAGAGCCGGAGGAAAGAGGGCCGGAAGAAAGAGGGCCGGAAGTTATAGAGTTGGAAGAGAAAGAGCCGGAGGAAAGAAAACCGGAAGTAATAGAACAGGAAGAAAGAGAACCGGAAGTAACAGAACAGGAAGAAAGAGAACCGGAAGTAACAGAGTTGGAAGAAAAAGAGCCGGAGGAAAGGACAGAAGCCTCCGGGAAGGCTAGCGAATCTCACCTTAGGTCGGGGCTCAATCACCTTCACCGGAAAATAGACCGACTTCCCCAGAGTAATATGATCGGTCCACTCTCTTTTTTTACTGGATTATTGATCTACCTAGAACTGATGCTACATCTGATTAATTACAGAGCCTTCGATCTAAGGATGATTTATCCGATATTATTTGCAATACCAGTAGGGTTTTTCATAACGATATTCACCGGTGTTTTTAGTCGTAAGGTGAATTGGTTAATCATGTGTGCAGTAACAGCCTTAGCCTGCCTGATGTTCTCGATTCAACTGGTGTACTATTATGTATTCAAGGTTTATTTCTCCTTCCAGACCCTGGGAATGGCAGGGGATGCAGTGAATGAATTTGGCTCGGAGGTTTTTATTGCTATCAGGAATAATCTTCCCGGCTTAATTCTTTTATTCCTTCCTCTGCCTGTTTTGATAATTATATTACAAAAGCCCTTTCGCTGTGAGCGAAGAAAGCTGAAGGAGCAAGGTATCCTGGCAGCAGGTATGGTGTTACTGCAAATGCTTGCTATTGTTTCTTTGCTATTCTTCGGGAAGACGGATTATTCCCCCTATGATCTGTATCATCATAGTAGGGTACCTGATCTATGCGGTAAGCAGCTTGGCTTAATTACATATACCAGGTTTGATCTATTGAAACTGATTGAGGAGGATGAGGAGCTGATACTGGCTGATATCTCTGACTTGGTGCCCATGGAACCCACGGTGGCACCGACAGCCACACCGGTTCCTATGCCCACGGCTACCCCTGCACCCAAGGGTCCTGATGCGACACCGACCCCTTCACCACCGCCCACCCCCACTCCAATCGATAGCTCACCAAATGTGATGGAGATAGATTTTGCTATGCTGGCGCAGGAAACGAAGGACGATACCCTAAAGACGCTGCATCAGTATTTTGCTTCTGTAACACCGACAAATAAGAATGAATATACCGGTAGATTCAAAGGGTACAACTTGATCATGATTACAGCGGAGGGCTTTTCCCCCTATGCTGTCCATGAAGAACTGACCCCTACCCTTTATCGTCTCACCAATGAGGGCTTTGTTTTCAATAATTTCTATACTGCACTATGGCAGACCAGTACCAGTGATGGTGAATTTGTTGCGATGACCGGATTGATACCGGTTGGGACTAGAAGCATGTATCATACCAGGAAGAATTTGATGCCATTTTCCTTAGGACATCAGTTCAACCTTCTGGGAGTCGAAAGCAAGGCATATCATAATCATACCTATACCTATTACCAGCGAAATCAGACGCATCCAAACCTGGGATATCAATTCAAAGCGAAGGGAAACGGTCTGGTTTTGGATTCGGAGGTCTGGCCGGAATCCGATCTGGAGATGATTAACCATACCGTAGAGGAATATTTGGATGAAGATCCATTCCATGTGTATTATCTTACGGTCAGTGGGCATATGAATTATAGCTTTGTCGGAAACAGCATGTCCTATAAGAACCGTGAACTGGTTAAGGACCTGCCGCTATCCTCTGATGTTCAGGCATATATCGCATGTCAGATTGAGCTTGACCGAGCCTTAGAGCAGCTGATTAAAAAGCTTGAGGAAGCAGGAGTAGCGGACAAGACCGTAATCGCTTTAAGCGCTGATCATTATCCCTATGGCTGGGAGAAGGAAAAGCTGGATGAAATAGCAGGACATGAGGTGGATCCTAATTTCGAGGTATACGAGAATCATTTCATACTATGGAATCCTACGATGGAGAGAGTTGTCGTGGAGAAGCCCTGCTCCAGTCTGGATATTCTGCCGACCCTGTCTAATTTATGGGGATTACCCTATGATTCCAGGCTGCTGATGGGGCAGGATATCTTTTCCGATGGGGAGCCATTGGTTATATTGAATAACAGGAGCTTTATTACAGATAAGGTGAAATATAATTCAGAAACCGGTGAAATCCTTCAGCTAACCGAGGAAGAGCTACCCAAGGATTATGTTAAGAATATCAATAAGATAATAAAGAATAAGTTTATGGTATCGCAGTCCATTGTAAAGAAGGATTACTATCGATCGATATTTCCCGACTATCCGATGGATTTTCACTGAAGAGTGAGGAAAAAAGTTTATAAATTTTTTTCTTGCAACTGTATATAATATATGATAATATAAGTCAACAACAAAGATGTTGTGCTTGAAGATAAGCCACATCTTTGTTTTTTTACAAATATATACATGATTTTAACCATAGAAGATTTTATAACAGAATAGAGAAATCGGCTGAGAAGGAGACTTTATCCTACCGAATAACCTTTCGACAGGAAGGGCGCGCCACCGACTGAGAGCATGCCCATGGTGATAAGCAGGATACGGAACACTCCGGAGCCCACGGCCCGAAAGAGCAGTAGGTCCGTGCGTTGCACACGTTACAGGCATTTGAGCGGGGAGCTATGCTCCCAAATCGGGTGGTACCACGGGTAGCCGTAAGGAATACGGAATTTAGCTTATACAACTCTCGTCCCGGAGAATTCTGACATACATCAGAATTCTCCGGGACATTTTTCGTGTAAGCAAAGTGAGCAAGCAAATCTCACAGAACCGGAAAACCCTTGGTTTTCCGGTTACAGAAGCTTTCCTGTGCCCGGCAAATCCCATTTGTCGGGAGCAGGAAAGCTTCTGTAACTGGGACGTACGAAGTACGGTTGCCAGTTCTGTGAGATAAGGGGAAGCGAGCGAGCCCACGAACCTGAGGAGAGCGCGAAGCGTGAACCGAAGGTGTCGTGCCCGGCAAATCCCATTTGCATTGCATTTTGCACGAAATAGGGATTGCTATTTTATGAATCATATGATTTTAATAAAGGAGGGAATATTATGGAATTCGTAACCGGTATCAGTGAAAAGGATACGTTAGAAATCAGAGACATAGTAGGAAGGGGTTTTGGCGGTAACGTTAAGCTGAACGGAACCATACACACCATTAGAGACCTGGGGGAGTTTGCTTTTGTAGTATTGAGAAAGCGGGAGGGCTTGGTGCAATGTGTCTTTGAAGAGGCCCGAACCGGATGTTCCCTGAAGGAATTAAAGGAGGGGATGGCAGTTGTGGCGGAAGGAAGCCTCCATGAGGAGGAGAGAGCTCCTCAGGGCTTTGAGGTAAGACTTAGCAAGGTCACTGTTCTGTCTTCGCCAAAGGAAGGAACTGTGATGCCGGTGCCGATCTGTAAATGGAAGATGAAGACCTCCCTAGAGACAAAGCTGACCTATCGTCCCGTGGCGCTACGAAATATCAGAGAAAGGGCCATCTTCAAGCTACAGGAGGGCATTGTCAGAGGCTTCCGGGAATTTCTATACACTCAGGATTTTACAGAGATTCGGACTCCGAAGCTAGTAGCGGGAAATGCAGAGGGTGGAGCCAATGTTTTTAAGCTGGAGTATTTCGGCAGGAAGGCTTTTCTGGCACAGAGTCCGCAGTTTTATAAGCAGACCATGGTTGGAGTATATGACCGGGTCTTTGAAGCGGCACCGGTCTTTAGAGCGGAGAAGCATAACACGGTCAGGCATCTGAACGAATATACCAGCCTTGACTTTGAGATTGGGTATATCAACAGCTTTGAGGATATCATGGAGATGGAGACAGAGGTACTCCGCTTCATCTTCCATATGCTGGAGGTGCAGTATCAAAAGGAGCTGAAGCTGCTGGAGGTAACTCTACCCGATTGTAGCAGAATTCCCTCCGTCAGATTTGACGAAGCAAAGCAGCTGGTAGCAGAAAAATATAAGCGAAAAATCAAGAATCCCTATGATCTGGAGCCGGAGGAGGAGATTTTAATCGGGCGATACTTCAAAGAAGAATATGACAGTGATTTTGTTTTTGTTACCCATTACCCCTCCAAGAAGAGACCGTTTTATGCCATGGACGATCCCGCGGACCCGAGATTTACCCTAAGCTTCGATCTGCTGTTTAAGGGAATGGAGATTACCACAGGAGGTCAGAGAATTCATGACTATGAGGAGCAGGTGGCAAAGATGAGGGCCAGGGGCATGGAGCCGGAGGATTTTACGAATTTCCTGATGATTCATAAGCATGGAATGCCACCCCACGGAGGTCTGGGAATTGGGCTGGAGCGACTGACGATGAGACTGATCGGAGAACAGAATGTAAGAGAGACCACTCTGTTTCCCAGGGATGTTTCCAGACTGGAGCCATAGGAGCAGAGAAGGAGGAATTCATATGAAGATAGATGAGAAAACAGTAGAATATGTTGCAGCACTGGCAAAGCTATCCGTATCAGAGGAGGAGAAGGCAGGAGTTGCAAAGGAGCTGGATCGTATCCTGGATTATATCGAGACGATGAACGGACTGGATACCCAAGGAGTGGAAGCGATGTCCCATGTACTTCCGGTCAGTAATGTGTTCCGGGAGGATGTGGTCACCAATCAGGATGACAGGGAGGCACTGCTTTTCAATGCACCGGTTCAGAAGGATCAGAGCTTTGTTGTTCCTAAGACTGTGGAACTATAAGAGAAACACTCATTTGGGCGAGCTTTTCAGAGGCTTGCAGACCGGGAAATAACACCGTCATGGGAAATGCCCAGGTCTAAATAATCGGAGGTGACTATGGATATCACAAAAATGACAGCGTTGGAGCTAGGAAGGCTGATCCGGGCAAAGGAATTATCCGTTACAGAAGCAGTCAGAGCCCAGCTAGATAAAATAAAGGAGCAGGAAGAGACCTGTAACAGCTATATCACAATCATGGAAGAAGAGGCCATGCAGAGAGCCTCAGAAGTACAGAAGCAGCTTGAATTAGGGGAATTGAAGGATTCTCCACTGGCAGGTGTCCCGATGGCAATCAAGGACAATATCTGTACAAAGGGTGTGAGGACCACCTGTGCTTCAAAGATCTTGTCCGATTTTGTCCCTACCTATGATGCCACAGTGGTTACAAAGCTAAAGAAGGCCGGAGCAATCATCCTAGGCAAGACGAATCTGGATGAATTCGCCATGGGTAGTACGACTGAGACCTCTTATTATGGAGTAACCAAGAACCCCTGGAATCCGGAGCATGTACCGGGAGGCTCCAGCGGAGGATCGGCGGCGGCAGTTGCCTCGGGAGAAGCCTTCTATGCGCTTGGTTCCGATACCGGCGGTTCCATCCGCCAGCCCGCCGGCTACTGTGGAGTAACCGGCATCAAACCCACCTATGGTACAGTATCCCGTTATGGATTGATTGCCTATGCTTCCTCACTGGATCAGATCGGCACCCTGGGAAGAAATGTTTCGGACTGTGCGGCAGCCCTGGAGGTGATCACCGGGCAGGATCCCAAGGATTCCACATCCGTAACCAAACCTGGTACATCCTATTTGGAGGTCCTGAGGGATGATGTAAAGGGACTCAGAATCGGTATTCCCAAGGATTATTTCGGACCGGGTCTGGATGAGGAGGTGAAGGCTGCCATTCGACAGGCCGCCAAGGTATTGCAGGATAAGGGAGCAGTGCTTGAGGAATTTGAGCTGCATGCCGTTGATTTCGCGGTTCCCTCCTATTATGTCATTGCCTGTGCGGAAGCCAGCTCCAATCTATCCCGCTTCGACGGAGTGAAATACGGCTATCGTACTCCCGATTTTGAAGGCTTGCAGGAGCTTTATAAGAAAACGCGGAGTGAGGGCTTTGGGGATGAGGTAAAGAGAAGGATCATGATTGGAGCCTTTGTACTTAGCTCAGGCTACTATGATGCCTTTTATAACAAGGCCTTGAAGGTCCGGGCGGTCATCAACCGGGGCTTTCAGCAGGCCTTTGAAAAATATGATGTTCTGTTGGGGCCCATAGCGCCTACGACTGCTCCGAAGCTGGGAGAGAGTCTTTCCGATCCGCTGAAAATGTATCTTGCTGATATTTACACCATATCGGTGAATCTGGCAGGACTTCCTGCCATCAGTCTGCCCTGCGGCAGGGATAGCCTAGGTCTACCGATCGGACTTCAGCTCATTGGAAAGCCCTTTGGTGAGAGGGATATCCTCCGTGCTGCTTATAGCTATGAACAATCCCATCCATGGGGTACTCCTGCTCAGGACCATGAATCAAACAACAGGAAGGAGGGCTAAGAAATGAAAGCATATGAAACCGTTATAGGGCTTGAAGTCCATGTGGAGCTGGCAACAAAATCAAAGATATTTTGTGGCTGTACCACGCAGTTCGGTGGAGAGCCGAACGCCCATTGCTGTCCGGTATGTACCGGTATGCCCGGAACTCTTCCCGTATTGAATAAACAGGTCGTGGAATATGCGATTGCAGCTGGTCTTGCCTTGAATTGCTCGATTACCCAGAGATGTAAATTTGACCGCAAGAATTATTTCTATCCTGATCTTCCGAAGGCATACCAGGTATCTCAGCTGTATTTGCCTATCGCAAGGAAGGGCGGAATAGAGATTGAGACAGAAGCAGGGAGAAAGAAGGTAAGAATCCATGAAATCCACATGGAGGAGGATGCCGGGAAGCTGATCCATGATCCCTGGGAGGATTGTACTCTTGTGGACTACAACCGCTGCGGTGTGCCGCTGATTGAGATTGTTAGTGAACCGGATATGCGTTCGGCAGACGAGGTAGTAGCTTATCTTGAGAAGCTGAAGCTGATCCTTCAATACCTTGGTGTATCTGACTGTAAGATGCAGGAGGGCTCCCTTCGGGCGGACATCAATTTGTCCGTTAGAGTGCTGGGGACAGAGGAGCTTGGAACCAGGACGGAGATGAAGAATATGAACTCCTTCAAGGCAATTGCCAGAGCCATCGAGGGGGAGAGAAAGCGCCAGATAGAGCTGCTGGAGCAGGGGCAAAAGGTCATACAGGAGACCAGACGGTGGGATGACAACAAGGATTTAAGCTTTGCGATGCGCTCCAAGGAGGATGCACAGGATTACCGTTATTTCCCTGAGCCGGACCTGCCTCCAATCGAGATCAGTGATGAATGGCTTGACTGTATCCGTGAGAAGCAGCCGGAGCTTCGGGATGAGAAAATGCTGCGTTATGAGAAGGAATTCGAAATCCCTGCCTATGATGCCTCCATTATAACCGCCTCAAAGCATTTGGCCGATTTGTTTGAAGGTACCGTTGCTCTTTGCGGTAAGCCAAAGGAGGTATCCAACTGGCTGATGGTGGAGACCATGCGGCTGTTGAAGGAAGAGGAGATGGATGCCGAGGAGATCACCTTTAGGCCGGAACATCTGGCAAAGCTGATCATGATGGTGGATCGCAATCAAATTAACCGCACTGTGGCAAAGGAGGTATTTGAAAGGATCTTTAAGGAAAATGCGGACCCGGAGGAATATGTGGAGAAGCATGGACTGGGCATGGTTTCTGACAGCAGCCTGCTCCGCTCAGTGATTGAGAGGGTTCTCACAGAGAATACGCAATCCGTCGCAGATTATAAGAGTGGTAAGGTGAAGGCAATGGGCTTTCTTGTTGGCCAGACCATGAAGGAGATGAAAGGGAAAGCGGATCCGGGAGCAGTCAACCTACTGGTAAAGGAGCTTTTAGATACGATCTAGCACTCTATATACCGAGGCTTTCTAAGCTCCAGGCTGCATCAGCAGGTAAGCCTCAACCATAAGATTATAGAAAGTATACCGCAGACGAAGCAAGAGGGTAGCCATTGCTTCTTACTGCGGTACTTTTTTATCGGTGCCAAACAGCTGTCAGACATTAGATCAAAAAACATGAATTTATTAAAATTATATTGTATCTCATGATAAATTAAGCTATAATACCCTTATTCCATTACCATAAATTACATAAGGAGGGAACATTATGGAAGAGAGAAGAAGAGCCAAACGAATGCCCGTTACACTTTCCCTGGATATATTAAATTTATATAAACAGGATAATATATTAGTAAGTAATCTCCATGCACCAATTGAAGTTATAAATATTTCCAAGACCGGCATCGGCTTTATGTCAGAAAGCATTCTCCCTCTGGGGTATTATTTTAATGCAAATATTAACCTCAATAACGAGGATACACTCCGCTGTGTCGTAAAAATTATTCGCAGTCAGCCCTCGGAGGGTAACAAGTTTCTTTATGGCTGTGAATTTGTTGGTATGGCTACGATACTATCCTATATATTTGATGAATATGATCAGAAAATCAGTGGGGAAGAGCCTTAAGCCTTGGTATCGAAGGAAAAGGTTTGATAGGAATTTACTGAGGGCTCCTGTTCCAGAAGCTCCTTTAGCAGCTCCTGCGGATGGGCCTGCTTTTCCACCCTGGCCTGTAGCTGATATCCCTTGCGGGTAAGAGCAGCAGTCAGCTCAGGAAGGTGATCCTTGATGATAGCTCCTGCCTCCGTATGTTCTACCGAAAAGGTAGCCTGAATTTGATTTTTATTCAGCTTCATATGGATATTTATTGCTCCCAATTCGGTCATATCAAGATGAAGTAATACACTTAAAATGTCCTTCTTATGTGGAAGGGCATTTTTTTTGTTGAATACATAGAATTCCCCATGGATCTCCCTATCCCGAAATCGGAGCGGAAGCTGAACATAGGAAAAGAGCTGGTTTAAAGCCTTCATAAATTGAAGATTGTCCTGAAGATTTTTGACAGGCTCCTTTGACGCTTGACCTTCCTCCGTATCCCGGTGAAATCGGAGTAAACCGTCCAGTCTATGCAAATCCTCCTCAAGTCTTTGGTATAATTCCTTCAAGGAATTTTTCTGGGTCAGCTGCTCCGGAGTGAGGGTCCACTTCTGTCTCAGCAGTCCTTCCAGGTGCTTTAAAAAATCGTCGGACAGCTCAGGAGTACTGCCCTCCGAAAGCGGTCTAGTAAGGTGCTTCAGGAGTCCGTTCTCTCCTGTCAGCTTCTGAAGCAGGGAGCTTGTATCAGCACTTGCACCCGTCTCCGGTGAGGAAGCCAGAGTATCCGTGAGCCATGGGAGAAGATCACTGAACTGTTTACCGGTACCGGGATCCTCCGGGAATGGTACAGTTCTCTGAAGTAGCTTCTGAATAGGAAGATCAATACCTTGCGCTGCCTCTGCCAGGATGCCTGCGGCCTCCTCTGCACCAGGAGAACTTCCGATCGCCAAAGAACCTAGTTCATTAGGAAGGCTTTGCGTTGTAG
Organism: Bacillota bacterium; assembly: GCA_023435645.1. Lineage (GTDB taxonomy): Bacteria > Bacillota > Clostridia > Lachnospirales > Lachnospiraceae > Mobilitalea. Next base: position 21,035 of record JAEYRK010000010.1, read on the forward strand.
GGGGAATACCGGTGGTGGCCTGACTGGCTGGGCTACCTGTATTGCCAGGAAAGGATTCAATCAGAGGTGTGACAGAGCCTAAAGGACCGGTTGTAGCGCCAGAGCTACTGATAGCATCTGGGCGGGTAAAGTCTAAGGACAATTCATTGAGACCGGAGGGTAAGGAAGCACCGGCATCACTTCTGTTAGTCCCAAGCCGGTTGATTGGCCCTGTCTGTGCACCCTGGGAGGAAGCCGGTGGACCGGGCGGGGTTACAGGGCTCTCTCCACCTTTTCCGGGTATGGAATGCTCTTGGGCCGAAGGAGCTGAGCCTTCTATGCCAGCTCCCGGAGCAGCAGAGCCGCCCGTTACGGGCGTTTCTCCCGGCACCAGGCCCTCGGAGCTCACTGCTCCGACAGGAACGCCGGGCTCCTGTGGAGATTTTAACAGTTCCATAATATGCTTCGTCAAGCTTTGGAGATCCGTCAGCAGCTGGTGGTTTCCGCTTTGATAGGCTTCAAACTGACGTAGATTCGCAGAGGTGATCGGGATTTGGTTTTTGTACATCAGGACCAGGGTCAGTGGGGAGGCGTTCCGATTCACAGCAGCCAGCCTCGCAAACATCTGTAAGGTTTGCTTGTCCACAGGAAGCTGATGATGAAGCAGCTCCCTCACAAGGGTGCGATTCCTTTCAGACATCGGCAGGGCAGAAGCTGCCAAGGCCTTTGCTATGGTCTGCTCTGTGGTGGAGGTGGAGGTATTCAGACTTCCTTCCGGTAAGGCGCTCTGATCCCCGGGGATGGCCTGCTTTCCTGCCTGATCGCCGGGCTCGGACCGGTCCTGGGCCACTTTCCGTTCAAGCGGTATCTGTGGATGCTTCATTGGGTTTACTCTATATTCATGATTTGCAGAATTAATATCCATTCAAAGCCTTCTTTCTGTTACCTTTACTATTTTTATCGACAGCTAGGGCAATAATGTTTAAAGGAATTACTCAAATAGGACGAAAGCTTTTTAGAGGTGGGAGTTGCCAGCAATTTTAGTGTCAACTTTTTCTATTTATTGAAATATAATAAAAATATACTTGCAATATGAAAAAAGATATATTATAATCTACACCAATAAACAAGGGCGTTTGCGGATTATTCCTAGGAGTAGTCTGTAAACGTCCTTTTGTTCTACGAAAAAGGATCCAATCGTAAAATGATATCGGAAATAGCTGGGAATACAGTGAAGAGCAGGAGAAAATGTTTCTGAGTTACAGTAAGAGGATCTGATTATAAGGAAAAGGATGGGAATGCTTATGAAGATAAGTATGAGAGAGGAAACAACACAGGTTCCGCAGGGACTCTATGATCCACGGTTCGAGCATGATAACTGTGGCATCGGCGCAGTAGTTCACATGAAGGGTTTAAAAACACATGAAACAGTAGAGAATGCTTTGAAGATTGTTGAGAACCTGGAACACCGAGCCGGTAAGGATGCGCAGGGAAAGACCGGAGATGGCGTAGGGATACTGCTTCAGATTTCCCATCGCTTCTTCTCCAAGGTGGCAGGCCCCCTGGGAATAGAATTGGGGGAAGAGAGAGAATACGGTGTAGGTATGTTTTTCTTCCCACAGGATGAGTTGAACAGGAATCAGGCGAAGAAGATGTTCGAAATCATCGTGGAGAAGGAGGGGCTGAGCTTCCTCGGTTGGAGGGAGGTACCGACCCAACCCCGGATTCTTGGTGAGAGAGCGGTAGCCTGCATGCCCCATATTCTGCAATGCTTTATCAAGAAGCCTGCCAATGTCAAGAAGGGTGTGGATTTTGACCGGAAGCTCTTTATCATCAGAAGAATTTTTGAACAGAGCAATGATAACACCTATGTGGTATCCTTATCCAGCCGTACCATCGTATATAAGGGAATGTTTCTGGTGAAGCAGCTTCGCCTCTTCTTTCACGACCTGCAGGATGAGGCATATGATAGTGCCATTGCCATCGTACATTCCAGATTCTCCACGAATACGAACCCCAGCTGGCAGAGAGCACATCCGAATCGGCTGATTGTTCATAATGGGGAGATCAATACCATCCGGGGAAATGCGGATAAGATGCTGGCAAGGGAAGAAACGATGGAATCCGATCATCTGAAGGGTGAGCTTCATAAGGTTCTTCCGGTCGTGAATGCCGAGGGTTCGGATTCTGCCATGCTGGATAATACCTTAGAATTTCTGGTCATGAGCGGAATGGAGCTGCCATTGGCGGTTATGATCACGATACCGGAGCCCTGGAGCAATGATTCCTCCATTAGTAGGGAGAAGAGGGACTTTTATCAGTATTATGCTACGATGATGGAATCCTGGGACGGACCTGCCTCCATCCTGTTCTCTGATGGAGATGTCATGGGAGCAGTTCTGGACCGCAACGGCCTTAGACCTTCCCGCTATTATATCACCAAGGATGATTATTTGGTGCTTTCCTCCGAGGTAGGTGTACTGGATATTCCTGCGGAAAAGGTGATTAAGAAGGAGAGACTGCGCCCCGGTAAGATGCTGCTGGTGGATACCCTGAAGGGAGCCTTGATTGATGATGACGACCTGAAGAATTATTATGCAACCCGTCAGCCATATGGGGAATGGCTTGATTCCAACTTAATCAAGCTAAAGGATCTCCACATTCCCAATAAGAAGATCGTGGAGTATTCGGATGAGGAGCTGGCAAAGCTTCAGAAGGCCTTCGGGTATACCTATGAAGATTATAAAACTACGATTCTGCCGATGGCGGACAGTGGTCAGGAGGCTGTAGCCGCGATGGGTGTTGATTCCCCGATTCCGGTTCTGTCAAAGAATAATCCGCCCCTGTTCAATTACTTTAAGCAGCTCTTTGCACAGGTTACCAATCCGCCGATAGATGCGATCCGTGAAGAGATCATAACAGCTACCTCCGTCTATATCGGGGAGGATGGCAATCTTTTGGAGGAGAAGGCAGAGAACTGTAAGGTGCTTAAAATCAACAATCCGATCCTAACCAACACGGATCTTTTAAAGATTAAGACGATGAAGAAATCCGGCTTTCAGGTTGAGGTCATCTCAATGCTTTATTACAAGAATACCTCACTGGAGAAGGCAATTGAGCATATGTTTTTAGAGGCTGACCGTGCATATAAGGAAGGGGCCAATATATTAATCCTGTCCGATCGCGGTGTGGATGAGAATCATGTGGCGATTCCCTCCCTGCTGGCCGTATCCGCTCTGCAGCAGCATCTGGTCCGGACAAAGAAGAGAACCGCCCTTGCCATGATTGTGGAAAGTGCGGAGCCCAGAGATGTCCACCATTTTGCCTGCCTGTTAGGCTATGGAGCTTGTGCGGTAAATCCATACCTGGCACAGGAGACCATCCGTCAGCTGATCAACAATAATATGCTGGATAAGGATTATTATGCAGCAGTGGATGATTATAATAAAGCGGTCCTAAAGGGTATTGTCAAGATTGCCTCCAAGATGGGTATCTCAACGATCCAGTCCTATCAGGGGTCCAAGATCTTCGAAGCCATCGGTATCAGCAAGGAGGTAATCAATAAATACTTTACCGGAACCGTAAGCAGGGTTGAGGGAATTACGCTTCAGGATATGGAGAAGCAGGTGGATGCGCTTCATTCCAAGGCCTTTGACCCGCTGGGTCTGGAGCTGGATCTGACTCTGGACAGCAACGGTTCCCATAAATACAGGAGCGGCAAGGAGGAGCATCTTTATAATCCCAAGACCATTCATCTCCTTCAGCAGTCCACCAGAAATGGTAATTATGAAATGTTTAAGGAATACTCTAAGGAGGTCACTGCGGAACAGGAAGGAGTGAATCTCAGGGGTCTGCTGGATATTGATTATCCGGAGAAGGGAATCCCGATTGAGGAAGTGGAAAGCGTAGCGTCCATCGTGAAACGGTTTAAAACCGGTGCCATGTCCTATGGCTCCATCTCAAAGGAGGCCCATGAGGCTCTGGCAATTGCAATGAACCGACTTGGAGGTAAATCAAACAGTGGTGAGGGTGGTGAAAGTCTTGACCGGCTGAAGCCGGGAGAGGATGGACTGAACCGTTGCTCTGCCATCAAGCAGGTAGCCTCCGGACGCTTTGGTGTGACCTCGGAATACTTAGTCAGTGCCAGAGAGATTCAAATTAAAATGGCTCAGGGGGCTAAGCCCGGAGAAGGCGGACAGCTGCCGGCTGAGAAGGTCTACCCCTGGATTGCCAAGACCAGGCATTCTACCCCCGGGGTAGGACTGATATCCCCGCCTCCGCACCATGACATCTACTCCATCGAGGACCTGGCACAATTAATTTATGACTTAAAAAATGCAAATAAATATGCAAGAATTTCCGTTAAGCTGGTTTCCGAAGCCGGTGTCGGAACCGTTGCAGCCGGTGTTGCCAAGGCCGGAGCAGGGGTAATCCTAATCTCCGGCTATGATGGAGGAACCGGTGCTGCACCCAGGACCTCCATCTATAATGCAGGTCTTCCCTGGGAGCTGGGGCTTGCGGAGACCCATCAGACCTTGATTATGAATGGACTCAGGAATAAAGTGGTGATCGAGACGGATGGGAAGCTGATGACCGGACGGGATGTGCTAATAGCAGCACTGCTAGGAGCGGAGGAGTTCGGCTTCGCTACGGCTCCGCTGGTGACACTGGGCTGTGTAATGATGAGAGTTTGTAACCTGGATACCTGCCCGGTCGGTGTAGCAACGCAGAATCCGGAGCTACGGAAGAATTTCCGAGGCAAACCGGAATATGTGGAGAACTTCATGCACTTTGTGGCTGAGGAGCTCCGGGAATATATGGCGAGGCTGGGCTTTCGTACTCTGGAGGAGCTGGTGGGCCGTACGGAGTTCCTGAAGCTGAAGGAAACGATGAAGCAGGAGGAGCGGGCCGGTAAGGTGGACCTTAGAGCGATATTGGAAAACCCCTTCCTTAAGAAGGGTCGGAGCATCCATTACAGCCCGGACCAGTCCTTTGACTTTGGCTTAGAGCAAACCGTGGATGAGAGAATTCTCCTTAGAAAATTTAAGCTGAATGATAAGCATCCCCAGAAGGTGAAGCTTCAGATCTCTAATACAGACCGTACCTTTGGTACCATACTTGGTTCCGAGATAACCAGAACCCATGGAACGAATCTGAAGGAAGATACCTTTCTTGTCGAATGTAAGGGAAGCGGCGGGCAGAGCTTCGGTGCTTTTATCCCTAACGGACTTACAATAGAGCTGGAGGGTGACAGCAATGATTATTTCGGCAAGGGCTTATCTGGAGGTAAGTTGATTGCCTATCCTCCCAAGGGAAGTACCTTCCGAGAGGATGAGAATATCATCATCGGTAATGTTGCCCTGTATGGTGCAACGAGCGGTAAGGCCTTTATCAACGGAGTTGCCGGTGAGCGCTTCTGCGTCCGTAATTCCGGAGCAATGGCAGTGGTTGAGGGTGTCGGTGATCACGGCTGTGAATATATGACCGGCGGTAGGGTTGTAGTTCTCGGTAAGACTGGGAAGAATTTCGCAGCAGGAATGAGCGGAGGCTTCGCCTATGTTCTGGATGAGGCCAGTGACCTTTATAAGAAGCTGAATAAGGGAATGGTATCCTTTGAGGCAGTCACAGAGAAATATGATGTGATGGAGTTAAAGGATATGATATCAGAGCATGTAAAATATACGAATTCCAGAAAGGGTAGAGAGATTCTGGAGAATTTCAAGGAGTACTTGCCGAAATTCAAGAAGATCATACCCCATGACTACAGGCGGATGCTACAGACCATCATGCAGATGGAAGAGAAGGGCTTAAGCAGTGAACAGGCCCAGATAGAAGCATTTTTTGCCAACACCAGAAATGACTAAGGGAGGGAGGAATACAAATGGGTAAGCCAACAGGATTTATGGAATTTGATCGGGCAGTGGGCCACAGCGACCCTCCGTTGGAACGGATATTACATTTCAAGGAATTCCACCAGCCTCTGTCCATGGAGGAGAGAAAATGCCAGGGTGCCCGCTGCATGGAATGCGGTGTTCCCTTCTGCCAGTCAGGCTTGTTCATCAGCGGAATGGCCTCGGGCTGTCCCTTGAATAACCTAATACCGGAATGGAATGATTCCATCTATCGAGGCAATATGAAGCAGGCCTTTCACCGTCTGATGAAGACGAATAATTTTCCTGAGTTTACCGGTAGGGTATGTCCGGCTCCCTGTGAGCCAGCTTGTACCTGTAGCCTGAATGGCGATGCGGTAGCGATCAAGGAAAATGAATGTGCAATTATTGATTATGGCTATGAAAAGGGCTATATTAAGCCGGAGCCTCCACAGAACAGGACCGGCAAGAAGGTGGCGGTCATTGGCTCAGGGCCTGCCGGGCTTGCTGCAGCCGACCAGTTGAATAAACGCGGCCATTTGGTCACCGTCTTTGAACGGTCTGACCGGGTGGGAGGACTTCTGATGTACGGAATTCCGAATATGAAGCTGGAGAAGCAGGTAATCGAACAAAGAATTAACATCATGAAGGAAGAGGGCGTAACCTTTCTAATTGGTACGGATGTCGGGAATAATTACAAGGCATCGAAAATACGGAAGGAATTTGACAGTGTAATCCTGGCCTGCGGTGCGTCAAATCCAAGAGATATTAAGGCACCCGGCAGGGAGGCGAAGGGGATCTATTTTGCTGTGGATTACTTAACAAGTGCCACGAAGGATCTGCTGGATGCTAGGAGCACCAAAGCAGCTGCGCTAGGGAGCTTTACGATTACTGCAAAGGACAAAAAGGTTCTGGTGATTGGTGGTGGGGATACCGGTAATGATTGTGTCGGAACAGCGATCCGGCAGGGGGCTGCCTCTGTGCTGCAGCTGGAGATGATGCCGAAGCCCCCGGAGGCCAGAGCAGAGAATAATCCCTGGCCTGAGTGGCCAAAGGTCTTAAAGACCGATTATGGTCAGGAGGAGGCTATCGCTGTATTTGGAGAGGATCCCAGAGCCTATCAGTCAACGGTCAAGGAATTTATTGCGGACCCGAAGGGAAATGTCTGCAAAGTAAAGATTGTGAAGCTGGAAAGCAGATACAATGAGGAGACGAAACGGTATTCCATGGAAGAGATTGCGGGCAGTGAGTACGAGGTGGAGATCGATCTGGTATTGATTGCAGCAGGCTTTATTGGTACGCAGTCCTATATTGCAAAAGCCTTCGGTGTAGAGCTGGACGGCAGGACCAATGTGAAGACAGAGCAGGGAAATTACCACACGAACGTGGATAAGGTATTTACTGCAGGAGATATGCACCGAGGCCAATCCCTGGTTGTCTGGGCCATCCGCGAGGGCAGAGAGGTAGCGAAGGCTGTGGATGCTCAGCTGATGGGCTACAGCAATCTGGCTTAATCGGATAGGATATTCACTTCATTACACTCCTTATATTGATAGAAATGAAAACAGTTATTCCCCAAAGATCTCAGGAAGCCCCAGCATAGGCTTCCGGGAGGCTGGGAATAACTGTTTTTGTGTAATACAAATAGGCCAAAGGACTATTTACTATTGACAATGTATCGCTCATTTATTCATAATTTAATAGAACAAATATAATACCCTGAAGAACATCCATAGGACTTCATGATCAGGGGATATCGATCACCTAGGCAGGCTTTCAGTAGTTTGAGGAAGGGGTAGCTGAGGTGAAATGGGTATTCCTTAGGAAGGAATCATGGTAATAATATTGATTCTTTCGTATAATATGTAGAGAAATACTTATGATAAATAGGAATGATACAACAAAGGATGGGAGAATGCATATGTTTAATCCGGCTAAGCTGTTTAAGATCAAAGGTGCATGGGAGAAATTCGCAGTAAATCACCCCAAGTTTCCGAAATTTTTGGAGGCAGTGGGTAAGACGGCCCTTGAGGAAGGAACAGTATTTGAATTCAATGTAACAAAGGCTGACGGAACGAGCCTAAGCTCGAATATCAAGCTTACGAACTCTGATATTGAGCTGTTCAGGGAGCTATCGGAACTATTTAAGAAGTAAAGGAAGTATCATAGTTCAGGCATAGCAGTGAAATCAAGAAAGTACTACGATAGAGCATAATATAGAAAGGGGGAAGACTGATGCAGAAGAAAACTGGGGTTTTAGTATCCATCATTTGCTTCCTGGTTGGATTTATTCTTGGACTATTCCTTTCACCGATCAAGCAGGGGATCGGTAATCATTGCGGAAACACCAATCATTATTATGGGAAGGATGGTAAGAAGGAGGCTAACACAGATTAAACTTAACCAATGGAGGTAAGCGAGTACAGACTTTGACAGGACAGGAAAAAATCTGCACTTTATTTCTGGTAAAATCTATGATATGCTATCCCCTGCGGCTGTTAGGTAGGGGTTTATCGGAGAGAAAGCCCGTCCTCGGACACATGTCTGCAAGTGAAATACAAGAAAATACCGGTTTGTATATAATTCATAAAAATTATCTAAATCGGTAGTGATAACTATTATCATTTACCATTGACATTGCCAAGGGGATTCCTTATGATGAGAATGTAGAGAAAAGAATTCTCACATATGCCATAAAGTGGCATCCTAGGGATTGCTGTAGGCTCGGGCAGCGTATTTCATGGAGCCGGCTTGCATCAAGAATGAGGCAATATGATCATGAGGCCTATCCGGCATCATGGTACATAATAAAACACCATATGAGGAGGACTAATGTATGAGACAGGAATGGTTTGATTTCCAACCTGGAAGCTGGACGACAGATATCAATGTAAGAAGCTTCATTCAACATAATTACACACCCTATGAGGGTGATGCGACCTTCCTGGCAGGACCGACTGCCAGAACGCAGAAGCTTTGGGAGCAGGTGAAGGAGCTGATGCTGGAGGAGAACAGGAAGGGTATTCTGGATGTTGAGACCCGGAAGCCTTCTACGATTACTACCTTCGGTGCAGGATATCTGGACAAGGAGAATGAGGTAATTGTAGGATACCAAACAGATAAGCCCTTAAAGCGTGGCATCATGCCCAATGGAGGTGTCCGTGTTGTTAAAAGTGCGTTGGAGTCTTACGGCTTTAGCCTGGATAAAACAACAGAAGAAATCTACACTCAGAATAGAAAAACCCACAATGACGGTGTATTCGATGCCTATACTGATGCAATGAAGAAGGCAAGACATACCGGAATTATCACCGGTCTGCCGGATGCTTACGGAAGAGGAAGAATTATCGGAGATTACCGTCGCGTTGCCCTGTACGGAGTAGATGTTCTCATTGAGGATAAACAGAGAGAGAAGAAGCTCCTTGAGATCCCTATTCTGGAATCCCCGGACATCCGACTGAGAGAGGAAATCTCAGAGCAAATCAAGGCATTGAAGCAGCTGAAGGAGATGGCCGCTTCCTATGGCTATGACATCAGCAATCCTGCGAAGAATTCCTTCGAGGCAACTCAGTGGACCTATTTCGCTTATTTGGGAGCCATCAAGGAGCAGGATGGTGCGGCAATGAGCCTTGGTCGTGTTTCCACCTTCTTAGATATCTATTATGAAAGAGACCTTAAGAATGGATTGATCACAGAGGAAGAGGTTCAGGAGCTGATGGATCAGTTCGTAATGAAGCTGAGAATGGTGCGTTTCCTCAGAACACCTTCCTACAATGATCTGTTCTCCGGAGATCCTACCTGGGTAACGGAGAGCATTGGCGGTATGGGTATGGACGGTAGGACACTGGTTACAAAGAGCAGCTTCCGTGTACTACATACCTTATATAATCTTGGTCCCGCACCGGAGCCCAACCTCACCGTGCTCTGGTCAGTATTCCTTCCGGAGCATTTTAAGAAATTCTGCTCTAAGGTTTCAATTGATACCAGCTCTATCCAATATGAGAGTGATGACCTGATGAGAGAGGTCTGGGGTGATGACTATGGTATCGCCTGCTGTGTATCCGCTATGAGAATCGGTAAACAGATGCAGTTCTTCGGAGCCCGTGCAAATCTGGCGAAGGCCCTGCTCTATGCGATTAACGGTGGTAAGGATGAGAAGTCCGGAGAGCAGGTAGGTCCGATGTTCGCCCCTGTAACAGGGGAATACCTGGATTATGATGAAGTAATGGCGAAGTTCGACCAGACCCTTGACTGGCTGTCAGAGCTATATATCAATACCCTGAATGTTATCCACTATATGCATGATAAGTATAATTATGAGAGACTCCAGATGGCACTCCATGATATCAATATCCTTCGTACTGAGGCCTGTGGTATTGCGGGACTGTCCGTAGTGGCTGACTCCCTGTCCGCCATCAAATATGCCAAGGTGAAGGTGATCCGGAATGAAGCCGGTCTGGCAGTGGATTATGAGATAGAAGGGGATTACCCTGCCTATGGAAACAATGATGACCGTGTGGATCAGATTGCGGTTGATCTGGTAGAGCATTTCATGAATAAGCTGAGAAAGGTTAAAACCTACCGTGAGGCTAAGCATACCCTATCTGTATTAACCATTACCTCCAATGTGGTGTATGGTAAGAAGACCGGAAGTACACCGGATGGCCGTAAGGCTGGTGAGCCCTTTGCTCCCGGAGCAAATCCGATGCATGGCAGGGATAAGAAGGGTGCGGTTGCATCCATGGCTTCTGTTGCGAAGCTCCCCTATAAGCATGCAGAGGACGGTATTTCCTATACCTTCTCAATCGTTCCGAAGGCACTGGGTAAGGATGATACAGAGAGGATCGATAATCTGTCCGGATTATTGGACGGCTACTTCCATGACAGAGGTCATCATATCAATGTCAATGTATTTGACCGTGAGACCCTGATGGATGCCATGGAGCATCCGGAAAAATATCCTCAGCTGACCATTCGTGTATCCGGCTATGCAGTTAACTTTGTAAAGCTGAGCCGTGAACAGCAGCTAGATGTCATCCACAGAACCTTCCATGAAAGATAGAAGTCTGGCAGTGAATAGAATTCTGGCAGTGATAAGATAATCAAAAAATGTGTGATAAAATGATCAAAAAACATAAAAATGGTCCATCCATGTTAAAGCATGGGTTGATCATTCATAACCGGAAAGGCGGGCGGTATGATGGAAAAAATCGGACGCATTCATTCCCTGGAAAGTCTAGGGACTGTGGATGGACCCGGGATACGTTTTGTCGTATTCCTGCAAGGTTGTCCTTTACGATGCCAATTCTGCCATAATCCGGACACCTGGGATGTTACAAAGGGCAGGGAGTATACGGTAAGCCAGCTGATGGGGGAAATCATCAGGTATAAATCCTACATGAGCTTTTCCGGCGGAGGAGTAACCTTCACCGGAGGTGAGCCCTTATTGCAGGCAGAATTTCTCCTCGAGGTAAGTAAGAAATGTAAGGAGCTCGGTATCTCCACAGCTCTGGACACCTCCGGTTTCCTATGGAACGACCATGTCAGTGAGCTACTTAGGTATACCGATCTGGTGCTCCTGGACATTAAAAACTATGATCCACTGGTATATAAGACGGTAACCGGTGTATCCCTATCACCGACATTAAAGTTTCTGGACCAACTCAGAGAGAGGGGGACCAGGACCTGGATCCGCTATGTATTGGTGCCTCAGCTGACAGATAATCTTGATAGTGTAAAAAAGCTGTCAGAGCATCTGGATCAGTATCCGAATGTGGAGAAGATTGAGCTACTGGCATTCCATAAAATGGGTGAATATAAGTGGAAGGAGCTTGGACTGGAATATAAGCTCTCTGATACGAAGGAACCCAGCAAGGAGCTGCTGAAAGAGGTCAAGGCAATCTTTGAAGAAAATGGAAAGACTGTAATTGCAAATGTGTAATCAAGGCGTGCTCTATCGTCTATATCATATCTCCAACCAGCTTGTGTGGTTGGAGATATTTTATATAGCCTGCTCATTGGTCAGGAAAAAGGGTGGAATTCATGGACTCTTATGATATAATGGTGAGAACCCCGACATTAATAGCAATACATACGATATTACAGCAGGCAGGCTACTTCAGGATAGGAGAGGAACAGATGAGAATTTATTTAATCAGACACGGAGAGACGGATTGGAATCTGGAGGGCAGGCTCCAGGGGAGGGAAGACATTCCACTGAATAAAAATGGGATACAGCAGGCAATCCTTTGCGGTCAAGCCTTCCGGGACATAAAGATCAAAGCGGTTCTCACCAGCCCCTTAATTCGTGCGAAGAGAACAGCGGAGATTATCTCTGAACAGGCAAACCTAGGGCAGGTAATTGTTGAGGAGGGATTAATCGAACGGGATTTCGGAGTCCTTGCCGGAGTAAGCTATGATTCCAAGAAGCATTTTGATACCTTTGGAATAGAGGAGGGAATTGAACCCTTTGAAGAGCTCCATCAGAGGCTGATCGGATGTATCAGAAAGCATGCGGAAGCTTATTATGATGAGGATATCATTATGGTTTCCCATGGAGGAGCGATCAATTCGGTCATTTCAGTGCTATCCGGGGGAGAGCTGGGCTCCGGCAAGACCAGATTAAAGAATGCCTGTATCAGCATTCTTCAGTATCAGGAAGGGAACCTGAGTCTAGTGCAATATAATCTGGCCACAGAGGAATTCCTGGCCTCTATAGCGGTCTGATGCAGCTGCAGGATCTCCTCTTGGAAGAAAGCAGCTGTCTTAGAACAATGAATGAATAGGAAAGCATGCGGAGAAAATCATTCCGCATGCTTTTTTTGAACCCTTGTCAATGATTGGGATGGAATAGGGAATATGAAATGCCAACAATGAAGGAAGTGGCAGATCCTGAAAGCGAAGGAAGGGCAAAGGAAAGGTCTGTGGGAAATCAGAACAGTAGCTTCAAGTTAACAAGAATACAGGACATGAATACAGGAAAGGGCACAAAAAAGCTGCCAGATTGATCTGTCAGCAAATTCGGAATTTTTAGTCACACTACATTGTCAATCATAACACAGCTGAAAGAAAAAGTCTAGTATTATTTTTATTTTGTATTATGATGTATCTGTGGCGATGAAACGTGTAGTTGAAGGAGGCTGTCATGGAGAATTTTCAGTACGGGCAGGAGAATAAGATGGAACAACAAACGGAACAGGGAACAAAGCAAGACGTAGGTTCCGATCAGAGCCGATTGGGAAAGGTGAGCTTAAGCCTGGTAGGAACAGCGGAGTGGCAACTGGAGGAGCAGCACCTGAACCTATGCCTCAGTATGATTAAGAAAAACATTGAGAATTATACGACAGAGCTTAAGAAGCTTAGTGATGAGACGAAGGAGCTTTATGATAATTATCGTTCTAATAATCCTGAGCTTCATAATGATCTGGTGGTCGGATTGGATATGAAATCTCAGGTGGAACGGATCCTACTGAAGAACCTGGTAGCAGTAAAGAAGCCTTATTTTGGCAGGATTGATTATTATGAATACGGAGACGACGAAAGCTTCACTCTCTATATCGGCAAGCATGGAGTGCGTAAGAACAGGAGCGAGAGCTTGATTGTAGATTGGAGGGCACCGGTATCCAGTGTTTACTATGAAAGTGAAGTGGGAGAAAGCTCTTATCAGCCCCCCTTCGGAGAAAGAATCGACATTTCCCTGGAGCGAAAGCGAACCTATGAGATTAACGAGGGGGCTCTGATTGACTTCTATGATTCAAATGTGATTACCAATGACGAGTTCCTGACGAAATACCTCAGTAAGAATAAGGAGGTGGTTCTGGGAGAAATCATTGCGACGATTCAGAAGGAGCAGAATGAAATCATCCGAGATACCCCCTTCCACAGTGTCATCGTACAGGGGGTTGCCGGTAGCGGTAAGACAACGGTGGCAATGCACCGAATTTCCTATATTCTCTATAATTATAAGGATAAATTCAGTCCGGATGAATTCTATATCATCGGTAGCAATCGGATGCTGATCAATTACATCACAGGAGTACTACCGACTCTTGATGTATATCATGTGAATCAGATGACCATGGTGGAATTCTTCCAACTCCTGCTGGAGGGTGATTTTAACCTGAAGAAGGGGAAATACACCCTAAACGACAGCTTCCTTAAGCTGGAGGAAAAGGCTTTTGAGGCAGGAAGAGCCGAGCTTAAGGCCTATAAGGGTTCAATGCATTTTATTAAGGCGCTTGATTACTATCTGAAGCAGTATGAGCGAAGGACCGTGGTAACGGAACCGGCAGTCTATCAGGGAGAAACAATCTACACGAAGGAGGAGATTATCTATTTTCTGAACTTTTTTGAAGAGAAGCCCCTTCAGGAGAAAATTGATCTGTTGAATAAGCAGCTGGCCTACCGGATCACCTCCTTGAATGAACAGGAGCTGCAGCGGAAGGAGGTAATCAATGCTGAGGTTAAGAAATACAAGAATTACTTCGGTAACCGGAGCAGGAAAATCAATCTGATGGAGATATATCTGGAATTTCTGGAGGAGCTGGAGCTGCATCCGGAGGAATTTTTAAAGCAGGAAATTCAGGTCATATCCGCGGAGGGAATTCAACTGCTCCGTAAGGATTTGCACCATAAGAAGCTGGATCTTTATGACCTGGCGATGCTGCTTCTGACGAAGAAACGGCTGAAGCAGACCAAGGACTTTGACTATGTCAGTCATATCATTATAGATGAAGCACAGGACTTCGGTGTCATGGTGTTCTATCTGCTCAAGACTTTATTTAAGAGCTGCACCTATACCATTATGGGAGATATCTCTCAGAATATCCACTATGATACAGGAATGAATGACTGGGAGGCCTTAAAGCAGGAGGTTTTTCATCCGGAGAAGGATAAATTCTATGTGCTGGCGAAGAGCTATCGCAACACGGTGGAGATTTCAGAATTTGCCAGTAGGGTCCTGAAGAAATGCAGCTTTCAAACCTATGAGATCCAGCCTATCATCCGTCATGGCAATGAGGTTGTCCTAGCAAGGGTAACCAGTGAGAGTGCTATGGTCACTGCTGCTGTAAGGATTTTGAGCGATATCCTGCGAAACGGTTATGATACTGTTGCGGTTATTTGTCGTACAGTGGAGGAGACCAGAAGGGTTCAGGAGCTTCTAAAGCCCCAGATCAAGATAGAACAGCTTCCTGAGAAACTGGAGGAAATGACCTTCATTAACGGTATTATGGTACTTCCAATTCATATGACGAAGGGTCTGGAATTTGACGCAGTTGTCATCTGGAATCCTGATGAGAAGAGCTATCAAGCCAAGGATGCGGATGCTAAGCTCCTCTATGTGGCGATTACCCGGGCGATGCATGAGCTTTATATCCTCTATCAGAATTCCCTGACGAAGCTTCTGGCATAATTTAAATGAAATTTAATCTGTTCGAGAAACAGCAAAGTTCTTATCCGATACCCTGCTGACCTCTAAGTTTATTCAGGGGATTCCTATTGTAGGTATCATAGGTGGTGCAGTGAATCATTCGGTGATTACGAGAATAAACCGCTATGGCAGATTAAAATATAAGAAGCGATACCTACTAAGTAAGGTCAATGCCTTGTAATCTCCTGTCATGTTAAGATAAACTGTACGAAGTGTATCAAAAATTAAGAAAACGCACTCTTGACAAAACCATAGGTTATTAATATAATGGAACAGTACTTTTCGAGTGCATGGGATCTTAGCTCAGCTGGGAGAGCATCTGCCTTACAAGCAGAGGGTCATAGGTTCGAGCCCTATAGGTCCCATTGATGAAGTATGAAAGGCTGTGACTTACATAGGTTCGGCTGATTGCTTCATGCTCCTGTGGCGAAGTAGCTCAGTTGGCGAGAGCATGCGGTTCATACCCGCAGTGTCGGCGGTTCAAATCCGTCCTTCGCTATTAGGTAAGGGTTATGGAAACAACCCTTTTGTACTGTATAAGTGTAGATATTGACTTAGAAATAAGTTTGATATTTACACTTATTTTATTTGTACTCTTCGTAGGAATTTCACCCGCAAGGTAGTACACTCTATCAGAGGAAATTCGTAAAGAAGGCCGGTACGATTTGCGGGTTGACGAAGTCCAAAATAATACTTACAATGAAGCTAGCATATGATCCTTCTTATCCATAGCCAAAACTGAAGTGCTTTTGATGAAAGAGAAGAAGATTGTATGTAAGACCATAGGAACAGGCGGCTGATGTAGCAATGGGTATGAAGATAACACTCCGGTATCCGGAGGACCACCATAGCCTTATCCTGGATTGCCGGGAGGGAGAAAGCCTGCTGGAGGCAATGGAGCGCCAGAAGGTTACTTACCGTGCAGAATGCGGCGGCAGAGGAGCTTGCGGAAAATGCAGGATAAAGCTCTTGGCAGGTGAACTGAAGATTACTTCCTGGGACAGGGCATGCTTCAGGGAAGAAGAGCTACAGCAGGGGTATCGTCTGTCCTGTAAAGCCTATCCTGAGGAGGACTGCCTACTAGAGCTGCTTCCCGGATTTGAGACCCGGGATTACGCGGTCGTAACGGAAGCTTCTGTTCATGATACTGTTGCGAATTCTATGGAAACCAGGTCCGAGGGGCAGGCGCTTTACGCGGATCCAATGAGGACCGGACAGAAGCTGTCCATAGCCATCGATTTAGGAACGACAACTCTGGTATTTGCCCTGGTGGATCATAGAGGCAGGGTAATCAGGACATATTCCTCCCTTAATCCCCAGCGAGCCTATGGGGCTGATGTCATCAGCAGAATAAAAGCCTCCATGGAAGGAAAAAAGGAGCTCCTGCGGGATAGAATCAGAGCGGAGCTTAAGGAGGGAATTTGGACGCTCATCCATCAGGAAGAGATAGAGCCGGATGGGATCGGGCAAATTATGCTTGCAGGTAACACAACCATGATTCATTTACTTATGGGATATGATTGCAGTTCCCTGGGTACTTATCCCTTCACTCCGGTGAATATAAAGAGGCTAAGGATAAAGACCAAGGAAATCCTTTCACTGGAGGATCAAATACCATTTACTATATTTCCAGGGATCTCTGCCTTTGTTGGTGGAGATATCCTGGCAGGGTTACTTGCCTGTGGCTTTGACAGGACAGATCGGGTCAATTTGCTGGTGGACCTTGGGACCAATGGGGAGATGGCCCTGGGAAACCGGAAGCAATTTCTGGTGACCTCCACGGCAGCCGGTCCGGCCTTTGAAGGTGGTAATCTTAGCTGTGGAATGGGGAGCATACCGGGAGCAATCAGCCATGTGAGGATAGAGGAAGGAATAGGTCGATTTGATACAATTGGGGGAAAGCCTCCAATCGGCATCTGTGGTACAGGTGTCCTGGAGCTTACCGCAGAGCTTCTGAACAATGGTTGGATGGATGAAAACGGATTACTGGCAGATCCGTATTTTGAACAAGGCTATGAGATTGGCGGGATGAAGTTCCTGCAGAAGGATGTCAGAGAGCTGCAGATGGCAAAAGCAGCTGTCAGGGCAGGAATTGAGATTTTAGTCCGAAGGCATGGAATAGCCTTCGAGAAGATTGATAAAGTATATCTGGCCGGTGGGTTTGGATATCGAATGGATGTAGCAAAGGCAGTCCGGATTGGCCTGTTCCCTCCTGAACTGGAGAAAAAAATCGTTGCGGTTGGGAACAGCTCCTTATCGGGGATGATCCGCTGCCTGACAGATGAAGCGGCAGAGGCGGGTATGGAACAGCTCCTGGCTGTCGCACAGGAAATTCATCTTTCCAATGAAGCGGATTTTAATGAGAGATATCTGGAGGCAATGTCCTTCTAGCTTACAGACACTCATGGGATAGAAATGGAGGAAATGATAGATGAGAATAGGTACAGGTTATGATGTTCATAGATTAGTAGAGGAAAGGGAACTGATTCTGGGCGGGGTGAAGATTCCCTATGAGAAGGGGCTATTGGGACACTCAGATGCAGATGTGTTACTCCACGCAATCATGGATGCCCTGCTGGGAGCCGCAGCCTTAGGAGATATCGGTAAGCACTTTCCGGATACAGAGGAGGCATATCAGGGCATTTCAAGTATAAAGCTGTTAGAGAAGGTGAGGGACCTGATTTCAGATAAGCTCTATGTTGTTGAGAATATTGATGCGACCATCATCGCACAGAAGCCGAAGCTGGCGCCTTATCTGCCGCAGATGGTCTTAAATATCGCCGGGACTCTTGGGATAGAAGAGGATAGGGTAAATATAAAAGCGACAACGGAGGAAGGTCTCGGGTTCACCGGGGAGGGTCTAGGAATTGCAGCGAATGCTGTATGCCTGCTGGAATCCCTGCTAAACTATCAGGTGGATGTGACACCGCAATCAGGTGATGGCTGTAGCAGCTGTCCCGGCTGCTCCAGAAAGAGAGACTAGACCACAGTGGTATTGATCCGGGATATGATTTAGGTATTGACAAAATATAAAACAGTGCATACAATAGATAAAACAACCGTAATTATAAGAATATTTCGGTATAGGAAAAAGCAAGGAACGGAAAAGTAACTCATAGAATAGTATCAGAGATAGAATGTCATCGGCTGAAAGCATTCTTTACGAGGATATGAGTGAAGTGCATCCGGGAGCTGGTCCGGTGAATATTTTAGTCGGACACGGTAACAGCCGTTATCTGTAGAAGATGCTTGCGGGTTATTTCGCAAGCAAATAGAGTGGAACCGCGTATACACCGCCTCTATACTTAGGGGCGGTATTTTTGTGTTCTGGTAAGGTGAGTAAGAGCTGTCTCATAGAACCGAAGATGCTTCTATTTTCGGCTGCATCTGCAAAATCTCACCGGATTTAGCATGTCCGTGGTTTGATATTGCATATAATAGTGTAAATATATCCTCATAGGGGGTTAGATCATGGGATTTTTGAAATATATTAAAGATGAAATGGAAATTATAAAAGAGCGGGATCCGGCAATCAAAACGCCGCTAGAGGTATTCCTCTATCCCAGCTTTAAAGCAATTATCCGGTATCGGATCGCACATAGGCTTTATATGAAGCGCCGTTATTTACTGGCCAGGTGGTATTCACAGAGAACTGTCAGAAAGACCGGAATTGAGATTCATCCGGGTGCTACAATTGGAAAGGGATTATTTATCGACCATGGTCAAGGGGTGGTCATCGGTGAAACTGCAGTGATTGGAGACAATGTTACACTATACCAGGGAGTAACCTTAGGAGGCACCGGTAAGGAACAGGGAAAACGTCATCCTACCATCGGTAATAATGTTATGATCAGTGCCGGAGCCAAGGTGATCGGCTCCTTCACTGTCGGAGAGAATTCAAAAATCGGAGCCGGCTCCGTCGTATTATCTGAGGTGCCGCCAAACTCAACCGTAGTCGGAGTACCCGGCAGAGTAGTGAAGCGGGACAATGTCCGAATACCCAGGGAGGACATGGATCAGATCCATTTACCGGACCCAGTGCAAAATGAAATGGTTACCATCAAGCAGGAGAATGAGAGTCTGAAGCAAGAATTAAGGAAACTAAGGGAACGACTCGATCAACTGGAGAAGAACAGTACTTGAAAAGGATAAAAAAGCACAATTGAAGGAGGAAGCTTAGGATGAGAATATATAATACCCTAACTCAGAAGAAAGAGGAGTTCATACCGATTGAGGAAGGTAAGGTTCGGATGTATGTCTGCGGTCCGACCGTTTATAATTATATCCATATCGGTAATGCCAGACCGGTTATTTTCTTTGATACGGTCAGAAGATTTCTTGAATATAAGGGGTATCAGGTCAATTACGTCACCAATTTTACTGATGTGGATGATAAGATCATTAAGAGGGCCTTGGAGGAGGGTGTTGATTCCAAGGATATCTCCGAACGCTTCATTCAGGAGTTTATAAAGGATACACAAGCTTTAAATGTATTACAAGCCTCCTGCCATCCAAAGGCAACTGAGGAAATTGACGATATGATCCGCATGATTGGCATCCTGATTGAGAAGGGGCATGCCTATGAGAAGAATGGTACGGTGTATTACAGGACTAGAAGCTTTAAAGAATATGGCAAGCTTTCTAAGAAGAACATAGATGATCTGGAGGCAGGTGCCCGTATCGCAGTCAGTGAGGAGAAGGAGGACCCCATGGATTTCGTTCTCTGGAAGCCAAAGAAGGAAGGGGAGCCTTATTGGTCCGCTCCCTGGAGCGACGGTCGTCCCGGCTGGCATATCGAATGTTCCGTCATGAGCAGTAAGTATCTTGGGGAACAGATTGATATCCATGGAGGTGGTGAGGATCTGATCTTCCCCCACCATGAAAATGAAATTGCCCAAAGCGAAGCAGTCTCCGGTAAGCCCTTTGCCCGCTACTGGATGCATAATGCATTCTTAAATATTGATAATAAGAAAATGTCAAAGTCCGATGGGAATTTCTTTACGGTCCGCGAAATACTGGAGCAGTATTCCTCTGAGGTACTCCGATTCCTTATGTTGAACGCCCACTATCGCAGTCCTCTTAATTTCAGCAGGGATCTGATGGAGGCAGCGAAAAATTCCTTAAACAGAATTCTTACCTCGGCAGGCCAGCTGGAGTATCTTCTCAAGAGTGGTGTACTGAAGGAAGGGGATAGCTCCTCTGTGGAGAAGGAGCTTCTAAAGGAAGCAGAAGGCTTCCGTGAGAATTTTGATCATGCGATGGAGGATGACTTTAATACCGCCGATGCAATTACAGCCATCTTTGAGCTAGTCAGATTGGCGAATTCCAACTGCAATGGGGATTCCACCATAGGCTTTGTTCAGGAGCTATATGACAAAATCCTTCTGCTCTGCGATGTCCTTGGACTGAAGGCCCATCAGGAGCAGGAGCTCTTAGCGGAGGAAATCGAGCAGCTGATTGAGGACAGACAGAATGCCAGGAGGAACAAGGATTTTGCCAGAGCAGATGAGATCAGGCAACAGCTGCTGGAGAAGGGAATTGTGCTGGAGGATACCAGAGAAGGAGTAAGATGGAAAAGGATGTAACAGCGGATTATAATATAGAGTCCCTGGCAGGATATATCAGAAGGATGTGGGACCTTCCAGAAATGGATTTAAGGACCTATTCCCCGCTCACCCTGGCATTTATCGGTGATTCCATCTATGACCTGATTATTCGTACCCTGGTCGTGGAGAGTGGCAATGCGCCGGTTAATAAACTTCATAAGCAGGTTACGAAGCAGGTTCAGGCAACCGCTCAGGCAGAGCTGTTCCATAAGCTACAGGATCGGCTCACGGAGGAAGAAATGGCTGTCTATAAGCGGGGGAGGAATGCCAAATCCTTTACCTCGGCTAAGAATGCCGGAATTGTGGAATACCGTACGGCCACCGGCTTGGAGGCTCTGATTGGCTATCTCTACCTGTCCGGACGGATCAACCGTATTCTGGAGCTAATCAAACCCTCCCTCAATATCACCCCGATCACTTAAGAGAGTTTACCGGGATGGGTCGGAGCCCCTTCCATTCCCATTGCCCTTTGAAAGCAATGAGCTCATTACCTGCGTAATGTGTTTGAACCCCCCTGCGATCGGGTCCATAGCTGGGTACGATTACCCTGAAATAGGAATGCCTTACAATTGGAGCATATCAATCTGATATCAATTGTAGGGCTTTTTTTGATACCATTATGACAAGATAAGGAAGGGTTCGGGCTGGTTTCCGGCTTGATCCTCATTTGGCCAAAGGGGAAAGCAAAACTATGGTAAGTTTTTCTTAATGAATTTGCCATTCTTTTGCCTTATTATATGCCTAATATTAAGCAAGGATGTGAAAACTGGCAGTTGTGACTTATTTTAGTAAAGCCTGCAGTCTAGAGATTACTGATGTGAATTGAGAAGATATTGCAGGGTTTTACTGGCAAGGAGAGAGAATGAATAGGAAAAGAATACTGATGCAAAAACAGAAAAGACGTTCTTCCGGTATCCATGGTACCATAGGGATTTCTTTATTGATGATACTTTTAAGTCTACTATGGTATGGGGGAGATCGTCGTTTTGACAGAGCCGATGCCGCCACACAGAAGAAGGAGACTGTTGAAATAAGAGTTATCGGCACTACCGATTTACATGGACAGCTGAATAGTAAGGACTATGAGCTGGGTGTGGATTATAACAATGGAGGCCTCGCCAGAGTTATGGACCTAATTACCAGGACCAGAAATGAGCGCCCGAAAGAGAATACCATCACACTGGATGCAGGGGATGTCTTATATGACTATACCACCGAATACATATTTTCAGAGGATCAGTCCAGTATTCAACCAATCTATCAAGCCATGGCTATGATAGGCTATGATGCGATTACTTTGGGCAATCATGATTTTGACTATGGCTATGAATACCTCCTCAGACAGCTGAACGGCTCCGGACTCAGAAATATTACAGTGGTTTCTAATGTTACCGATTCCAAGACCGGAAAATACCCGTTCCATGAGACGATGCTGATCACCAGGCAAATGAAAACTACCTCGGGTAAAACCGTAGAGGTCACCATCGGGATTATCGGTCAAACGATACCAACCTTAACCTCTAAGACCCATAGCTATGCCGGTATCCTAAAGACGGAGGATATGGTACAGAATGCGAAGACAAAGGCTGCCCAGCTGAAGGAAATGGGGGCGGATATCATCATTGCTCTGTCCCATACCGGAATAGGGCCGGAAAATCCGGAATTGAATTTTAAGAATGTAGCGTATGCGCTATCTAAAATTCCGGAAATTGATGTGATTGTAAGCGGCCATGAGCATAACCTGTTTCCCACTACGGATATGACCTCCCCCTATTATAAGCTGCCGAATGTGGATAAGGAAACCTATCTGATGAACGGCAAAAATGTTATTATGGCAGGAGACCGTGGGAAAGCGATTGGAGTTGTGGATCTGTCACTTCAGGTAACAGAAGAGGGTGTGGAGATTATCGACCGGAAATCCGAGCTTCGGATGGTAACCGCGAATAGTACGAAGGAGGATAAGAAGCTTGCCGGACTTTATGGCAGCTGGGAGGATCAGCTACTGGAATATTCCACGGATGTGATCGGTGAGCTGGATAGTGATACGGTAATACAGAACTGGTATGGATTATTGGGTGATAATCCCGCAATCCAGCTGCTCAACGATTCTAAAATTCAGTATGCCCTTCATTTTACCTATAACACAGGAACCGCATACAAGGATTATCCGATCATTGCCGCTTCTACCTATGGGAGCTATGGTGCCGGCTCAATTGATGATTTTATCAATATCAGAGATCAGATAACAGAATCTGAGCTATCGGTACTCCAACCCTACAATAACTACCTGTATGTATACACAATTACCGGAAAACAGCTGAAGGAATGGCTGGAGTGGTCCGCCAGTGCTTATGAAACCCTGAGCAGGGGAAGAACATGGACGGATCCGGTGATGTCCTCCCTAATGAAGGAGACGGGGTTGAAGTCTCTGATTAAGGAGGAATGGTTGAATGATTGGAGTAACTTCTTTATCTTTGACGGGATTGACTATGTGATTGATCCGACCCTGGAAGCAAGGTATGATTTTTCCGGTAATAAAATTAGCAATAACCGAAGAATCAAAAGTCTGAAGCTGAATGGTACCGACGTTAAGGATGATATGGTATTCCTCTTGTCAACGAATAAGATTACAATTCCTGTGGAAGCTAACCAAGGTGTTGAGAAGCAGGCTGTATTCAGTGGCTTCAATAGAAGCCAGTCAATTCTCGGCAAATATTTGGAGAGGGAATATCGTAACGGAAGTCTTATGCCGCAGGTGGACTATAACTGGAGTGTAAGTTTACCGTCTAGCTATCGGTTTATTGTAAAGACGCCTTACTATGCAGAGAAGCATTTTAAAGCATCACCCTATTATCAAAGCGATCTGACAGTAGCAAATCAATACCATTATTATATTGCAGCCTATCAACAGGAGAATAAGGATAAGATCAGTCCGACAATCATCACAGCGCCTGTGGTAACCAGTGCCACAGCCAGCCCCTATGAGGTGGCTCTTCAGGTATCGGATGCCTCTGAGATCAAAGCAGTCCGGATGCAGAAGGGGAACTATGATCTGAAGGATCCCAGCTGGTCCATTGCCAGGCTCCTAAGCAATCCGAGATTTACCGTATATGATAATGGAATCTATAGCATTTATGCCGAGGACATCTATGGAAATAAAACATTAAAGAAGCTGGTGGTGGATAATTTTGATGAGAATCTGCTTTCCAGACCAACCGTAGATTCCTATACAAACCGGAAAACGAAAATATCAGGTAAAGCAGAACCGATGTCAACCATTGTGTTTGAAGCCTATACCGGTATCTACGAGGATAAGGTTGGAGTAAACGGAGGATTTTCCTATGCATTACCAGCCCAACCCTCCGGAACCATCGTGAATGTCTACATCAAGGATGAGGCAAAGGGCCTGGTGAGTGAGAGAGTTCAGGTAACGGTGAAGCGTACCGGGCCTAATCAGCCAAGCCTGCTGCCGCTATCGAACAAGATGAATTATATCCAGGGAGATACCAATGATGATGATGCCTCAGTGATTGTCATGGTTGATGATTTTGTATATGTAGCAGAGAATGGAGGCAAGGAATTATACGAGAAAGCAGCCGATATCTACAATTCCAAGGCAAAGGTGATAGAAAGCTCCTTCTCAGTGGATTCCTACGGTTACTTTACCATGATGCTTCCTCCTCAGGAAGCTGGTAAATCAATTACAATATACAATATCGACCATCTCTCTAGAATCAGCCGGGTTGCTACAATCAAAGTAAATGAGGTGGCTCCAAATGCTCCTGTCGTTTATGAGGTCAGTAATATAGAGAAGCAGGTGACCGGTAATGTTCCGGGAGCAGGCAATAAAATATATACAGTTGCACTAAAGCTTGGTGATAAAACCTATACGACGAAAACAAATAAAGAGGGGGATTTTACCTTCAGCTTTAACGAACAGCTCAAAGCAGGTCAGCTGCTTTCCGTTACAGCATCCGATATGATGAACGGAGCTACTAGGGAGAGCTTTCCAACAACCGTGATTGTGAATGATATTGAGAAATACCTAAGACTCTCCTCCACCAATCTGACAATGAATAGGGTTACGAGCAAGACCAGTATCGTATCGGGCTATTATTATGATGGAGGAACCGTATTTCTGGCCATCAGCGAGGGAGAGGGAGAAAGCTTTAAGAATACCCTATATACCCTTACAACAGATGAATTTAGCAGATATAAGCTTGAATTAGATAATAAACTGGAGCCGGGGATGAAGGTTTATGTCATGGCCAGATTCATGGAAGGAAGGATATTGCTTGCTAACCGGACAGACGTATTGCCGAGCCGACCGGAAATGCCTATACTCATAAAGGAAGTTACCAATGCGGATAAGCTGGTACAGGTAGCGGCCGATATCAATTCTGAGATTACTTTAACCATTGGCAGTAAAAAATATATCACAAAGGAATATAAGAAGGATCAGGATAAGGGCTTATACATCTACTCCTTCGAAACGGACCGTGAAGCTTCCGGAGTAGCTATTACTGTATCAGCCTCCAATGAAGCCGGCACCAGTGAGCTCCTATCATCGAAAATCGTAAAGGCAGCACCGGATGCACCGGTGGTGAAGCCGATTAAATCAAGTGATAAGAAGATTACCGGAACCATAGAGCTTTTGGATTATGTGGCTCCTAAAGCAGAGATACCTGTGAATCCCGAGGAGGAAGAACCTGCAGCTACTGCTCCCGAGGAGGAAGCTAACAGCTCTGATGGTTCAGAAAGCTCACCAAAAACAGGGAAGACCGTAGAATCTATTCAGCCAAAGAAGGATACTAGCGGTAAGCAGACGGAGGCTGATAAGACTTCTGACAAATCCGAAGCAGGAAAGACAGAGGAGAAGCAGTCCGATGAAGTTCCTGAGACCTTAAGGAATGCACCGAAGAAGGTGGCTGCAACCCAGACCAGGGTCTTCGCTCAGATTGGGAAGAAGACCTATGAAGGCACCATTGATGCGAAGGGTAATTTCACCATTCAGATCCCGAAGCAGAAGGCCGGTACGGCCATTAAGCTATGGGGAACCAATAAGGCAGGCAGAGGCCCGCTGGTGAAGGTGGTCGTCGTTAAGTAAATCAATTATTCATTCAAAATTAAGAGGAAAGCAGAGGGTTGTACCGAAGGATTCCACAATAATCAAAGTGGAAATCATTCGGATACGACTTTTCTGCTTCTTCCGTATACAGATTTTATTGGAACCCATTCCTATCCAATAGCGTCTAATCATTAGAACAATAGAAACTATAATTATGAATGCATCATGTAAAAGAATGAATTTTATAATGAGGAGGGGGATTGAATGAAAAAGTTCAAAGGAATGATTATGTTATGTATGGCATTGCTACTGATCATCAGCACAACGGCCTGCGCTAGTAATAGCAAAAATGACGGTCCTATTTACAAAGAGGCTAAAAGTGATATGTCCTATGACAGTGCGACAGGCAGTTCCAATGGCATGGATAAGGGGGAAGCAACGGCCCCACAAGAGACAGCTGATATATCAGGGGGTAAATCAAATGCCATTACAATTGCATCTACAGTCACCTCGAATATTCCTAGTACAGGGATGATGGAGAAGATCATTCGCCGCATTGAAATGGAGCTTGAAACTCAGGAGTTTGATACGCTGATCAATGGGATCAATGATGAGATTAGGAGACTTGAAGGTTATGTAGAAAATTCCAGTATCAGCGGAAAGCGAATTCAATATGAAAACAGACTTCGCAGAGGCAATATCGTAGCGAGAATTCCAAAGGATAAGCTGGACGAATTCATAGGAGTGATTTCTGAGGCCTCCAATGTAGTAAATAAAGCGGAGTGGGCAGAGAATGTGACCCTGCAGTATGTGGATACTGAGAGCCATATCAAGGCATTGGAGATTGAGCAGGAGAAGCTGTATGAATTGCTTGGTAAAACCGGCACACTGGAGGATATCCTGACCCTGGAAAGCAGATTAAGTAGCATCCGTTATGAACTGGAAAGCTATAAGTCCCAGTTGAGGATCTATGACAATAAGGTGGATTATAGTACGGTAACCCTCAATATTCAGGAAGTAGAGCGTTTTACTCCGAAGGAAGAAGCAAAGGTATCTGTCATGACCAGAATAAAGAACGGCTTCAGTGACACCATATACAATATCAGTGAAGGCTTTAAGGATTTTATTGTAGGCTTTACAGTTAATCTTCCCTATATCCTGTTCTGGGCGGCCTTGCTTCTGATCGGTAGCCTACTGATTAGAAGAAGCTATAAGAAATATATAGGAAGGAAGCTTAAGGGGAAGAATAGCGAATCAACTGACAAAATACAAGAGAAGCATGAGCATGGGGAGAACAATAAATCAAACTGATGAGAATGAAATAATTACGGAAGTATTCCAATCCGGCATGGCTTATTGAAGCCATCCGTGCAGGCAATATCGTCATCAGACAAAGTACAATTTCCACACTACAGCATAGGGCTGATAGACTCCACATAGCTTCTCAGCTATGAGGGAGCTATCAGCCCGTTTTTATTCTTTACAGCTGATACAGGCTTTGCTATGATGAAGGATGAGCAGAGGAATCAATAAGAAAATATCATCTAAAAAACATGCTATGGAGGGAAGATTGGATAAGGTAATATTTCATATAGATGTCAATAACGCCTTCTTAAGCTGGGAAGCCGTGCATCGTCTTTCACAGGGGGATACGCTGGACCTGCGAACGATTGCTTCCGCTGTGGCTGGTGACAGGAGCAAGCGTCATGGCATTATTCTGGCGAAATCCAACCCGGCGAAGCAATGTGGGGTGAAGACAGGGGAAGCGATTGTGGATGCCCTAAAAAAATGCCCAAACTTGACCCTTGTTCCGCCGAGCCATGGTCTTTATCGGCAGTACTCAGAGGCCTTTATCGGAATTCTGATGGATTTCTCTCCCTGTGTAGAGAGATACTCCATCGACGAGGCCTTCTGTGATATGACGGGTATGGAAGCCTTATTCGGAACTCCCCTGGAGATGGCTGATAGGATTCGGACAAGGATTCGGGAAGAGCTTCATTTTACCGTAAATATCGGAATATCTACGAATAAGCTCCTGGCAAAGATGGCCTCGGATTTTCAGAAGCCGGATAGAGTTCATACACTCTTTCCCTGGGAAATCAAGGAGAAGATGTGGGGACTTCCCGTAGGAGAGCTGTTCTCTGTTGGACAGTCAACCGTAAAGAAGTTAAATACCCTGGGGATAAGAACCATCGGAGAGCTGGCGCAAACCGATGTAGAGATACTGAAAGCGCACCTAAAGAAGCATGGGGAGGTAATTCACAGCTTTGCCAATGGATTGGATGCTTCCGTCATATCGCAGGAGGAGGTAAAGAATAAGGGCTACGGTAACTCCACAACCATATCCTTTGATGTGGAGGAGGAATCTACAGCAAAAATGATTCTCCTAACCCTGGCGGAGTCCGTGGGGGCCAGACTTCGGAAGGATTATGTAAGGGCTCAGGTTGTATCCGTCAGTATCGTAGATTCTATGTTTCGCAACTCCTCCCATCAGATGACACTGCTCAGTCCGACACAGAGTACGGATGAGCTTCATAAGGCAGCCTGTAGCCTGTTTGATGAGCTGTGGGATCAGTCACCGATTCGTAATCTGGGTCTTCAGACCAGTAAGGTCGTAGCTGAGGATGCAGAGCGGCAGATGAACCTCTTCGGCTTGGGTACGGATGAAAAGAGGGCAAAGCTGGATGCAGCGATTGACCGGATTCGGGACCGTTATGGATCAAGCTCCATTCAGAGAGCAAGTCTTGCTAAAATGGAATCAAGGAAAAAGAATAGAAAGGACGAGTAAATCGTCGATTATTACCGTCCGAAAGAGCTGGTAAATAATGTAAACCGATGCTAAGATGAAGTTAGGCAGCTAGGAGAGGGGGACATTAATTTGCTGAACTACAGGACGGTTTTCTTTCTCATTCTCATGATATGGAATCAATTCGGTAACGATAGCATGTCAGATCACAAGGGGCAGGATGCTCGTACTCAGGCTGTAAATTTAATTGGGAGCGTGGAAGAAGAGCAGGCATACCTGACAGAGCTTGAGGCCTTGGACAGGGTGAGGGAAAAATATGCCTCCAATTTCGTAAAGGTATATCGGGACGATCTTAGCTATTATTATCAGCTCGATATAGCGGATTATTATCTGGTTAGTGAAGGGACGGAGGGGGACCGGTATTACCTGATTCATCTGTACGAATTTGTTGTAGATGAGGAAGAAAGCGGCATCGGACACACGGTGACCTATGGCTGGTACGCTGTGGACAGAAGAACCGGAGAGATAGAGGAGAGGATGGAATAAGACCATCCTCTCCTTTTTGTCGGACAGATATTTGGAAGGTTCTAAAGAGTAATGGTTGACCATTTACCGCCGGAAAACCGCTTGAAGCTGGTGATGACGCGGAATACCTGGTCGATCAGCAAAGCAATCCAGGCTCCATATAAGCCAAGACCGACGGGATAGCACAGCAGATAGGTCAATAGGGGGCGAATTACTGCTACGCTTAAGAAGGAGGTCACGGCGATAAAGCCGGTATCTCCCGCTCCTCTCAAACAGCCACTCATCACCACCTGTGAGGTCTGTGCATGGGTACCAAGGGCAGCTAAAATCATGATATTGGCACCTAGGGCTACGACAGCAGCCTCTGAGCTAAACAGGGAAACCAAAAATGTTCTGCCAAACAGGAAGACAAAGAAGATTACACTGGAGATCATAAAAGCCAGCCGCTGTCCGATCTTACCATAGATAATGGACAGATCCGGTCGATTTGATCCTAAATTCTGCCCTACAAGGGCAGAGGCAGCGATGGATAAGCCATCCCCGAAGGCAAAGGAGAGGCTTAGGATATTCATACAAATCAAGTGTGTCGCATATTCGGTGGTCCCGAGTCTGGCGATGATTGCAGCATAGGCGAGAAAACCAATTCTCATAAATACCTGCTCTACGAAGGCACTGCTGCTCACCTTCATGATAGGACCGGCAACCCTTTTACTGATGGACCAGAGGGCCTTTTGATGGAAGCTTAAATAATTCTTTCTTCGAAACAGGGTTGTCAGTGAAATTAAAAATGCAGCGAAGGCACCCATTGCAGTAGCGATGGCAGCTCCCTTTACACCAAGCCTTGGGAAGAATCCAATACCATTGATCAGAAGATAGTTGAATATGATATTAATGATATTACTGACGATATTTGTGGTCATAGAAATTTTCGTCTTACCACAGCCCCGCTGGGCCGCATTAATGGTTAGGTTCAGAGACTGGAAGGGTATGCTGATCATGATAACCCTGAAGTAATCCATAGCATCGGAAAGATAGGAGGCTTCCGCACCGGCCAGTAATAAAATAGGACGGGCAAAGAGATAACCGAGGACGGACATAATCAGGGATATGAAGGTGGATAACAGAATTCCTGAGCGAAGGACCAGGTTAGCACCCTTTTGGTCGGATTGTCCCCTTCTTCGTGCAATGACGGCTGTGACTCCGACATTCAGAGAGATAATCATAGCGAGAAGGATGTATTTTGGTTGATTGGTAATGCCGACAGCAGCGATGGCACCCTTACCCAGTGTTCCGACCATGATGGTATCCACAGAGCCTACAAGTCCGACCAGCAGAGCCTCCAAAGCAGAGGGCCAGGCGATTCGATAGAAGTTTTTATAGGCAGCTGAGTTAGAGGGCAGTTCACCTACAATCTGCTTCGGCTTCAGCATAGTTTGTATGCTTAGTAAATTTTTCATAAGTATCTCTCCAATAATATAGTCATAAAACCTTTCCAACATCGGCAGCTGCATAGATAAGCAACAGCCCTTTTTCATAGAGCATTATGATTGTGATTATAGCACGTTCAAAATTGAAATCAATGTTGTAAATTGGCAATATTTCTAAATACATATTATACTTCAATAAAATGCATAGACCTAAGGGCTTTTAAGCATGATATGATTAACATAGGGTGGGTTTGGAAAAATAAGAATAATATTATTTTTATGCGGTATTATGGTGAGGAAGCCGATTGCCTTTTACTAGAAATAGTGGTAAAATGGACGTGCTACTAAATAACAGTATGATAAAGGAGGTTGGAGTAGTATGAGTATACCTACCCCACATAATGAAGCAAAAGCGGGTGAGATTGCAAAGACAGTCCTCATGCCCGGAGATCCGCTGAGAGCGAAATTTATTGCAGAAAACTACCTGAAGGATGTTGTATGCTTTAATACAGTAAGAAACATGTATGGATATACCGGAACCTACCGTGGTAAGAAGGTTTCTATCATGGGAAGCGGCATGGGAATGCCCTCCATTGGGATCTATTCCTATGAATTATATCATTTTTATGGTGTGAATAATATTATCAGGATTGGCTCAGCAGGTGGAATTGCTGAGAATGTTAAGCTGAGGGATATTGTCATTGGCATGGGTGCCTCGACGAATTCCAATTATGCTGCCCAGTATAAGCTACCTGGTACCTATGCTCCGATTGCTGATTTTGGTTTGCTAAGAAAGGCAGTGGAAGCAGCTGAGAAGATGAATATTAAGACCGTCGTTGGTAATATTCTTTCGTCAGATACCTTCTATGATGATAACAGAGATGCCAACTCTCTCTGGAGGAAGATGAATGTCCTTGCCGTAGAGATGGAAGCAGCGGCCCTCTATATGAATGCTGCAAGAGCAGGGAAGAAGGCACTCTGCATTTTGACTGTATCAGATCATGTATTTACCGGAGAATCCCTTTCCTCTGAAGACAGGCAGCTGACCTTCAGAGATATGATGGAAATCGCGTTGGAAATCGCGTAATCTTGTTAAAACCGGAGCATAAACAATTATAATTTAGAAAAGAAGGCAAAAAATTAATGGATAAAAAACTCATATTTGAAAAAGTAGATCATACCTTATTGACACAGACAGCAAGCTGGGAGGAAATTAAACAGATTTGTGATGATGCCATCATTTATCAGGTTGCTTCCGTCTGTATACCACCCTCTTATGTGAAGAGAGTGAAGGATTATGTCGGGGATAGGATGAAGGTCTGTACGGTAATCGGATTTCCGAATGGATATAGTACAACAGATGTTAAGGTTTATGAGACGAAGGATGCCATCAATAACGGTGCAGATGAGATTGATATGGTAATCAATCTCGGGCTTGTGAAGGATAAGGAATATGACCAGATCCTGGAGGAAATCAAGAAGCTGAAGGCTGCCTGTGGCGATAAGATTCTTAAGGTAATCATCGAAACCTGCCTGCTGACAGAGGAAGAAAAGATAAAGATGTGTGATGTGGTTTCAAGATCCGGTGCCGATTATATCAAGACCTCGACCGGCTTTTCCAAGTCAGGTGCAACCTTTGAGGATGTGAAGCTATTTGCTAAGCATGTCAGCAATCAGGTTAAGATCAAAGCAGCTGGTGGAATCTCTTCCTTTGAGGATGCAATAGAATTTATTGAGCTCGGTGCCTCAAGACTTGGCACCAGCAGAATTGTGAAGCTGGCAAAGAACCAGGAGGGCACCGGCTATTAAGAAATAAGCTATTTTTGATCCTATAAGGAGGTTAGATGATGCAGAAGGAGAATGAACCGAAGAACAGCCTTATACGTCAGGAAAAGGGAGAGCTGATCGGAAAGCAAAGTCTGGTCAGCCGATCCGTTATCAAAAACTTAATTCGGGATGCTATGGAGGGGATGAAAAATGCCTACAGTCCCTACTCGAATTTCTGGGTAGGTGCTGCGTTACTGACTGCTTCGCATAAGGTGTATACAGGGTGTAATATTGAGAATGCATCCTTAGGTCCGACCATATGTGCGGAGAGAACAGCCTTTTCTAAGGCGATCAGCGAGGGAGAGAAGCGCTTTGCAGCAATTGCCATCGTCGGTGGCAAAAATGGTATGGTGATGGATTATACCCCACCCTGCGGAGTTTGCAGGCAGGTGATGAGGGAGTTTGTTGATCCCAATAAATTTCTGGTCATTCTGGCAAAATCAGAAGAGGAGTATCAGATATTCTTCCTGGAGGAGCTTCTTCCGTTGAGCTTCGGACCTGATCATCTGTAGCCTCATAAAAGAAATGGCGGAGGCGAAAGTATTATTCCAGCCATAGGAAATGCCCCGGCTCGGAAACATAACCTTGGAGTACAATGATGATATATACGGTAACCTTAAACCCGTCCCTTGATTATGTGGCACGGGTTTCGGAATTGAAGCCCGGTAATTTACATAGGATGGAAGCGGAGGAGCTTTATGTCGGTGGAAAGGGTATTAACGTCACCACCGTATTAAGGCAGCTTGACACCGATAGCTTAATCCTAGGTTTTATTGCTGGGTTTACAGGTAGAGAGATAGAGAATAGACTTCATCAGAGGGGGATACCCACTGCTTTTATAACAGCCTCTGAGGGTTTGTCAAGGATCAATATGAAGCTGAAGTCAGAGCAGGCGGTGGAGACGGAGATAAACGGACAGGGCCCGGTCATTACTATGAAAGAACTGGAGATCCTGTATCAGAGCCTTGGGAGGCTTCAGGATGGGGATATCCTTGTATTGTCCGGAAGTGCTCCAACCAGTATAAAGAACCGGGACCATACCTATGCTGATATTTGCGACCATCTGAAGAATCGTAGACTCAAACTGATTGTAGATGCGGAGGGTCAGCTTTTAAGGAATACCCTAAGTTATAGACCCTTTCTGATCAAGCCGAACAGGCAGGAGCTGGAAGGGCTGTTTCAACGAAGCCTGCCCACAGAGGAGAGTATTCTTTACTGCGCGAAACAGCTTCAAGCGGAAGGTGCGCAGAATGTATTGGTCTCCCTGGCAGGAGAGGGTGCTCTGTTGCTGAATTCCCACGGTGAAGTCATAAGGCAGAGGGCCCCCCTTGGTAAAGTCCATCATGGGAGCAGGGGATGCTCTTGTGGCCGGTTTTCTCTTTGGCTTACTAAAATCAGGGAAGGACAGCCTGAGTGAGGACTATCACGAAGAGGATTATGAACAGGCACTGAAGTATGGCGTAGCAGCCGGCAGTGCGGCTGCCTTTACGGAAGGACTCCCAAGCAGGGATAGAATCGAGGAGCTTTTTCTAAGCTTATAAATCAGATTAGAGATTGTTATAAAAGATGATCGACGGATTACTCCCTGGCACTTTCCTTTATTCAATTAATGTGATATAGTAAGTGTTATGAATTTGCAGAGAAAGGAATGGAAAAAGATGTACTCATTTGATGAAGTCAAGTCATTTGATCCCGAATTAGCCAATGCAATTTCCTTGGAGATCGGCAGACAGAATGACCATATCGAACTAATCGCTTCAGAGAACTTTGTAAGTAAAGCAGTTATGGCAGCGATGGGAAGCCAGTTAACGAACAAATATG
Organism: Bacillota bacterium; assembly: GCA_023435645.1. Lineage (GTDB taxonomy): Bacteria > Bacillota > Clostridia > Lachnospirales > Lachnospiraceae > Mobilitalea. Next base: position 55,334 of record JAEYRK010000010.1, read on the forward strand.
CGGAGGGATATCCGGGCAAGAGGTATTATGGTGGCTGTGAATACGTTGATCTCGCAGAAAATCTTGCAATTGACCGCGCAAAGCAGTTATTCGGCTGCACCTATGCCAATGTACAGCCCCATTCCGGAGCACAGGCCAATATGGCTGTCTTCTTTGCACTGTTAAAACCCGGCGATACAGTGATGGGTATGAATTTGGCCCATGGCGGGCATCTGACCCATGGAAGCCCGGTAAATATGAGCGGAAGCTATTATCATATCGTTCCCTATGGTGTGGATGACCAGGGCTTCATTGATTACGAAGCGCTTGAGAAGATCGCCCTGGAGAGTAAACCGAAATTAATCGTTGCAGGCGCCAGTGCCTATGCCAGAAAGATAGATTTTAAGAGATTTCGGGAGATAGCCGATGAAGTCGGTGCTATTCTGATGGTGGATATGGCCCATATTGCAGGTCTGGTAGCAGCAGGCTATCATGAGAGTCCAATCCCCTATGCCCATGTAACCACTACGACCACCCATAAGACCTTAAGAGGACCCAGAGGCGGAATGATCCTCTCCAGTGCTGAGTTTGCGGAGGAGTATAAGCTGAACAAGTCAGTATTCCCCGGTATTCAAGGCGGACCTCTGATGCATGTGATTGCTGCGAAGGCTGTATGCTTTAAGGAAGCGCTGGATCCCAGCTTTAAGGATTATGCCAGAAGGATCATCGAGAACGCTCAGGCATTGGCAGCGGGCCTTATGAAGAGGGGCTTCAATCTGGTGTCCGGCGGCACTGATAATCACCTGATGCTGGTAGATCTTCAGAACAGGAAGGTAACCGGTAAGGATGCGGAGAAGCTTTTGGATGCAGCGAATATCACCTGTAATAAGAATGCGATCCCGAATGATCCAGCATCACCCTTTATCACCAGCGGTATCCGGCTCGGAACTGCAGCGGTTACTACCAGAGGCCTTAACACAAAGGATATGGACGTAATAGCGGAAGCCATCCACCTGCTGATTACCGATGTAAATGCCAATAAGGAACAGGCGATGAGGATGGTGAAGACCCTGACGGATCAATATCCGTTATACGAAGAACTGAAATAAGAGAAAACCGGAACGCCGGTATCATCTGTCATGAATCAAACCCCTGCTGAATGCTTTTTTCACCTTACGGAGGCATTGGAGCAGGGGTTTTATGTATATATCCCTCAATCATTTCAAGGAGGAACACAGAGGAAAAGCCAGCGATAACGCTGGCTTTATCAAAAGGGAGTTCATGAAAGTATATATGAAATAATTCGTTGGCAAATGGATTGAATTAACTGATAGATACATCATAATTGATAAATGTGATTATTTTTTTAACAAACCGTGAACGTTATGTGAAAGATTCTCACAATATTGCACAGTACTGCCAGATTGTGGTATCATAGAAGCAATCCAGGTCAAGAAATTAATATCCTCATACGCTATACTATTCTCATGGTGATGCAATATGGATATTAGGAGGAAGAAGGATGGAAATGGATGTTGTAGCTGCTGTGGAGAGAATGCAGAGATATATTGAGGACCATATCAATGAGAAGATTACATTGAAGCAGATCTCTGAGGCTGCCGGATATTCCCCCTGGCATAGTACCAGGATTTTTAAAGAGCTGGTGGGGAAGACACTCTTTGATTATATCAGGGCGATCCGGTTGACAAAGGCTGCGCTGATGCTGAGGGATGAGGAGCATAGAATCATAGATGTTGCCTTTGATTTTGTTTTTGATTCCCATGAAGGCTTTACCAAGGCATTTTCAAAGGAATTCGGAATCTCACCGAAGCAGTACAGCAAGGAGACTCCTCCGATCCAACTATTTATTCCCTATAATATCCGGGGCTATTACCAAATCATAAATAAAGGAGAGAATCGTATGAGTGAGAAAAAGAAATCGGATATGGTATTTACACAGATCATTGAGCGCCCGGAGCGTAAGGTATTACTGAAGAGAGGAATAGCGGCGACGGAGTATTTTGAGTACTGTCAGGAGGTGGGCTGTGATGTCTGGGCCCTATTAAGCAGTGTGAAGGAAGCATTATATGAGCCGATTGGTATGTGGCTGCCGAAGCATCTGATCAAACCCGGAACCTCTACCTATGTTCAGGGAGTTGAGTTACCGATAAGCTATGAGAAGGCAGCACCGGAGGGCTACGAAATCATTCAGCTCCCTCCCTGCAGGCTGATGGTATTTCAAGGCCCTCCCTATGATGATGAACATTTTATGGAGGAGATTGCCAAGGTTATGGAGGCCATCGGGCATTATGATCCTACTCTGTACGGGTATACCTGGGCATCGGAGGAGGCACCCCGCTTCCAGCTGGCACCGAAGGGATATCGGGGGTATATTGAAGCCCGCCCGGTAAAATCCTTGAATCAATAATGTATTCATTCAATTAGCCATTCATAGTATTCCGTAGGATAAGAATAGGAGAAAGCTTATGAATCAAGAAATTGAGAAGTTATTACTGGAAAATGGAGCATCCATGGTCGGATTCGCCAGGGTGGAAGGCCTATATCAGGTAGTGGATATGGAAGGACCAAGAACCGAGGATTCTGCTACAGAGCCCTTTGGGATACCGGAGTACCCCTCTGGAATAGCCATTGTGCTAGCCTATCCGAAGGAAATCATCCGAGGGATCTGTGATTATCCCACCACGGAATACTATGAGGACTATCACCGTCTGAGTCATCAATTGGATGATTTGGCAGTCAAATGCTCTCAATACATAAGGCGGCAGGGCTTCCAGGCCCATCCTCAGCTGGTAGCTGCTACGAAGGAATTCGGTATCTTCCGGACGATTCTGCCCCATAAGACGGTGGCAGTGAAGGCTGGTCTCGGTTGGATTGGTAAGAGCGCATTGTTTATCACGGAACCCTATGGCTCTGCGATAAGGTTAGCCACGGTACTGACGGATGCGCCCCTAGATTATCCGAAGAACATTCTCCAGCCGAAGTGCGGAAGCTGTAGGCTCTGTACCGAGGCCTGCCCAGGTAAGGCGATTTCAGGCAGGAACTGGAGCCCGGAGCTTGACAGGGATGATTTCTTTGATGCCATGGCCTGTAGACGGAAGGCCAGGGAGATTTCAGCTAAGGTCTTGGATAAGAAGATCACCCTATGCGGTAAATGCATCGAGGTATGCCCTTATACGAAGCAATATACGAAGGCTGTCCTACAATAAAATTCTCAATATTCATTAAAATAATAAGAAAGCGGGAGCACCCCAACCATGTATTTCTTGGTAAGGGGAAGCTCCCGATATTTTTTAGAGGGTAAAGCATAGGATCATGCAAGCTTACCTATGATCCTACTTAGGCCTCATACAAAACCTCCTTCAGATACCTACCGGTATAGGATTCCGGTACCTTCACAATCTGTTCGGGGGTACCTTCCGCCACGATATAACCGCCCTGGCTTCCGCCCTCCGGACCTATATCAATGATATAGTCCGCTGACTTAATGACATCCAGATGATGCTCGATTACGATCACGGAGTGTCCCTGATCCACCAGCTTATTCAAGCAATCCAGAAGCTTAGCAATATCCGATAGATGAAGACCTGTCGTGGGCTCATCGAGAATATACAGGTTGTGAGCGCCCTTCTTAATCTTAGCCAGCTCATAAGCCAGCTTTACCCGTTGTGCCTCACCGCCGGAGAGGGTGGTGGAGCTCTGACCAAGACACATATAACCGAGGCCCAGCACGTGCATGACATTTAATTTATGCCTAAGGTAGGTATGCTCCTTGAAGAATTCAAGCGCCTCCTCCACGGTCATTTCCAGGACATCCGAGATGCTTTTGCCCCGGTATTTGATCTCCAGACCCTCCTCAGAGAAGCGTCTTCCCTTACACATGGGGCAGACTGTCTCAATATCCGCCATGAACTGCAGATCAGTTACGATGATTCCATCGCCCTGGCAATGCTCGCAGCGACAGCCATTGGCATGGGTCAGAGAGAAGTCCAGAGAGGTATATCCTCGGTCAATGGCCTCCGGCTGCTTGGCAAATAGTTCACGGATCTTATCATAGATACCGATGTAGGTGGCAGGATTGGATTTGGAGTTTCTTCCAATCGGGGACTGATCGATGTTGATTACATTGTTGAGTTGTTCAGAGCCGAAGAGGAAGTCATGGACCCCTGGAACGATACGGGCACCGGTCTTATCAACCTTCAGCTGCTTATAGAGAATCTCATTGATCAGAGAGCTCTTGCCGGAACCGGATACTCCGGTGATGCATAAGAATACCCCTAAGGGAATGTCCAGATCCACATTCTTCAGGTTGTTTTCTCTGGCTCCCTGGATGGAGAGAAATTCATCCCCCAGCCTCCTGCGCTGCTTCGGTACCGGGATTGAAGCCTTACCGGACAGGAATTGTCCTGTGACAGAGGTGTCCTCCCGCATGATATCCTGAAGCTTACCGCTGGCTACGACAGTTCCACCGTGGATACCGGGACCGGGACCGATCTCGATGATATGATCCGCATTCCGAATGGTATCCAGGTCATGCTCTACGACAATTACTGTATTACCAATATCCCTAAGTCTCTTCATCGTCTCGATTACCTTGCCGGAATCCCTGGGGTGAAGTCCGATGCTGGGCTCATCCATGACATAGAGCATGCCCATCAGCTCACTGCTGATCTGGGTGGACATCTTAATTCTCTGCATCTCTCCGCCGGAGATGCTGTCACTTCTCCTACCGAGGTTGATATAATGAAGCCCGATATCAACCAATAGCTTAATCCTTGTGGATAATTCCCGTACGATGGTATTGGCTACCTCACGAATCCTATCCTCAAAGGTCAGGGCTTCGAGGAACAAGAGGAGCTCCGGTAGCTGCAGCTTACACAGCTCATCTATGCTCTTGCCTCCGACCGTAACCTGAAGCCGCTGCTTTTTAAGTCTTGCCCCCTGGCATTCCGGACAGATCTTCTCAATCATGCACTCCTTAATAAAGGAGGGCTCGAAGGCTTCCGTTGTGGAGGTTCTTCGGATGTAGGAACGGTACCAGTGTTCAAATTCATGGACAAAACCGCCAAAGGGAACCTCTCTGCCGACGATCCAGTTGCGCTTTGTTGAATATGGCGGTTGGAGCATTTTTACCGGTTCACCTTTTGAGCCATAGAATAGGAGCTCATGGATTTCATTCGGGAGCTCATTGAAAGGGGTATCCAGACTGAAACCATACTGTTCCGACAGACTATAGAGCATGACTCCCCGATAGCTATCCTTCCCGTTGAGGTTATATACTGTATTCTTCAAGGCGCCACGATTGATACTTTTCTCCGGTGCTACGACCAGGAAGCGGGGCTCGACCACATAGGACATACCGACACCCAGGCAGGTATGGCAGGCACTGACGGATGTGTTAAAGGAGAAGTGGAAGGGCTGCATCTCACACAGGAAAGTATGATGCTCGGGACATGCGAAGCCCTCATAGAAGGAGGCAGGCGCACCACCTACAACCTCCACCTGAATCATAAAATCCTCCTCCAGAGCAAGCATGGAGGCTTCAATGGACTTAGTCAGCTGAATATAGGAATCACTCTTTAGGGTAAATCGGTCTATAATCAACTCCATATGATAGGATTTCGCTTCATTAAGCTCTCTCTTATCCGAGAGAGAGAAGTGTTCTCCGTCCACCAGCAGCTTCTTAAAGCCCTTTTCCCTTAGCCTCTGGAAGGTATAGTTATAATCCTCCCCATAGACCTTATATACCGGTGCCCGAAGCTCTATTACCGTATTCTTTGGCAGGGTGCAGATATGCTCGGCAATCTGTGCGGCGGAGAGCTGCTGCAGTGGGTGATGGCAGGCAGGACATCTTCCGATGCCGGCAGTGGAATACAAGAGTCTTAGATAATCATTGATATCTGTAACAGTACCAACAGTGGAGCGGGGGTTATTATTTCCCTTCTTCTGTTCGATGGCGATTACCGGTGACAGACCACGGACATAATCCACCTTAGCCTTCTTCAGCTGACTGATACGGCTCTTTGCAAAGTTTGAGATTGAGTCCAGGAAGCGTCTCTGACCCTCTCCGTACAGGACATCGAAGGCAAGGGAGGATTTACCGGAGCCGGATACACCGGTGATTACGGTAAGCTTATCCCTGGGGATCTCAACTGAGATATTCTTTAGGTTATTTTGCTTAGCACCGGAGATCTCGATGCTGGAACGTACTGACATAGGATAACTCCTTTCTATGAAACATATGCATGCTCAGGCAGTTCAGCGGTGTCAGAACCCTGCTGTTTTATGGAAGATAGAGATAGCAGATCTCCTCTACAGACTTCTTACCGCGGGGTGTGATACGGATCGTCTGGGATACCTTCGCCAGAACCCCCTTTTCTGTCAGATAATCAAATATCCCGATGAGGTAATGTCCATCCGTATGAAAATACTTCGTAAGCATCGTTACAGTCTTTAGCTCCTGATCCTTCATATACTCCAGTACCGGCTGCTTGATGACATCCAGATGCTGCTGAAGATAAGCATCAATACCGTGAATCAATGACTGAAGCTCCTCCTCTGTATAAAGTCGGGACATGGCATTCTGATAATATGGAGTGATGAGGGTCGGGTTAATCCTTAGGGCCTGCTGGATTACTTCCCTGGTGGGGGGCTCACCCTTAAGAGTAACCTCAATTCTTGCCATGTATTCTGCTGCACCCAGAAGATAATACTGGGCATAGATGGGATCCTTCTTGACCTGTAGCCATTTTGTGGCTTTTTCATACGCATGGACCAGATTGCAGGCATCATAGAAGATATTTAAGGCAATATCATCACTGCCGATGGTTCTCAGTTCTTCAAAATAATCATTGAAGCTGTCGTCCGTGGAGTAGACGATCTGTCCCTTCGCGAAATAGGATTGTATAAAGGAGCCGCCGGTGGAACGTTCCAGAAATCTCTTGAAGGAGCTTCTCGGAGCGATACTGACATTGATGGTAATATCATCCTCTATGATGCAGTAGGAGTCATTCTTAATCACCTGGTCCCGGATTACAACAGTCATATCAATGTCACTCTTTTCCCAGACCTGGTCATAGGCCAGACTTCCGCAGATGATGACAGCGATGACATTGGGGTCGGCCTTGACCTTGTCAACAAAGCTTTCAGTAGCTGCCAGGTATCTCTCCTTCAGTGTTGCTTGTAAGCAATTATCCATATTCTCATCCTTTCTCAATCAGAATCAATACAGCCTCATACTGCAGTCGGTATGGGAAGGCGGGAAGGACGACAGCAGCCTGAATGGTATCATTATACCCTTCGTAAGGTCAAATACAGGACAGAAATTGCTATCTCCTAAGGAAAACAGGACAGAAATTGCTAAGATGAAAAAATGTTAAATTATTCCGTGCAAAGTCCATCCCATATGCTATAATATTTGAAGAATTGCAGACAGCTGGTGAACCGGCAATTAACAATGACGGCTAAGAAATGATCCATTCAATGGTCCTATAGGTATACTTATGATAGGTGGACTGATATAGGATGATCAAGGAAACTTAGGTTCGGGAACGATCAGGGGGCTGCCATGGACAATTATCTGTTGGAAATAATCAAGAAGACTACAGAATATATCGAGAACAATCTGCTTACGGAGCTGGATCTGGATCAGATATCGGAGAATGTCAACCTATCCAAGTTCCATCTGCTGAGAATCTGGAAGGGGGCTACCTCAACAGGATTGATGGAGTATGTCAGAAGGAGAAGGATTGCCCAGTCCTTAAGCGATCTGATGAATCAGAAAAATAGCATTGAATTCATCGCTTCGAAGTATTGTCTGGGGTGGGAGAGGACCTTTCAAAGAGTCTTCAAGGAGGAATTTCAAATTACACCGGCAAAATGGAGGAGAAACCCCTGTCCCTTAAATATCCTGGACAGATTCAACGCAGACTTCATGAATTGCTCCGGAGAGGGTTTGATGTTCTTTAAGTCCGTCACCGTATTACCGGCCTTCTCCATTGCAGGAGTGGAATATCAAATTAATAAGGAAGAGAACCTGAGGGAGTTCACCGCTAATAAGCTTGGAGTGGAGTTCTTCTATCATAGGAAACCGGAGGTAATTAATCCGGTGGATAAGGACATCTATATCGGTTTTACAACTGAGCCAAAGAAACCCTGTGGCTATACCTATTATCAGCCCTCGGTGAAGATTAATCAGAACAGTATTGTTGGCCCCAATATGAAGGTGAAGCATATCAAACCCCATAAGTATGGAGTCTTTACCTATATGGGTCCCCATCGCCCGGAGGAGATCACCGCAGAGAAGCTGAAGGACTTATGGCAGTTCATACATCATAACTGGATTCCTACCGTGGAGTTTCATCTGACCGAAAACTTCCGGTTTGAAATGATCAACTATGCGAAATGTAACAAGCAATACTGCGAATGTGAGCTGTATTACCCAATCTCGGCATTATAGAAGGTAGAAGATGGCGTAGTACACGCTGTTAATTCCATAGCAGTAAGGACGGATTGTTCACCAGTACAATGGTTCATAGGATCATAGATACGCATAAGAACCCCGGGAGAATGATTCCAAAAATCTCCCAGGGTTCCATTTAGGTGTACTGCGATTATTCCATGGTATCTTCAAGGTTCTACTAGAGCTTAAAGAACCCTTCCTCCATCATTTTATGGCAGCACTTAGTACCAAATATAATTCCTACGACAAACACACCGGCACAGCATACATATTTCACAATTTTAGTTACATCCACCGTAACTGTAACGGAGGTGCTCAGATCCATCGGAGCTTGATTATCCTTTGACATAATTATCATCCTTTCTTCTATCGATTAACTATTATCTTGCTATATCATATTAATTCTTATGCATTTTCATTCGCACTTTCCTGCCAAGCCTTACAGTATAGTCTTAGTAGCCAAGTTCCTCACCAACCAGGATTACCTTGATGCGGCCCGGTATTAAGGACTTTCTTGTAATGACAATTTCACAGCAGATGCAGTCATCCACAAGACAGTTTGCACATCTGCCCAGCTCAGCACAGGGGGTCTTTCTATTCAGGCGGATGTTGTTCGGAGGAGCTGCCATATTGCGGACCCTTTCAATGCCGGTGTCCACATCAGTAACAATCTTATTCATACCGGCGATCACGATAACATTCTTTGGTCCTGTGATCAAGCAGGCTACCCGATTTCCCCTTCCGTCGATATTGACCAGCTGTCCATCCAGTGTAATGGCATTGGAGCTCATAAAGAAATAATCAACCGTTACAATTTTGCTATACAGTAAGGATGCTTCTTCCGGAGTCTTTGCCGCATGGCGATCATAAAGTATGTAATCAGATTCCTTCAGATAATCAATTAATCCGATTTCCTCCAGAGTTTCTGAGCCACCCCAGGAGATGGAGCAGCCGGGAGTTAAGAAACGCTTCGCCATCAGGAGGGCTTCCTCTGCATTCTCACAATAATATCCCTCGATCCCCCGCTTATTGAATTTGCTGATCAGACTGTCTGCTAAATTTTCATAATTGGTTGTTTTGGCTGACATGGTGATATCCTCCTTAAATCCGGTCATATTTTTTTACAAAACAAATCCCGAGGGCACCGGGACCTGTATAGGTACCAATCGTAACCCCAATTTGAAAAATCGGGTTGCGCATATTCTGTCCGGTAAACTGCTCGATGTGCTGTTGCAGGACCTGTGCATCCGAAAGGGTATTGGCATTTGCAATGCTAAAATCATAATCTGCCGGATCCTCTTTGAATTCTGCGAAATATTCCTTTACCATATCAAATACCTTATCCAGCGACTTCTTGCGACCACGGATATTGGAATACGGAATCAGCTCTGCTTCCTTTAGCTGTATTAAGGGCTTTAAATCCAGCATATTCTTCGCCAAAGCGATTACCTTACCGATTCTTCTGCCCTGAGCCAGATACTCCAGGGTATCAACGGTAAACATGATTCGGGCGGTTGTCTTCAGCTTGTTCGTAATTTCTACTACCTCTGGTATGGCAAGTCCGGCACGCTTCATTTCTGCCATCTGAAGTAGCAGGAGTCCTTGTCCGCCGGTAGCCTGAATGCTGTCAATGATCTGGATGGAAGCCTCCGGGTATTGCTCCTCCAGGATATGCTTTGCATTCAATGCAGATTGATAGGAACCGCTGAACTTCTGGGTAAGACATAGACAGAGAATATCATGACCTGCCTTAAGGGCCGGACGAAAGGCACTGATATAATCCTGTACGGAGGGTAGGGAGGTAATTGCAAAGAGGTGCTTTGTTGTGAGGGTTTCAAAAAAGGTCTCCTTGGTGATATCAATGTTTTCCTTATAATAGGTTTCACGGTCAAAGCTTACGTAAAAAGGAATCAATCCGATCTGATGCTCTCTTACTAAGCTTTCCGGCAAATCACAGGCTGAATCACTGAATAATTGGTATTCCCTCATGGCTTCCTCCTAATCACATTCATGTAGTTCTCAATACTACATTTATTGTATACGATACCCTATCAATATTCAATAAAAATAATGATAATATTCTCCGATTTCACGAATGAATTAATGTTTGTCCTATCCAAGCTTTTAAGGTATACTTATGGTAACCGGATAGGGTACCTTCTATCAGTAGAAGCTGAAATGATCCGGGGCTCATAAGAGAAGCAGAAGCAGGACAATGCTTTTGTAAGGGAAGAAAGTTGGTCAGTCATGTCAAAAAGTTTATTTATCGCAGAGAAACCTAGTGTAGCAACGGAATTTGCCAAGGCACTTAAAATATCCGGAAGAAAGCAGGACGGATATATAGAATCGGAGCATGCCATCGTAACCTGGTGCGTGGGCCATTTAGTTACCATGAGCTATCCGGAGGCCTACAATCCGAATCTGAAGAAATGGACCATGGAGACACTTCCATTCCTTCCGAAGGAGTTTATATATGAAGTAATTCCAAATGTGAAGAAGCAGTTCCATATTGTAAAGGAGCTGTTAAATCGCAAGGATGTGGATACCATCTACGTCTGTACGGACTCCGGACGGGAAGGAGAATACATATATCGCCTGGTGGATCAGGCCGCTAAGGTTCCTGCCTCCAAGACCAGAAAAAGAGTCTGGATCGACTCCCAGACAGAGGAGGAAATCCTCCGTGGCATTAAGGAAGCGAAGCCCCTGTCCGCTTATGATAACCTGTCCAATGCAGCTTATTTGCGGGCCAAGGAGGATTACCTCATGGGAATTAACTTCTCCAGGATCCTCACCTTAAAATATGGGAATGAAGTACAAAGGTTCCTGAACTCCGGACAGTGGTCTGCCATCTCCGTGGGTAGAGTGATGACCTGTGTACTGGGAATGGTGGTCAGACGGGAGCGGGAGATCCGTAGCTTTGTAAAGACCCCCTTTTACCGGGTGATCTCACAGCTATCCGCAGAGGACAAGAGCTTTCAAGCAGAATTTCGTGCGGTGGAGGGTTCTGATTATCATCTTTCCCCACTATTATATAAGGAAAACGGATTTTCAGAGAAAGCCTCAGCATTAAGACTGATCTCTGACCTGGCCGGGAATATTCCTGCTTTGAAGGAGGATGGGACCTGGGCTGCTATATCGGACAGTGATCGTAGGGAGGATAATTCCTTCGCAGCGTTACCCAACCATGGACAGCCTGGAATACAGGAGAGCTTATTAGGGATCACATCCCCGGAGCAGCTGCTGGCAGAGATTACTCAGCTGGAGAAGAAAAAGGAGAATAAGAATCCTCCCCTGTTATATAATCTGGCAGAGCTTCAGAATGACTGTGCGAGGATATTCAAGATCAGTCCCGATGAGACCTTAAAGATCGTTCAGGAGCTATATGAGAAGAAGCTGGTGACCTATCCCAGAACCGATGCAAGAGTATTATCCACTGCTGTTGCCAAGGAGATTGATAAGAATATTAAGGGGCTCCAGAGCTTAAACAGTGCCAGGGAGTATGCCGGTGAGATCCTGGAGCAGGGTTCCTACAAGAATATCGCGAAGACCCGCTATGTCAATGACAGCCAGATTACGGATCACTATGCCATCATTCCCACAGGACAGGGCATCAATGCCCTTAATAGTGTATCACCGACCGCAGCCAGGGTCTATGAGACAATCGTTAAGCGTTTCCTAAGTATCTTCTATCCGGCAGCAGAGTACCGTAAGATCAGTATCACAGCCAGAATGAAGAAGGAAAGCTTCTTCGCAACCTTCCGGGTTCTTGAGAAGGAGGGCTATCTTAAGGTGCTTGGAAATCCTTCTGAAAGGAAGGACAGGACCATGGAGGAGAAGGGGGAGACGGAAGGAAAGGAAGCCTCGGAGGAGAACGCCGATGAGGAGAATTCCGACCAGGCTTTCATGCAGGTCATCATGAACCTGAAGAAGGGAATGCTACTGCCGGTTATGGCGCTGAAGGTGAAGGAAGGTGAGACAGTACCTCCCAAACGGTATACCTCAGGTACCTTAATTCTTGCCATGGAGAATGCAGGACAGCTGATTGAGGATGAGGAGCTCAGGGCGCAGATTAAGGGAAGCGGATTCGGAACCAGTGCTACCCGGGCTGAGATTCTGAATAAGCTGATTAAGATCTCGTATCTCAATCTGACGAAGAAGACACAGGTGATCACTCCGACCCTACAGGGGGAGCTGATCTATGAAGTAGTGAATGCTTCAATCAAATCTCTATTGAATGCAGAACTGACCGCCAGCTGGGAGAAGGGACTCACCTATGTATCGGATGGTCAGATATCCACGGAAGAATATATGGGTAAGCTGGAGGGCTTTGTTCGTCGTATGGTGGATGGGGTAAAGGCCTTGAATAATCAGAATATTTTAGCCGGAAGCTTTCAGGAAGCGGCTGCATTTTACAGGAAATAGAAGATAAAGGATGTTATTGTACATTAAAAATGAAGGTTGCCTTTGGTATTTTAGTGACAAGTTGGTCGGAATGTGATAATATATCGAAAAAAGAAGTATGTGATACAAGTTTATTTTCACTAACAACGGGAATACGATAAAGGGTATGATGAATAAGAAAAGGAGACAATGTTATGTGTGGAATTGTCGGTTATATTGGTGAGAAGCAGGCAGCACCCATTCTTCTGGATGGCTTGGCTAAGTTGGAATACAGAGGTTATGATTCGGCAGGTTTGGCCGTTAATGATGGGACTAAAATACATGTTACAAAATGTAAGGGAAGATTACAGGTCCTCAGTGATCTGACGAAGGGTGGGGAGACCTTGTCGGGGACCCTGGGTATAGGACATACCAGATGGGCAACCCACGGGGCACCCTCCGATATGAACTCCCATCCTCATTTCAACACCAACGAATCAATTGCAGTCGTACATAATGGGATTATCGAGAATTACCTGAAGATTAAGAAGAACTTAACCGATAAGGGGTATCAGTTCCAAAGCGAGACAGATACCGAGGTGGTGGTTCAGCTATTGGACCATTATTATGAGGGAGATGCGATGGCTGCCATAGCCAAGGCATTATCAAAGATGGAGGGTTCCTATGCATTGGGAATCATCTTCAATGACCATCCCGACGAATTCTACGCTGTGAGGAAGGATAGTCCGTTGATTGTCGGTGTATCAGAGGCCGGGAACTATATTGCTTCCGATGTTCCTGCAATCTTAAAGCATACCAGAAATGTATATTATATCGAGAATGGCGAAATTGTACTTTTGACCAGGAAGTCCGTTCGATTCTATAATTCGGATCTGGAACCGGTTGAGAAGATTATGACAACAGTGGAATGGGACATCACGGCAGCAGAGAAGGGCGGCTATGAACATTTCATGCTGAAGGAGATCTTCGAGCAGCCGAAGGCGGTCAGAGATACACTCCGTCCGAGAATTAGGGACAATGATATTGTCATAGATGAGCTTCATATGAGTGATGAGGAGATCAAGAAGCTGAAGAAGATATTCATCGTAGCCTGTGGCTCTGCCTATCATACGGGAACAACGGGCAAGTATGTAATTGAGAATCTGGCTAAGATTCCGGTGGAAGTGGATCTGGCTTCTGAATTCCGCTATCGTAAACCGCTCCTGATGGAGGATAATCTGACCATCATCATCAGCCAATCCGGTGAGACGGCAGACTCTCTGGCTGCTCTGCGGGAAGCGAAGCGCCAGGGCTGCAAGGTTCTGGGAATCATCAATGTGGTGGGCAGCTCCATCGCCAGAGAAGCAGACAATGTCATGTATACCTGGGCAGGACCGGAAATCGCTGTGGCAACCACGAAGGCATACTCCACTCAGCTGTCTGCGCTGTACCTGTTAGCCATGCATTTAGGGAAGGTACGCGGAGCCCTGAATCAGGACACCTTCCAAACACTCCTTACGAAGCTTCAGAAGCTACCGGATCAGATTCAACAGATTCTAGACAACAAGGTACCGGAGATTCAATATATGGCTTCCAAATTCGTGGCTGTTAAGGATAGCTTCTTTATCGGCAGGGGTGTGGATTATACCACAGCAATGGAGGGCTCCCTAAAGCTGAAGGAAATCTCCTATATCCATTCCGAGGCATATCCTGCCGGAGAGCTGAAGCATGGACCGATTGCCCTGATTGAAGAGGGAACCCTGGTCACTGCACTGCTAACCCAGGAGGAATTATATAAGAAGACCGTCAGCAATATCGTGGAGGTCCAATCCAGAGGAGCTAAGGTTCTGGCTGTGGTCAATGAAGGCTATGAGGATGCAGCAAAGGTATCCGATATGATGATCAAAATTCCTGTCACGGACCAGCATTTCACAACCTCACTGGCAGTGATCCCGCTCCAGCTGCTGTCCTATTATGTGGCAGTAGGAAAGGGTATCGATCTGGATAAGCCCAGGAATCTGGCAAAGTCGGTAACTGTGGAGTAGAATGGTAGGTTCGATGTGAATGTTGTGAGTTCTCAAATAGTTTGAGATTATTCTCAAATAGTTTGAGACTTGTTCTCAAAAAGTTTGAGACTATTAGTTCAGAATGTTTGCAAATTTCACTTTTGTTTTTAAGTATCACTCAATGTAAATTATCATCTGGTGCTTTGAGTAAACAGAGAGATACTATCTAATAGATATCTCTCTGTTCTTTTTTTGAGGTGAAAAATGGCTGATAGACTTTTAAGACATCCAGTACCCTATACAAATGAATCTATTGGGAATTATGTATTAAGATTATGTTCTGAGAATTCGTGTAGGGTAAATCAGATAGCGGAATTAATCGGGTTTTTTCTGAGAGGTATTGATAATTTTTATGGAGAACTCAAAGAAAAACATATTGTAAGATTTTCTGAAGTAACAGGTATTGATACTAAAGTCATTGAAGATATGACAGCAAAAAGATTTAATTTTGGTTATCGTAATGATTATACTAGTCATACTAAAGCAGGTGTGTGCCCTAAATGCTACAGCGAAGAATCTTATGAAAGGATTCATTGGAAAAATGAGCTTATTAAAGTCTGCATTGATCACGAGATTTATCTTGTAGATGAGTGTCCACGTTGTAAAGAAAAGATAACTATTAATAAGCTTTTTTATGGTAAATGTGAGTGTGGCTTACTTATTAGTGATATAAAATCTACTAAATGTGATAATGAATATGTACTAAAAAACCAAAATATATTGTACCAAATATTCAATATTAAGAGTAGAGTTTCATTAAATGAAAGTAATATGCTTTTTAATACTCTTTCAAGCATGGACTATTGTAATCTTTTATATCATCTGCAAAACATAGCTTCTCAATATGCTGACGATTTAAATAATCTAGAAACTTTTTTAGAAAATGATGGGGGACTTAATAGTAGTATAATAGCCTCTCAGATTATGTTTGATTGGCCGACAGGTTTAATCAACTTTTTGAATATTTTAAATTGTTTGGATGTCAATTACATAATTAGCACACCATCAATTAAGGTTTCTTATGAATGGCTTTATGAGCTTGCATATAGGGAGGAGATGGTTGATAGATATATGAGAATTTTCAATCCACTAGAATGTTTAAAATTAAGAAGTATATATAATATAGTTTATAATTATAAAGAAATATACCAACCCATAATGAAATATTATTTTGAGAATAACAACAAAGAAAAAGTTAAAACCAAAATGAATAAATATATTTATCAAAATGATTATATAGAGTTACATGTGGCTATTAAAATATTTTTTTCTATTGATGGTTCTGATTTTCGTGTTAAAGATTTTGTTAGAGATTATTTCCAAGTTGTAAAATTCTTTGATAAAGAGTACATAAACCTGGAAGAGATATTAAGTTTTTATGATGATATTTATACGAGTTGTTCTTTAAAATTTAGTGATATAAAGGAGATAAGGAGTTCATACACATGTGTAACAGAACAAGAAAAAAGTGATATTTATGATGCGTTTGAGAAAAAATTAGCTTATGATAATCTTTTAAAAATAATAAGCTTAGACTTAAATCCATTATTATTTGAAAAATTAAAACTAGATATTGATGAGAACAATAATTTTTTTCAAGAGTGGTGGTCTATAAATATTGCTAAATATAACTGGAAAACCAGTATAAATGGTTTTTTAACTATAAACTTTGAAACCAATGAAATTATATTAAATGATGAAACGTAAAAATAAATTTACTATTAATTATTTAGAATTATATAACAAATACTTTAAATCAGAGAATAAACTTCTGATATTACTTTGCCTTTTTGTGTTATGTGCTGCAGTAGTACAAAGTTTTAGTCCATACATATATGGTAAATTAATAGATTTAGTTGCATCAGGAAATATTATACGGCTTAAATTTAATCTAATTACATATTTATTAATTTTATTATTTATTACATTATTTGGTTCCTTGGAGAATTATTATGGTATTATTGTAACAACACGCATCAGCAATAATATAAGAAGGAAATTTTTTTATCATATATTTTCAATGAAATGTGAGTGTATAGATAAATATACTATTGGAGAACTATTATCTCGTTTTGAAGGGGACATCTCAATCATAGTTAATTTTTATATAAATGTAATTACAAGTATTTTTATGATAATATTGAACATTATTATATCCTTAGTATTTATGTATAAAACATCTATTTATTTATCATTAATTTCAATGTTTTTTATAGCCATGCCATATATAATTAATTTAGTGTTCAAAAATAAGTTAAAAATTTTATATGATAATTTACGAAGAAATGTAGATAAATATACTAACTATTTAAATGAAGCTTTATTAAACATAAAAAATATTAAAATATTTCAATCAGAAGAATATATAAGTTCAGATTTTAATAAACATTTGAAAAATTATTATGCTGTATTTAAAGATCAAAATAAATTAAATACTATAATTACTATTTTAAAAGATATTATAAATAATTTCTTTAGCGTTTTATTACTATATATTTCGGCTAGTCTTATATCATTTGGAAAACTTACAATTGGTAGTCTAATTTCTTTTAGCTCTTATTTATCTAAATTAAATGGTGCAATAAATGCACTATTAACATTAGATTTAGGTAAGCAAAGTTTATATGTTAGTCTAGAAAGAATTATGTCTATAGAAAAGGAAGATATTGAAATAAACGATGGTTATATTTATAATAATCAGCTTGATGTAATGAATTTTATAATTAAAGACATTAAATTTAGCTATGGAAGTGATAATATATTAAAAAATATATCATTTGAATGTAATAGCGCCGGATTATATTCTATCGTAGGACGAAATGGATGTGGTAAAAGTACTCTTTTTAAACTTTTTGAAAGATTATATGAATATGATGAAGGAGATATTTTTATTAATTCAATAAGTATTAAACAAATGCCTATTAATAAACTTAGATATTATTTTTCATACATGCAAAAAGAACCTTTTATTTTAAACGATACTATAATAAATAATATAAAAATGGGAAATGACACACAATTTGATTTAATAGTAGATATATGTAAGAAAGTAAGAATTCATGATTATATAATATCATTAAAAAGTCAATATAATTCTATATTGGGTGTAGGTGGAATTTCATTGTCTAGTGGACAAAAACAAAAATTATGTTTGGCTAGAGTTTTATTAAGAAATACTCCAATTTTATTATTAGATGAAGTTACTTCAGATTTAGATGGTGAGGCTGAAAAAGATATTATTAATATAATAAAAAATTTATCAAAAAATATTATTATTATCGCTATCAGTCATAGTACTTCTCTAGTAATGGAAAGTGATAAAATAATTTTACTTAACGATGGAAAAATTAATCAAATTGGGCTATATCATGAATTAATGAATTCAAATGATAATTTTAAAACGTTATTTTATAGTAAAACATGAAAGTAATGCAATTTATTATAAAGATAATATAAGTAAACATTAAGAGGAGGTGATAAAATGGATAACTATTCAAGCAAAATTAAAACAGGAGATAATATTATACCTATGGTTCGTTTATGTATTGCATGTGACTCATCATGTGGTGAAAATTGCATAGGCGGATGTATGGGATCTTGTGACTATACTTGCTCAGGAACGTGCTGGAAGGGTTGTATGTTCATTTGTGGCAAACAGGTAGCACTTTAACTTACTCTTACATAGTAAAATTATTAATGTAAAAGTAGTATGTAGAACTGCCTGGTAGATTGATAAGATTTAATCTATTCATTTTACCAGGCAGATTTACTCAAATGCGAATTTGCTGCTATGACGCGTTTTGGACATGTACAGGAAAACTAGTCCTTAATTTTATATGTATGATACTTTACATATATCAGAAACTGAATTAAATTTACATAATTTTCATAGAGCACCAAAACGACTCCCATTACCATGCTGATCAGAAAACCAAATATTTCTTAACTTTATTAGCTGGTTTTTTTTATACAATTTTGATATAAAGATCATATTAATATCTTGAAATACGCATTTGCATGCGTTCTCAGCCTAAAAATTATCCAGATAAAATGTGGTTAAATCCACAACATTTAATGAATTATTAAAGAAAGGTAATTATGAAAATAAAACAAGCTGTATATGATAAGAGAACAAACAATGAAAAGAAAGGAGAAAAATACATTTTTGCTGTTATATTTATAGGGTTATTGATTTTACGATTTCCATTATTGATTATACCTCAATTTACAATTTTAAGTATATCTTCTGATAACTTGTTTCTTATATATATAAATGGTACTTACTTTTTAACAGCAGTTTTAATATTTCTTGAAAGAAATAAGCTATCACAATTTAAAATTAATATTTTTGCAATAACAATTTTTTTACTCACGCCAATTTTAAAGCCAATAGTATATTTTTTTGCAAAAGTACATATTCCATTTAATAGTTTATTTTTTATTTGGTTCAATATTATTGTTAGCGTTCTCCTTTGCCTATCTTTAGTTATTAGCCATACGAAAATACATATTGATAAATTCAAATATCATATTAAATGGTTTATACTATCTGTATTTATAGGAGTAATAACAGCTATTGTGTTGAGCTTAATATATAGCAGAAATGAAACTAGTAGTGAATATAAAGCTTCAATTATAACTTATTTAGTGTGTGTTGTTACTCAAATGTCGCATGCTGCGATTATGGAAGAACCGTTATTCCGAGGCTTCCTATGGGGCTGCTTGGAAAAAAAAGGTTTGAACCTGATTTGGATTTGTTTTTTTCAGGCAGCATTTTTCTGTATTGGTCATGTGTATTATTTACCTCTATACCCCGTAAACTTTATTGCTACATTTGTAGTTGCTCTTATTCTTGGATATCTTGTTTGGAAATCTAAAAGTATTGGTACTAGTATAATTGCTCACGGAATAATCAATTCATTAGTTGACTTAATAGTACATTATAAGTGGTAATTTTTATACATGTCATATATTGAGTGTATTACACTGTTCCAGCTATAAGTAAGGATCAATAATCAAAAGAACGAAGACAAGTGTTGTAAAGAAAATGTAAAAGGGTTTATAATAGATATCTTGTCCTGGCTAGTCTCTTTGAAATAATAATCTATAGCTTCAAAAACTGAATGTTTTGTATCCCCCAGAAGACTTGTAAATATATAATTTAGGGTTGATTTTTTATACATCCAGGCTATCCTAGATAGTCTTTATTTTAGAGCACATAGGTGCAAAGGTGTTATCAGAGGACCGGTAAAGTTTTTTGTAGATTTGATACTGTCAAGGATTTTTCGCAAATTCAAATTTAGCCGTTTGGTTACCGGTAGTTAACCGGCTATGTAAGCTGCTTCATCAGCAGATTGCATTTGATCCAGATGCTTCATGTGTAAAAGTCAAGCACTTTTTTCTGATGTATGGTAGGCACTTTTTTCAGAGCGCGGTAAGGAGTTTTTTCTATTGTACGGTAAGCACTTTGAATATTCTTATGCGGCAGAGCCGCAGTTCCGGTGTGCCGTGGCTCAAACTACACAAGATTACTCACACTTTTTTCAGGGGTATGGTAAGCACTATTTTTCTTTCATGGTAAGCACTTTTTCTGGTAATAGATATTTATATATCAGATTTTATAAACAAATGGTCAGCTACTAATAATCGTAATTATGTATTACAACGTAATTGTATAAGTGTAAAAGGATTTTATAGCGGGTCGAAGTTAAGTGGGTTCTTCACAGAAGTAGAATTCGACCGATTTATTCAGCATATCAACTGTCCTAACTGCGATAATCCATTAATTTATAACATGTGTCCATATAATTTAGAATTTGATCTTCCAGACAATGTTGATAAAATATTACAAGAAATTAAAGATATTGCCAATATGTCACCATTTATTTTGCTATCGCATCCTTTTGCATTTAGTATTTTTGATGAAATACAGAAGTTAGGAAGAAGTACCAATAAAATAACTATAAATAAATTCTTATATCGTGCTAGATCATATGAGGTGAATAAAAAGTATACCGGTGATGATTTTAAATACCCCCCGCGTTATAAGATAGCGGAGGGACGGTTTAATCATTCAGGAATGCCTGCTTTATACTTGGCAGATGATGTGGCAACATGCTTCTGTGAATTAAGAAGGCCAGCAAGTGGCATTGCTTTTGCTGAGATAAAAATTAATGATCCGTTAAAAATACTGGATTTATTTGATATTAATAACGATTGTAACAGTTTGTTAAATGTGGCTGCATGGTCCTCGTTAATTAGTTCCCCTGAAGAAGGCGACGGCTGGTATAAACCACAGTATGTATTTACTAGATTTGTGGCTGACTGTGCAGTTGCTGCAGGTTTCGATGGTATAAAGTATCCTAGCGTAAGAAGGAATAGTAAATATAATATTGTACTATTAAATGGATTAGCCGCATGGGATAATATTACGATTATAAATATTAATTCTATGATGGCAAAATCCTGTATTGAATTGCTAAACAGACAGTTTTATCAATAGCAAATGTTTTTTAGCAAAGTTTAGGGCATCTGGATTTATACCATGGATAAATTCTGATATTAGTAAGATTATCGCTGGTGAAACTAAGTTTAGTCTACAGAGTGAGAAAATCTCAAACTTTATGAGAATTATGAGGAAAATCTCAAACTTTATGAGAATTCGTCTCATACTATTTGAGAATGGTATGTCTAAAACCCAACAAATCCATTAAAAAAATCTCAAACTTTATGAGAACTCACAAATGTTGTGTATAAAAATATTAAAGTTATGAACTGAATAATAAAGTTGTGAACTGAATAATAAAGTTATGAACTGAGCCACCTATTTATGAAATCATGATAGGTGGCTCTTATTGTAGGGCTATCTTTAAAAAACCACCAGCTATGCTGGTGGACCCCAATGGCTTCTAGCGTTTTCATAAGAAAACTCCTTTGTTATAATAAGTGTGGGTCTCAAACCGCACTAAAATAACAAAGGAGGTATCCAATTGGATAAGAATACATTATCACATACGACATGGGAATGTAAATACCACATAGTATTTGCTCCTAAGTTTTGAAGACAGATAGTATATGGAAACATAAAAGCAGATGTAGCAAATATATTGAGTACATTATGTAAAAGAAAAGGTGTAGAAATAATCGAGGCAGAGTGTTGTAGGGATCATATACACATGCTTGTGAGAATTCCACCAAACATCAGTGTATCTGCATTTATGGGATATTTAAAGGGAAAGAGCTCACTCATGATATTTGATAGACATGCAAATTTGAAGTACAAGTATGGAAATCGAAAATTTTGGTGTAGAGGGTACTTTGTAGATACAGTTGGAAAAAATGCAAAGAAGATTGAAGAGTATATTAAAAATCAATTGATGGATGATGTAGCAGAAGACCAACTGACGCTAAAAGAGTATATCGACCCGTTCACGGGTGAGCCAGTAATAAAAGGCAAATAGAAAACCCTTGTAAGGGTTAGCCTGAGAAAGTGGTGCGGTTGAGGCCTTTACTTTCGAAGGGCCTTTGAGGCCCATGCCGGCATTAGCCCCTTACAGGGGCAGAGCAAACCACCAGTTCACACTGGTGGTGCTGATTATTTAACCAAACGGCTATGGACTCATGTCCATTTTTTGAAATCAATTATACGTTATCTGGATTAACTTCTTGATAAAAGCTACCGGTAACCACGAGGATGCATGTATAGTAAGCATCCAGGTCCATTTTAACTTTAAATAAATATGATAAACGATTTGTGGAATCTCATAATGTAGTAGGCCAGTTAGATGACTCAACCAATTTGGCAGCATGGACATAAGGCAAAAATAGAACTAAAAGAAGCAAAAGCGCTTAATGCTTCATATTAAATTTCGTACCATTGCTGTGTTAAAGGGTGATTATTATAAGGATGAATGCTTAGGAGTATCATTATTTATAGTACAAACATAGTAGTGTTACTAAAGATCTGGGTAAATCCGCATTTTGTGGATTTGCTTCGCCCACCACCATCATAAATGGTGGTGGGCAGGTCAAAAGGTGTCAAAGACCCGAATAAATTCATAAATACTATTGATATATATGACAAATTATAACATAATAAGGTATAATACCAAGAGACGTATTAAAATGAAAAACAAACCAAGCAAAGTATTATTATCATTGTTATTAGCAATCATAAGGGGGCAAAATATGAAGAGGGTAATCGGTTTACTACTAGTATTAATAATGACTTTCATACCAAGAGAAAGTATCAATGCAGCAACGAAAGTACCAGCACCAGAAGTAAAAATTAAAATGTATTCAACTCAGGATTTAGAATTTACTGTTACACATCCTAATAAAAAAGCAAAGCTATATTATAGTATTAATGGTAAGGTATCTAAAGATAGTATGACAGTAAAAAATGGAGGTACTATACACTACTCCCATAAATTTTTAGAAAACTTTAGTGTAGTTGCATATGTAGGAAATCAAAAATCTGCAACTAAAACAATAAAGTATGATGAAATTAATATTGACTCATTATCATCAACTAAATTACCAAAAGTAACGGATGAAGAATTAAAAGCAGTTAAGGAAATAGTTGACAAGGTTACAGCTGATGAAACTGAAGATTATATGAAATTATACAGAGTATTCAATTGGCTTAGATATAACATCGATTATGATGATGGTATTTATCTACCAGATGTATATGTCAAACCGCATTCAAAAACAATTACATCATTAATAATGGATAAAATAGCATATGAAAAAGAATTTGCAAGATTTATGCAGACAGCATGTAATATACTTAAAATAGAAAATAAAACAGCCATATTAACTTACGGCATTGCTAACATAGTTAAAATTGATGGCAAATGGTACTATATAAAACCGGCAGGGAAGAAGGTTGATGCGAACGGATATATAGACTACGACGATTTTCTAAATAATAGCAATCCTTCCAGAAGATTTGAAACGATTACTTCTACCCTATATAAAAAGGATGGGAAATATATAATAGATGGTAAAAAGTACAATTTTACATCTCAAAGATTCGTGGTTGTAGCCCCGGATATATTTGGAAAATCAAAAGAATTTTCAGTTTTTAAATACATGCAATACGAAGAAAAAGGAATCACTGAGTATGGTACAGTTAAATTGAATGAGAATGATAAGTTTGAATACGTACCAGCTCCGAAAGCTAAAGACTAACTAAATAAATGTGTAGGAATAGATGATTTCTTCTAGAGATTGTCCTCGATAGAAAAAGTAGTATTAAGTTGTGCCGGTAGTTGTAAAATAGTTTGTGTCTTTGATAATAGATACCATCTTTTTGGTGAGAATTAGATATGAATAATCTCATCAGAAAGGTGGTTTTTATATAGACTAAGTGCTATCGGCTATTAACATATGAGAACCTGAACTTAAAGAAAAAATTGCACCTTTATCTGAAAGAAGGTCGAACGAAAAGGATTTTAACAGAATAGTACGACATAGGATGTCGAACGAGATTAAATAATTGTTTTATTCTGTCAGTTATAGTGGTAAAATGTGGGTAGAGAAATGGAAATTGAGCATTATTTTCAATTTAATCCACTTGGTAAACTAGCAAATTAAGTGATGGCTTAATTATCTTATGAAGACTTTTATCGAGGAGGTTTTATGATGCTTTTACACCGTATTATATTGATGGGAAGTACAATAATTATATTGATAATCTTTCTAGGTTTGGGTTTGAATTATCCGATTTCTGCTGGACTTACCGCTATTATTGTAATGGGTATATATTTTACATTATCGGTATGGCGAAGTAAGAAGCGCATTAACCTATTGGATGAAGAATGCGATCCTGAGGCCTTTTTGCAGCGCACAGAAAAGCAAGCAAAGATCATTGAGAAGAACCCTAAATTAGCCGAATATATAGCAATCAGTTTGTCTGCCGGATTAATGTGCAAGGGAGAATTTAATAGAGCGAAAGATATTCTGCTGGATATAGATGAGGAAAAGATATTAAAGAATAGAACTATCATGTTAGCATATACCATTAATTTAATAATTTGTTGCTACGAACTTGGCGATATCATGCAAGCAGAGCGTTTATTTGAAACTCAAATAGCGTTACTACAGCCTTTAGGGAAGAGACAGCAACAATATATCAAACTTCTTATTGGAGGAAGGTACTTTTATTTAGGTAAATATGAGGAGAGTTACGAATACTTCATGCAATTACTAAAGGATAAAACTAATTATAGTAAAAGAGAGTACTTATACATATTATATTCCCTGGCGCAGATAGAAGAAATCAAAGGTAATAGCGAAGCAGCAAAACTTAAGTATAAAAGGATCGCTGCTAAGGGTAATAAGTTATGGATTGCAATACAATCTGCGGAGAAGTTATCGAAGATGATGGGAATGAATAGCTAAAACAAAATATATTGATTTAAATGGACATCTGGTTGGTTCTATCGGAGAAGTGTAGGTTTCTTGAGTGGGGCTTACTAAAAAAAAATTGGACGATAGATAATAGCAATAATGGGATTACCCTTAAAAAAGTTGTCTAGATTACTGTTGACAATCCAGTTTTGTTTTAAAAAGCAATGCAGGTATGCACTTTATACCATATAGTGGGATTGTAAATAAAGGTATATCAGATTTTCCTGATATACCTTTACTCATAACATTATATGAAAAGCATTAAAAGCTTTTTTACCCAATTTAAATTAGCAAGTTTGCTTGGCTGTTAAGACCTCCTCAACCTTCTGATCGAAGACCCTTCGCTTCTCCAGCATGTGATCAAACATCTCATCGAATACCTTGGGAAGCTGATCTTCAAAAACCAAAATTCCTTCTTCGGTAATGCCTCCTTTGACTGCGACTCTTGTTATTGTTTCATCAAAGGAGAGTCCCTGCTCAAGAAATAGCTTGGAGGTTCCATATAAGGTTCTAATCAACAGCTCCTGTAGCTCATCTCTGCTGTATGTATCCGAATGTCTGGTAGCTGACGCAAGGAATTCCCGGAATATCCCGGCAATTAGTCCGGGGCCACAGCTTGTAACTTCAGTGATTAGTGCAAATTCATCTTCAGGTAATCGCTTCACCTGACTGATATTGCCGAGCAAGTTTTCGATAATTTCAGCATCCTCCTTGCGAGTGCCGTCCCCATGATAAATCAGTGATACTCCGTCCAGAACCTCTGAGGTGACTGCCGGAATCAATTTGCTTACGGAGGTATTCGTGCATTGACGGATATCACTAGCTTTGATTGCCCCGGAGATAGAGATGAGATGATGCTCCGGAGTGAGGGATCCTTTGATTTGGTCCAATATCTGAATCGTATCCAGGGCTTTCGTACAGAGGAAGATGTACTTTGCTTTCTCTGTAACCTCCTTCACATTGGAAGCAACTACTATGTCAGGGTATTTCACTCGTAATGCTTCCAGCTTAGCCTCTGTACGGTTGAAAACAATGATATCACCAGGTTTCAACGCTTCTGTCAAGATCAATTGCTTCAATAACATGCTCCCCATACTACCATATCCGATAAACCCAACCTTCATTTATCTTATCCTCCTTCTATGAATACATTAGGGTTGTTCTGGCAGACTAAGCCCATCATCAAGGATGTTACCTATACTTTTACCCCTATTTAATCGGTAAAAGCAGCTTATCCATATTTTCTTGAGAGAATTCATACCAAACGGCATCCTCTTTCTGATCTTGTGTATCAAGGATAGCATTAAATTCGACTTCCGTAACCGGTTTCTGATTGATAAAGTAGGATATGGTGAGTTCATCCTTGTTCCAGCTTGACTCAGAGCTGGCTAGAATATCTATTTCACAGGAATGATTCTCAAAGCGCAGAGCCCCAAAACCTGAGTCTGCCGCACCGCTTGAAAATGAAAAGGTTCCATCGGCCTTCAATTGCTTCATTGCACGGTATACAAAATTACAACCATATACTTCATCGTTGGAATAA
The DNA here is from genome assembly GCA_023435645.1 of Bacillota bacterium. Taxonomy (GTDB): domain Bacteria; phylum Bacillota; class Clostridia; order Lachnospirales; family Lachnospiraceae; genus Mobilitalea. The sequence continues at coordinate 82,197 of JAEYRK010000010.1, forward strand.
TGAAGCACTTTATAGGTCGGTTCTTCTTGATTTTTTGCTATTTCAAGAACGACTTCCGGTATATTGTCATGATTCATATCAAGTACGGTAAAGCGCTGAATACTACCTTTGGTTTCATCCTGATCCAGGAAATCCTTTAGATAATAATCTTGATTCAAATCCATATCCTTCAGCTTCATCTCACTCTGTAATACCTGCCGATAGGCCGCCAGAGCCATAGCTGCCTCATCAGGGGCAACATCTTTTTCATCCCTTTGAGTGCTGCCAGGGTTTTCTTGGACAAGTTTATCCTTCCCTGTCTCAGCTACAGAGGTCGGCTGGGGGCTGGGAGTTGCAGTCAAGGCATTTACTTCGTCCCCGGAGTTAGTCTCGGATTTCTTACATCCTGTCAATAAAGAAAGGGCAGTACCGATGATCAGCAGTGTTTGTAATGTTTTTCTCATAATAACCTCCAATGAAATAAGTAGTTATGTACGATCCGGTTATTATCTCAGCTCCCAGTATATAGTAGGGGGAATTCACCAAGCAATCATTATCACAGCTCAGTCCCTTAGCTTTTGTAATACTTTGATATATCCGATATGTGCCTTCTTGACCTTAATTGTAATAAATAGCAAGAAAGAGATCAGAACGATCGCTGTGAGCGATACCACCCAAGGGGATAGATGACTGTTCATCATAAATTTTGTAACATCGTCATTTAAGGGCGCCTTTCCCTTAGGGTATAAAAAGGGTATCACCACCCAAGGCAATAAACTGAAGGAGATGCTGATAGAAACCAGAAATAGTAACATTTGCATAAAGTTATTTACAGCTATTTTATGATAGAAGCTGATAGCAATCAATATGCATAAGTATGGAAAAAGAGCACCGAAGGCATTCATGAAAGGTAAGCTAAAGCTATTATAGCTGGCACCTTCTATCCGCACATATGCTCCTATCCCTAACTTAAATGCTGTGATTTTCCCGCCGGAAGTCACCCCCACCAGAGCATGGCCGAATTCATGCAAAAAGGTATATAACAACAGAAATATGATTAATGAAGCACATAAATAGAAGACGATACTAAGCTTTTCTTTCATAATATTATATCCTCCCACGTCAAAGTAATACATTAGTAATTGCATAGTTTTCGGTCATATGCATTGGGTCAAACAGTTTCTCCCCAAAGCAAAATAAAGCGTTAAATCGCCGAAGCAGTGCGCGTGAATTTAATCAAATCATAATCCATATGCCACAATATGTCAAATGCAAGGCCGGAAAAAGCAAGTTGCTACAAGACCGAAACAGCAGGAAGCGATAGGGACTTCCTGCTGCTCCTCGGTTATTTATATGTCAATGAGACATTACTTCCTTTCTCTGTTTTTTATGGTGGCATACCCATGCTTTAGTAATTTATCCAGGGACTGATTGTGGGAGCGGCATATACGCTTCAGGCCATAGAGAGAATCAGGTGAATCCTTACTCACAAGGTTCATACCGAAGGTGGCGGTCAGGGTAGCCTTAAAGCCCAGTTTTTTCAGGATACCTTCTACGGTATCATTGTATCTGCCATAGGGGTAAGTAAAGGTATTGGGAGTATAATTTAGGAAGGTCTTTGCTTTCTCCTGAAGCTCCATAACATCTGCAGCTAGAAACTGCTCATAATCACATAGGGGTTCATTGGTCATTTGGCAGCAGCCATATCGTTGATTGGAGATTTTGTGTAAATTATAGGAGTGATTCTGGATTTCAACCAGACCGGATTCCTTCAGCTCATTCAGCTGATCCCAGGTCATGTGGGCATCGATATGATTATCGACTACCTTAGAGAAATCATCGGTGCTTTTTCCAATGATGGAGAGCACAATTTTACTGTCATATTTCTTTAGGAGAGGATAGACATTTTTATAGGTGCTCAAATAACCGTCATCAAAGGTTAATATAATAGGGTTTTCAGGCAATTCCTCCCCATCATACACATAATCAATGAGTTGTGTCATAGTAATTGTATTGTAATTTTGATCGGATAGGTATTTTAAATCACTTTCAAATTCAGCGGGACTGATGACATCCTTCCCCAGGTTATTGTTTTGCACCTGATGATACATGATTATCGGAACACAGATAGCAGGATCTGTATTTTGAAAAACACTGATATCTTTGAGATTACGAAGAATTGAACTCAATAACAAGGTAAAAACCGAACTTAGGAGAAAGACCTTACTATAATATTTTATTTTAGAAGCCGTGTTCATTGCCTAACCACCAGACAGAATTCATTTATACATATATATTTCCAATACATACTATTTAATATCAAAAATATGTAAGATAAAAGGGATCATTCATCATTATTCATACGTTGTAAAGAAGGATGCCTACTGTATTTTGCAGTAGTATTATGAAGCGGCTTGTAATATAATGATATTTGATTATAACGATTCATAAAATACATGAAGGTAA
>JAEYRK010000028.1 GCA_023435645.1 Bacillota bacterium
ATGAAGTTCATACATATCGCAGATGTACATCTGGGAGCTGTTCCGGATTCAAATATGCCCTGGGGTAAGGAGAGGGAGAAGGAGCTATGGGATAGCTTTCGTAGGGTGATCGAAGCCTGTAACGAGCATAAGGCAGACCTACTGCTAATTGCCGGAGATTTATTCCACCGCCAGCCCTTAGCCAGAGAACTGAAGGAGGTAAATTACTGCTTTGGTAAGCTGACGACTGCCCGGGTGGTGCTGATGGCCGGAAACCATGATTATATCGGAGCAAGATCCTATTATCAGGATTTTATATGGGATGAGCGAGTGCATATGTTCCTTGGGGATAAGCCGGAATCCGTGTTCTATCCGGAGCTGAACACGGAGGTCCATGGCTTCAGCTATCACTCCAGAGATATTATGGAGCCGCTCTATGATAACCAAAAGCCGATCCATAGGGATAGGAGAAATATCCTTCTCGCCCACGGAGGGGATGAAAGGGATATCCCGATCAATCGAAGGAGATTAGCCGAGGCAGGCTTTGATTATGTGGCCCTGGGACACATCCATAAGCCGGAGCTGATCGGCTCAAAAATGGCCTATAGTGGTTCTCTGGAGCCTCTGGATAGGAATGAAACAGGGGAAAGGGGCTATATTCTCGGAGAGATCCTTGAGGAATCCGGGGGAGGCGGCAGACAGACACAGCTTCAATTGATCCCCAGTGCGGTCAGAGAATATAAAGTACTGACACTAAAAGTCACTCCGGATACGACCAACGGCGCTTTAATGGATCAGGCCCAGGAAGGGATTTTACAGCAGGGCAGCAGGAATATCTACCGACTACTTCTACAGGGACTTCGGGACGAAGCCATACGATTTGATACGCAGGCCCTCTATCAGCTGGGAAATGTCCTAGAGGTGACGGATGAATCCGTGCCGGACTATGACTTTGATGCCCTATACCGTGAAAATGCTGATAATATCATTGGACAGTTTATCCAGAGAATTCGGGAAAGTGAGAAACAGGATGAGGTAACAAGAAAGGCGCTTTATTATGGGATAGAAGCACTTCTTGGAGCAAGGGATAAATAAACTGATCCTCTTAACAAGAGAAGGCGTAACAGGTAATCATAAGCTAGGAAATAGATCAATGGACGGATAGGCTCCATGAATCCAATGGCTCTGTATGTATCAGAGGAAGGAATAGGAATAGGCCCGGAAAGGACTGGTCGGCATGCAATTTAAAAAGCTAAAAATGAATTATTTCGGAAGATTTCATAACTATGAGCTGGAGCTGAAGCCGGGGATCAATTTGATCTATGGGGAAAATGAAGCCGGTAAGACCACCCTGCATACCTTTATGAAGGGGATGCTGTTCGGAATTGAACGGGCAAGGGGCAGGGGCGCCGCGTCAAAGGATGATATCTATATGAAATATCTGCCCTGGGATTATCCCGGTGCCTACCGGGGCCAGATGGATATTCTTCTTCAAGGCAGGGACTACCGCCTCCTAAGAAGCTTCCATGGGAATGATAAAAGCTTTACTGTTCTGGATTTGGAAACGGGTAGAGAGGTTACGCTGGCTGACGGGATGATCAGTGAGCTGATCCCCGGACTTACGGAAGCAGCCTACCGAAATACGGTAAGCATCGGTCAGCTGAATGCCCGAACTGACCGGGAGCTGGCAGAACAGGTGAGAAATTATATTACGAACCTATCCGTAGCAAAGAGCAGGGAGGTAGATGTAACGAAAGCGGTTGCCTCACTGAACGAGCAGCGAAGGGCGCTGGAGGTGGCGGATCAGGTGGAGGAGCTTAAGAAACTGAAGCTTAAAATCGAGGAGGGGGAAGCAAGGGAAGAGAAGCTGAAGGGTCTTATGATCGGGCTCAGACAGCTTCTTTCAGAAGAGCAGGAGCTTAAGGGCAATTTGGACGCAGCCGTAAAGGAGCTTAATCAGGAAATGCTTCAAAGGATGGAACAGCTTCCTGCGATCCTGGAAAAGTATGGAGCATATCAGGAGCTGGTCTGTAAGGGACAGCTCCTGGAAGCACAGATAGAGGAGCTAAGGCAGCAGAATCAGCTTCTTGAGAAGGAAGCCGCAGAAATAGAGGCTTTGCGGGAGGAGCTGAAGGAGGCGGGAGAATTATGCACACGCCTGCCTGAACAGGAAAGCCTTCTCATAGCACTGGAGGAGGAGAGGAAGGAGGCTGCCAGGAGAAGAAGTCTCAGGAATTTACTCCTCAGTATTGTGCCCTCCTATGCCTTAGCCCTCATTGCCTTCCTCTTGCTGCCTGCTCAGGTCCGCATCGGTGTCTTTGCCGGAGCAATGATCACAGGAAGTCTGGTCTTTCTATTCTTAGGCAGCAGGATGAATCGTTTCCTGAAGAATTATGAAGAGCGAGTAAGGGAGCAGGAGGACCGATATAAGAGGGCGGACAGCAGATGGAGAGAACTTGCTGATAAATTCAAGGTATCCTCCCTACAGGAGCTGACATTTCGGCAGGAAGAGCTGATGAAGACCTCTTATATGCTGGAGCATGGGAAGCTAAGGCTTAAAGAGCTTTCTCAAGATAAGTCGGAGCTGGAGGACAGAGAGGATCTCTTATTGGAGCAGATCATGACCTATATGCAGCTCTTTCTTTCAGAAGAAGAGTTAAATGATGGGGCAGTTCATAGACTTACCGAGGTGATACGGTCCAGGAAGCAGGAAGCCCTGGGAAAACAGGAGGAACTGACAGAAGGGTTGAATGCCTGCAGAATTCAAATCGAAAAGCTCCGTTGGGAAATCAGTACGCTGGAAGGGAATGAAGAAGAGCTGCTATTGAATAGGGAACAACAAACCCGTCTGGAACAAAGACAGAAGGAGGCAGCCCTGGAGCTTTCGGCCATCCGACTTGCCCTAAGTACGATTCAAGGATTATCCACGGACATCCACGATAGCTTCGGACAGCAGCTAAACCGCGCTGTTTCTGAAACCATGAAGGAGGTAACAAAGCAAAGATACACCGACCTTAAGGTAGATGAGAAGCTGGAGGTAAAGGTGTGCCATCATGGAGAATATGTACCTCTGGACAGACTCAGTGCAGGAACAATGGATCAGGTGTACCTGTCCCTGCGTCTTGCCGCAGCGGACCTGTTGCTGGGGAAGGATGAGTTACCCCTGCTACTGGATGACAGCTTTGCTTATTATGATGAAAACCGCATGAAGGCAGCGATCCAAAGGATCGCCGGAAGAGGGCAGATCCTATTATTTACCTGTCATAGGAGAGAGCAAAGGATACTGGAGGAGCTGGGACGTTCCTATCATTATTTGGAATTATCATAGAAGATATAAGATACGACGCAAACCTTGTTGTGGCCGCCGAACTTATTGTACAATTAGGTGAGCGACAGGCCATCGCTTAGGAGCTAGCACGGAACAAGTGGGAAAATCACACAAATGCTCCAGGGTATGATACCTTGAAAAAGGAACGCTCATGAGGTTTAAGACTACAGGGAGATAGATAGCATGGACAGAAAGCAAAGGACCAGGAATAAGAAGGAACATTTAAGCCCCCGGCAGGCGATTCAGCTAAGCCTGAAGGTGTTGCTCCTTTTCGCGCTTCTAGCCATTGTAATTGGTATCGCATATTTTTATCACACTTACGGGCGGACGATTCTTCAAATGCAGTCGGAAGCAAAGAAGCTGGTCAGCGGATCTTCTCCCGAGACCTTCCGGGCCTCCCAGACAAGTTTGGTATATGATTCGGAGGGGGGATTGATTACAGCCCTAAAGGCGGAGAAGGATGTCTATTATATTAAGTTTCAGGATATTCCCGAATTGGTCATTGCTTCGATGCTTACCTCAGAGGACAAGAAATTCATGTATCATAAGGGAGTAGACTATCTTGCCAATGTCCGTGCTGCGATTGCACTGATCAAGAATAAGGGGGAGATTACCCAGGGGGCAAGTACAATTACACAGCAGCTGGCCAGGAATATATTCCTTTCCCATGAGGTTACATATGAGCGTAAGATCAAGGAGATCTTCATTGCCCAGGAGCTGGAGCGGAGATATTCCAAGACGGATATTTTAGAGTACTATATGAATAATATCTATTTTGCCAATGGGCATTATGGAATTATGGCTGCGGCCAACGGCTATTTCAATAAGGGTATCAGCAATCTGACGCTTTCCCAGATTGCTTTCCTGTGCGCAATCCCGAATAATCCGACTCGTTATAATCCACTGACGAATATGGAGGATACCTTAGAACGCCGTGACAGAATCCTACTGCAGCTCCTGGAGGATGAGGAAATCAATCTGATTGAATACAGAACTGCACTGGCAGAAAGGATTGAATTGAAGCTGCCGGTGAAGGATAAGAACAATTATGTGGAAACCTATGTATATCATTCTGCGATTCGCGCCCTGATGAGGGAGGAGGGCTTTGTATTTCGGAATCGGTTTACGGATGAACAGGATCGTAAGGCCTATGAACAGGAATATGACGAACGATATTACCGCTATCAGAAGCAGCTCTATACCTCAGGCTACCGGATCTATACCTCCATTGACCTTAACAAGCAGGAGCTTTTGCAGCAATCGGTGGATGAAGCGCTGGAGAAATTCAAGGATCAGAATGAGGAAGGTGTCTATCGGCTGCAGGGAGCGGCAGTCTGTATCGACAATGATACGGGAAGGGTCGTGGCGATTGTTGGCGGCAGGAGTCAGGAGCTGGAGGGCTATACCTTAAATCGGGCTTATCAGAGCTATCGACAGCCCGGAAGTGCAATCAAACCCCTGGTAGTATATACACCCGCCTTCGAGCGAGGCTATGATCCGGATAGTAAGGTGGTGGACGAGCCCTTTGATGGAGGACCGAAAAATTCCGGAGACAATTATTCCGGTGAGATGAAGCTTCAGAGGGCGATTGAGCTCTCCAAGAATACGATCGCCTGGAGGTTGTTTGAGGAGCTGACACCACAGGTGGCCTTATCCTATTTGTACGACATGAATTTTATGAGGATTTCAGAGAGGGATTATGTCCCGGCTGCATCCCTCGGAGGACTGACCGTCGGTAGCAGCCCGGTTGAGCTGACTTCTGCCTATGCGGCCTTAGAGAACGACGGTATCTACAGGCTACCGACCTGTATTGTTAAAATTATGGATGCCGAAGGCAGGGAGCTGGTTAAAGATGAGATCTACACAAAGCAGGTCTATCAGACGAGGGCGGCCCGAATGACCACGGAAGCACTGACAGGGGTAATCAAGCGGGGAACCGCGAAGGGCCTGGAGCTTACCGATACGATCAGTGCGGGAAAAACAGGAACCACCGATGACCGTAAGGATGGATGGTTCGTCGGATACACCCCCTATTATACAACTGGTGTGTGGGTGGGCTATGATTTGCCGGAACGACTGGAGGATTTAAAGGGTGCCTCCTACCCCGGTACCATTTGGCATACCTTCATGGAGAGAATCCATGATGAAACGATGACGGAGCCCTTCCTCTATGAGGATTGGAAGGGAGAAGCCTCACAGTAGTCTCTATAGCAAAAGCACCCTCCGAGCTAAGAATAGGAATCAGCTTCTTACCCGGAGAGTGCCGTGTCTATCATTGTTATTATAATGTTATGAGACTGGATTAATCCTCATTTGCTTCTGAGGAGGAAGACTCTTGATTTCCCTGCTGATATTTGTCCATGATCCTATGGATTCTTTCAATCGGGTTTAATAGAGCACTGATGCTGTTATCATGATTCATGGTATCTATGATTAATGCAATATATTTACTCATATCAACATCAATATAATAGGGCTTGGTCAGAAGCTCCGGAGTCTGATAGATCAGATTGGTTGTCATAAGACGGTGAATGAGACCTTTTTCGTAGGCCTCGTCAAACTTGTCCAAACCGCCGGTAAATAAACCGAAGGTGGAAGCTACAAAGATCCGATTCGCCTTTCTGCGCTTTAACTCTGAAGCCACATCCAGGATGCTTTCTCCGGAGGAGATCATATCGTCAATGATCAGAATATCCTTACCCTCTACATCCGTTCCTAAAAATTCATGAGCAACAATCGGATTACGTCCATTGATAATCTTCGTATAATCCCTTCTCTTGTAGAACATACCCATATCAAGACCAAGGACATTGGCATAGTATACCGCTCTTGACATACCTCCCTCATCGGGGCTGATGATCATCATATGATCGGAGTCTACTTTAAGATCGGGAACATTTTTGAGTAAAGCTTTGATAAACTGATACGTAGGAGAGACAGTTTCCAGACTCTTTAACGGAATAGCGTTTTGTACTCTGGGGTCATGGGCATCGAAGGTTATGATGCTTTCCACTCCCATATTGGTTAATTCCTGCAAGGCCAAGGCACAATCCAGGGATTCTCTGGAGCTACGCTTATGCTGCCTGCCTTCATAAAGATAGGGCATGATGACGGTAATTCTTCTCGCTTTACCACCAACTGCCGCTATGATACGCTTCAAATCCTGATAATGATCGTCAGGGGACATATGGTTCGTATGTCCGCAGACAGAGTAGGTCATACTGTAGTTCGTTACATCCACTAGTAGGAACAGATCAGTACCGCGAACTGATTCCTTAATCATTCCCTTTGCTTCTCCTGTGCCGAATCTGGGGCAGCAGGCGCTTAACAAATAGGAATCTCTTTGATAACCGGTGAAGGCAATCGTACCCTTATGTTCGCTTTCCCTCGCATTACGCCATTCTACAAGGTAATCATTTACTTTCCGGCCTAGGCCCTTGCTGCTTTCCAGTGCAATGATACCTAACCGCCCTACAGGAATGGTTTCAACGGTCTTCTCATGCTTTGACATTACGTATCCCTCCATAAAATGTGTTGTTGGACTATAACCCACTTCAAGTTATATCATATAAAAAATTACATAGCAAGTAGCATTTGTGTGTAAAATAATGGTTGTTCCTTACTTCGAAGCATTATGCAAAGCCTTATGTAGTCTGATATCTTCCCCTATAATTCTACGAACGGAATAATTTCCGATGATCCGGGAGTAGATGCGTTCCCCATAATTCGTGTTTATATTATCCAGAGATAGGTTGGTAGAAATTATGGTGGATTTTTGCTTCAACAGACGTTCATTAATAATTAAATAAATTTGTGAGCTTGTGAAGGAGTTAATCAGCTCTGTTCCCAAATCATCAATAATCAATAAATCACAGTCCAGAATATATTCAAATTGACTGGATGCAGAATAGGAAACCTCCTCCTCCCTAGAGAACTTATTTTTCTCCAAAATATCAAATAACCGGAAGGCAGTCAGATAGATAACGGTATAGCCACGATCCAAAAGCTCCTTCGCGATGCAGTTGGCAAGAAAGGTTTTGCCAACACCGGCATAGCCCTGAAAAAGAATATTATCATGCTTGCTTCCAAAATGCCTAACAAAGCTTTTGCAGCTGGCAACAATTTTCTGCATGTTTGATAATGGGGATACGCCGAGGGTCTCATCAATGTAGCTATCAGAATAATAATGAAAGGAAAAGTTGCTGAAATTTTCCTGCTTCAGAACAGATTTCATATTTGAGCCTTCATAAATCAGATCTGCAATGGCCTGCTTAAAGCAGCTGCATTTCTCATTGCCGATAAAGCCGGTATCCTTACATTTGCAGCAGTGATACCGGAGCGATAAATAGTCGGAGGGATATCCATGCTCGATCAGAAGCTCTGTCTGACGGGCCTTCAACTCGAAGGTTTTCGCCTTCAGCTCCAGCAGGCTCTCCGGGTTACCCTGAATAGCCAGCCTTCCGCTCTGAGCGGAGAGGGTAATCATCTCATCCTCCAGGGTTTTTAGCTCAGGAACAGCGGCATAAGCCTCCAATTTTCTTTGATCCAGATCGTGCTTATTTCGGAATCTTCGGTTATCATATTCCCGCAAAATCTGATTATATTGATCATTTCTTAAAGCCATGGCAATCTCCTTATAACCCCTTATTTAAAAGCTTGCGCTCAAGCTCGGCATAATCTTTACTGGAATATTCTCTTTTAGGAAATTGATTCAGTTTATTGTAGGAAGGCTTTCCTGAAGAATTATTCTTATGCTCGGAGATCGCTTTATTCCCCTTTGAAAACTCTTCATCCAATTTTTTGATATCCGCCTGGGTTCTAGCACCCTTCTTAAACCAGGTCTCAAGGATTTTATCGGTATATTTGAAATCCGGCTTTTGCGTTCGAAGGATGGTCCGATTACAAGCCTCTGTAATTATCTCATCGGAGAAGGAGAAGACCTCCACCCATTTTGTGATATACTGACGCTCGATCTGACCGGGAGCACGGTTTAACCCAAAAGCCTTATTTACGGCATTAAAATGCTCGTTATAGGCTGCAGTAGCCTCCCTTGCCTTCTCCTCTGTATCAATTCCTTCCTCTGCCCAGGTAAGGGCAACGGCTTCGATATAGGAGACATTTTTCTTAGACTTGGAGACACAATACTCAAAGAGGTACATAATAAGCTCCGGTGAAAAATGAAGCTCCTCATATAGATAGAGAATCAACTGAATGTCCATTGGCTTCAAAGGACGGTCCAGATAGATCTCAACAATGTTCATGGCATATTTAATGCCATCCTGATTGACTAGCTCGGCTATTCTTTCCGCAGGATAGCTTTTTCTGGCTGCCGGCTTTGTCTCAGTATGTATACTGACAGCAATCTCATCAAGCTCCGTATCAAGGTCCTCGACTTCGGCTTGGTTCACCGTTATTTGACCTTGCTTACGTGATTTTGTTAAATCCAAGAGCTGTATTGCTGCAATTTCCTTCTGTTCATTCAGCTTCAGCGTCAGCAGCTTCATTTTCTCCCAGTAATGCAAGGCACGTAGAATATCCTTCTCGGTATGATCCAGATGATCGGCAATGGAGGATATGGTGATCTCCTTCCCATCTGACTGAAGGCAGCGGAGCAGATACAGATATACCTTTACATAAGCACCATTGGCAGAAGGCATATACTCATCGATAAATGCATTCGGGACGATCGTTACGTCATAAGTCCCTTCTGTACACAGCGATATTTTATTCATTTGATCATCCATCCCCTAAATTCATCTTGCGGAGCTGGTATTCCCACCCGCCACCGTGATAAGTATAGCATAGAACCCTTCATAAGAAAACACCTTATTTTATCGCACTTTCGGCACTTCCGACCATGTGGATGGTGTGGATAATGTGGATAAATTTTATTAAATAAGATGTAAAAAATTGTAAAAATATAAGGAAGTATAATGAAAATACAAAAAATATAGAGATTTAGTCTATAAATGTAGAAAAGTCAAAGGACATAAGAATATCCACAGGATTATTCAGAAAAATTGTTGATAATCCTGTGGATACTGTGGATAACTAAAGTCCAAGAAGCGCTTCGCCTACTTTTACAATGTCTCCGGCGCCCATAGTTATCAACAGGTCGCCGTTCATACAATTTTCTAGTAAAAAAGTTTCAATTTCATCAAAGCAAGGGAAATAGTAAGCTTCCTTCCCTAATTTCTCAAGCTCCGTAAGCAAATCCTTCGATGAAATATCCCCGGGGTCCTTCTCTCTGGCAGCATAAATATCTGCCACCACAATCTTGTCGGCTAAGGCTAGGGCTTCTGCAAAATGTGTCAGGTGAGCCTTCATGCGGGTGTAGGTATGGGGCTGGAAGACACACCAAAGGTTATTATGAGGATAGGCCTTGGCTGCTGTCAGGGTGGCAGTAACCTCGGTCGGATGATGGGCATAATCATCGATGATTGTGACGCCTCCGACCTTACCCTTTAACTCAAAGCGGCGTTCAACACCGCTAAACTTTAGTAAAGCAGATTTGATCTTATCCATAGGGATACCAACCTGAAGCGCCAGTCCGATGGCCGGTAAGGAATTAGATACATTATGCAAACCAATGACGTTCAGCTTGATCCGGTCAATGAAGGTACCGCGATAATAAAAATCATAGCTTCCGGTACTGAAATCATCGAATACAATATTGTCTGCGGCATAATCATAGGTAAGGTCCGTCTTCCGATGCGAAGGATCTATGATACCATAAGTAAATACCTCACAGCTCAGATCCTTCGTAAGTGCCTCGTACTCATCGATCTCACCATTTATAAACAGCTGGCCGTTCTCAGGAAGAAGCTTGGCAAATTTATGAAAGGATGTACGGATTTCATTCAAATCCTTGAAGAAGTCCAGATGATCCTCATCGATGTTCAATATAATGCTTCTCTTCGGAAAGAAACTAAGGAAGGTGTTGGTATATTCGCAGGCTTCAGCGATAAAATGCTCTGATTTGCCCATGCGGATATTTCCTCCGATGGCATCCAGGATGCCTCCGACGGATATGGTAGGATCCAGCTCCCCTTCCATGAAAATCAATGAAACCATAGAGGTAGTAGTAGTCTTACCGTGGGTGCCCGAGATTGCTACAGCATTATCAAAGTTCAGCATCAGCTGTCCGATCAGCTCCGCACGGTTCAGCAGCGGAACTTTTTTGTTGATTACCTCAACAAATTCCTCGTTATCCTCATGGATTGCAGCGGTATAGACGACCACATCAATATCTGACGTTATATTAGCAGCTCTCTGCCCAATGGCAACCGGAATACCCAAATCAGTCAGATGGTCAGTAATTTTACTTTTGTGGCTATCGGAACCACTGACCTTATATCCGATATTATGTAAGTATTCAGCGAAGCCACTCATGCTAATTCCACCGATCCCGATAAAATGGATTCGGCAGGGATTACTAAAGTCTATTTTGTACATATGGCACTTCCTATTCTGTTGATTTTACATTTGGTGTTTTTTCTATAGCTATTATAACCTTTTTTAACTAAATTACAAGACTTAGAGAAAGATTTCCCAAGAATAAACAATCAATAGAAGAGTTTTCGTTTTACTGTAATATATTCTTTTTTATGTGCTAGAATGCAAGACTACATTTACAAATAGTGAAAAAAAGCATAGAAGGAGCCAAAAATCTGTTATTGGATGGAAAATATTTAAAAAGATGTAAATTTTATCTAGAATCTTGTAAAAAATATTCACATTTTTGATTAAATATGGTATAATAGTCTCACTGACAGCAGATAGGTATAATTTACTAAGTGGAAAAGTACCTGTGGAACGTAGTAATGGAAAAAGGGGAGTTAACATTAAGTTTACATAACTTTTTCTTAAACTAACGATAAATATTGACAGAAGGGGGATTATGCCATGCAGATTACTGATGTACGCGTACGTAAGGTTAGTAAGGAGGGCAAGATGAAGGCAGTTGTATCAATTACCATTGATAATGAATTCGTAGTTCATGATATCAAGGTAATTGAAGGGGACAAGGGCCTGTTTATCGCAATGCCGAGCAGAAAAGCCGGAGATGGTGAGTATAGGGATATTGCTCATCCGATTAATTCGGATACAAGAGACAAAATCCAGAAAATCATCTTAGAGAAGTACGAAATCGCAGCACTTGAAGCGGATGTTGACATCGAAGAGTAGTGAGAAGGCGTAATAAAAAGACAAAAAAGGCAGCCGGGGGGCTGCCTTTTTTGTATGCGTCATAGCTTTCTATGCCTTAGAAGGTTACGGCCTTCTTATGTTTACATCAAAGCTTGTAATAGCGGAGGATAGCATTAAGCTGATATTCTTAGAGGAATTCTCATCGGTACCCTTCTTTCTGACATATACAGTACTGCCGTCAGGAGCAGTCGCATTGGTCAAGGTCATCGGCTTTGCTAAGCTAACAGTAGTCCATTTGGCTTTCATAGGATCAAATTCCATCCCCGGCTTGATGATGGTATATTCATAGGAATTCGTTATAGAAGCCAGATTAAACACCATAGTCAATTTGGAATTCACATAGTAATAAGAAACATCCTCGGTATTTCCGCCGATTCTTGGTGCTGCCTGCTGACCGGGTATTGTAAGCAGGGCGGTCTTGGAGTAAGGAGCCTTCTCTGTGGCAGCTGTACGGAGCTTCAGGGTTACATTTCTTGCACCGTTCTGATGCAGAACCCCCGGAGCGATCTCTTCCAATGTCATTCCCTTCGTACATTCTATCCATATACCGGTAGCTTCCTCATAGTATTCCATTGCGGTAGTGGTGTTCAAGGTAAGCTTAGATGAATTTACACTTACCTTTGGTGCGTCGGCACGGGTCGGGATGGTAAGGGTGATTTCTTTGCTGGGACGACTCCCGGGATCCTTAGCGCTACCCACCTCCTGAGGAAGGCGCAGAATCAGCTTGGCACCCTTTACCCGGAAGGACTCTACTGTTTCTAGGAAGGCTTGATAGGAAGCAGTGCTCTCATCCAGACTGACGGTGCTCCAGTGATAATCCGAAGCCTTTCTCCATTCAAAGATTTCGGATAGATCGGTGTGATCAAATATAAATTCACCCTCAACCTTATCAAAGGAAACATTGAAGTCATTGTTCTGCTTGGGAATTGTCACTGAGGCTATGCCGGTGTGAAGATCCCCTTTAAAAGAAAGAGTTACGTCATTGGAAGAGGAGATCCAGGAGATATCCATAAGGTAAGCCCCAGATACATAGCTGCCCTCCACCTCCGTCCAATTCTCATTATCTGTTGAATAATACACAATGGAATTATTATGGTTAAAGACTTGAATCGTAAGCTCCTCATAATTAATTACGCCCAGGGATACCCTTGAGGCTGTGGTGGCCTTTGCATCAGCCGCAGGGGCGATGATAAGCAGAAGCAGGAGAAGCAGGACTGCCGATATATAATCATTTACTCTTTGAAACTGTTTTCTCATAAAAACCTCCGTTTTCTGTTTTACAGCCATCTAGTCCCCATTGAGTATGGTCAGTTTACAGCCGCTGTTTATAACGAAGCCGTTGCTTAAGGTGATCACAATATTTTTCGTATCGGTGGAGCTGGTGGAAAGCTTGTTGATTTTCACATTGGAGAGATGAATTGTTGCTTTCCCCTTGCTTATGGTTGCCGAGCCAAAGATGGAGTAATCTCCCCAGGTGACATTAGCGACACTGACGCCATAGGTGCTGTCAAATAGGGTGAGGGTAATCGTAAAGGTCGTTACATCCTGCGTAATCGTGGTGGTGCTTCCATCCGGATTTGTAACGACAGAAGTGGTTTTCTCCTTCAGGCTACCCTCCGTGATGGACCAGGCAATCGGAATATCATCAATCGTAGCAGTTTTGATCAAGGTAATATAGATATCCTCCTCCAGAAGCTCGTCATTGTTAAGGCTGATCGTAAGGGGGAGTGCCTGATCCATAAACGCTGCAGCAGCAGCCTTCTCCAGATTGGCTACATTCACGGTTACCGTGGCTGTTGCCACAGAGGCTCCGCTATCATTGGTATAACTGCTGTAGTCTACGGAATAATCCTTACCTGCTTCCAGGGTATAGCTACTTAATTTCACGGAGCTGATGGAGGTTGCCGTAGAGGTAAATTGTTCAATACCGGTGGGATCCGGAACCTTTGCTGTTCCGAAATCCAGCCGGAACTTAAAGCTTGCCGCATCCTTCGGGTCATTGGACATATAGATCCGTTTAAAGCTTGTGGAGTAATCCTGTGCATTCGGATTGTTTACCACAGTACCAGGATACAGATATAAGAGAACTCCCTGTGTCGGTGTACTACGGATAAGCTCCTGATTTGCCAGAGTAATATTAGCGTACAGAGTCTCCTGCGTCAGAGAATTGATGCTTTCGGTAGAGATAATCCTGGTGGTGATCAGGTATTTATCCTCAGGGCCGGTATTCTTTGTGTTAACAGAAACGGTGCTTTTCGTGGGTACAGCGCCCTTATTGTTCCCATAGGCATCATAGAACTCAACGGAGGATACGGTTGTCTGGGTAGGGCTATATAGGAAGAAGGTCAGGTAGCTGGCACTGTTACTGCTTCTGCATACGCCGGCAGTTGATATCAGAGTAGTCAGCTGGGAGGCCTTTGCAGGAGAGGGATAAATCACTCCGTTACTGCCTGTTACATTAAGCTCTACCGAAGGTAATACGAACTCTGAGTCGGAGGAACTTACATTAGCTTTCTGTCTAATATAGATCTGGGAGCCCTCAGGAGCTGTACTTTTGCTGATACTGACAGCAGAGGAGCTATTGATGGTTTTCCAGTTGGCGGTCTGATGATCCAATTCCTTACCCTTTGCTATGACTGTATATTCGAAGGGGTTTGATGCAGAGGCAGTCTTAATGGTCAGAGTTAAGGTGGAGGAGCTGGTATAATTTAATGAGATACCATTTGCTTCCTCTCCGGGGGCGGGTCTCTGTACTGGAATGGTAACGGTGGCTATATTAGAAACCTGGGATGAGCTGCTGGCATTTTTTCTAAATTGAAATACTGCTTCCTTCCCTTCTGTAGCTCCGTTATATAATACCTCCGGTGCGATATCCTTCAGAAGCAGATCCCTTGTGCCTGTGATGGTGATCCATTCTGACATACTGCCGTCACTGCTTAACTTGCGGTATGCCATACCCCTACTTACGGGAATACTGAATCGGGAACCATTCACCTTAACATCGGGAGCGGCGGTCTTCTTAGGGATTGTAAGGAGAACTTCCTTGCTGGCTCTCATACCGGGGGATAAGCTTCCCGTACCGTTCACCGGTGCCAGACGATAATAGAGC
Organism: Bacillota bacterium; assembly: GCA_023435645.1. Classification (GTDB taxonomy): domain Bacteria; phylum Bacillota; class Clostridia; order Lachnospirales; family Lachnospiraceae; genus Mobilitalea. The sequence goes on from JAEYRK010000028.1 coordinate 14,625, forward strand.
TGAGCACCGTTGGTAAAGTAGTGGCTGATTTCAGCATTATGAGTATCTATATTCAGCTCCTTCCAGATGGAGCTGCCTTTTTTTCTCCATTGTATGGTACGATTGCCGGCATTACTGAAGGTCACGATGCCCTTTTGCTTATGAAAGCTTGCCTTAAAGTTAGATACCTGCTTTGGAAGGGTTACCGATACAATGCTTTCGGAGTAGTCCCCTTTGAAGGTCAAGGTATAATTAGCCAAAGTGCTGATCCAGGAGATATCCATGGTAATGGTCTGACTGCCTGCCGCAGGTCTGGGTAGGGCTTCCCATTTCTTCTTTGAGGAATCAGAAAACCAGACTGCGGTATCCCTGCTGTTACACTGAAGGGTTAGGGTACTGTTGGTATAATTGATTTCCTTGATCTGGATGCCTACCGGTGCTGCCTTTACACTCCTGTGGATAAAGGCGCCTGTAGTGAGGAAAAGTAAAAATAATGCTACAAATCCCCATAGCTTAAAATCAGTTGTTCTTTTGAATTCTCTTTTGTTTCCCATGTCTAACCTCGCTTCCGGGATATGAAGTCGTACGTCCGTGTATCAAACTTATATCTTTCTTTTTTTCCTTATAGATTTTGGGCTTTCGATACGAATTTGGTAAGCTGCCTTGTTTCATAAGAAATAACCGGACTACCCTTTGAATAGTCTCCATATTGTATATCGGTCATGTGACCATAGGCTTAATAGCAAATGGCAAATTTTAAGAAATTTGTAAGATTTACATTGATTTGAAAAGCGGGCGGGTAAGAGACAATTGTATGCTTTGGAACAAAAGCTGCGGACAACTGTATGGCAGTGGATTATCTGACGAAACAGTTGCCAACCCATGTCAGAAAGTTTATAATAATGAAGCAAAGCTTCCTGTAGCAAAGCGCGAAAATAAGAAAATAAGAACGGACAGGCAATTGCCAGCTCTGTTATGAGTATAGAAATAATAGGAATGAGGAATTAGGATGCATATTATAATAGGATTGGGGAACCCGAGTGATAAATACCGGGCAACCAGACATAATATTGGTTGGGATGCAATCACAAGGCTGTCCGATGATTACCGGATCCCCCTGGATTTTAAGAAGCATAAGGCCATCTGCGGGAAGGGCTATATCGGCGGAGAGAAAGTCATCCTAGCTCAGCCGGTCACCTATATGAACCTAAGCGGAGAAAGTGTCAGGGAGCTGGTGGATTTTTATAAGGTCTCACCGGAGGAGATTATCGTAATCTATGATGATATCAGCCTGGAGGTGGGACAGCTTCGAATCCGCAAAAAGGGCAGCGCCGGTGGTCATAATGGGATCAAAAGCATCATTAGCCATCTGGGAACGGAGGATTTTCCGAGAATTAAAATTGGTGTCGGAGATAAGCCGAAGGACTGGGATCTGGCCGATTATGTAATGTCCAGGTTTCACGGAGAAGAGCAGGCAAGGATTCGGGAAGCCCTGAAGGATGCCTCCGATGCCTGTCAGCTTATGGTTGATTCCAAAATTGATGAGGCCATGAACCGCTATAATAAGAAGAAGGAATCCGTAAAGAAGCAGAAACCATCGGGACAGGGCAAAGCTTCGGGACAGGAAATGTCTCCGGGACAGGGCAAGGCTTCGGAACAGGATGAACACAGGGATGAGGAAATCAGCCGGTAGTAATTATGAGGAAGGGGCTGATCCCAAGCTTGCAATAAAAACCACACCAGGAGCGGAACAAGCAGTCCTGGGACGGAGCATGAGAATATAGGATTAAAATATAATTTATATCCGGTAGCTACCGGACCAAGAGCAGGAGGAAGCGCGTGAAAACCTTTATAGCTCCCTTGAGAGAATTAAAGGAATTTAATGATATCAGGGACAACATTAGATTGAAGGATTTGCCGGTACAGGTTACCGGCTGTATTGATTCGCAGAAATGTCATTTGATTCATGGGCTTTCTGAGGGTTTTAAGTTTAAGGTCATTGTGACCTATAACGACCTGAAGGCTAAGGAAATCTATGAGGATTACCGCCTGTATGACAGGGAGGTTTATCTCTACCCTGCCAAGGATATCATCTTCTACAGTGCTGATATTCATGGTAATGCCATCGTCAGAGACCGGCTAAGGATTATGCAAAGGATCATCGAGCATAAAGATACAACGATTATCATGACCCTGGATGGAGGCATGGACAGGCTGCTTCCGATACAGCTCTTAAGGGACAGGATCATTACAATCAATGCCGATACGATCATAAAGCTGCAGGAATTCAGTGCCTCCCTGATTCATTTGGGATATGAGCGACAGGCACAGGTGGAGTCACCGGGGGACTTTGCAATCCGTGGAGGTATCATTGATATCTTTCCCCTTACGGAGGAGGCACCCTACCGGATTGAGCTATGGGGGGATGAGATTGATTCTATCCGTATCTTTGATGTCAGTAGCCAGCGTTCGATTGAGCAGGTGGATCATCTGGTCATCTATCCGGCGGCAGAGATAATTCCTGACAAGGACTGTATCCAGTCGGGACTTCAGAAGATAGAAGAGGAAGAGAAGCAATATGTAAAGGGTCTGAGAGATCAGTTTAAGACCGAGGAAGCGGCGAGGATCCGGCAGATTATCCGAGAATTCAAGGAGAATCTGGAGGCCTTCCAGGGCTCCATCGCCTTGGAGAGCTACATCAATTATTTCTATGACCAGACCATGAGCTTCTTTGATTACTTTAGCCAGGAGGATGCCATCTTCTTCCTGGATGAGCCGGGACGGTTGGCTGAGAAGGGTGAGGCTGTAGAGACAGAATTTCGTGAGGGCATGATTGGACGCATCGAGAAGGGCTATATTCTTCCGGGACAGATGGATGTAATCTATGGATATAAGGAAGCCTTTGCGATGCTAGCCCGGAAGAATTCTATACTGATCAGTACGATGGAGGCGAAGAATAACTACTTCTCCCCGAAGCATAAATATGCCTTTACAGTCTCGGCAGCAGCCTCCTATCATAAGAACTTTGAGATACTGGTAAAGGATCTGGAGCGGTGGAAGAAGAATAAGTACCGGGTCATTCTTCTCTCCGGTTCCCGGACGAGAGCGATGCGTCTCAGTGAGGATTTGAGAGATTTCAATCTGAGTGCCTTCTACAGTGAGGATATGGATCGTGTGCTCATGAACGGTGAGATCATGGTGGCCTACGGTAATCTGCGAAGGGGCTTTGAATACCCGATGATCAAGCTGGTCATCATCTCTGAGAGCGATATCTTCGGTACAGAGAAGAGAAAGCGGCAGAAGAAGCCTGCCTATGACGGCAATAAGATCCAGAGCTTTACGGAGCTTACCCCGGGGGACTATGTGGTGCATGAGAATCATGGCCTTGGGGTTTATCGGGGAATCGAGAAGATTGAGGTTGATAAGGTTACAAAGGATTATATTAAGATAGAATATGCAGGCGGAGGCGTGTTGTATATCCTGGCAACAGGCCTTGATGTGATTCAGAAATATTCCGGAGCAGAGGGTAGGAAGCCGAAGCTGAACAAGCTGAATTCCGTGGAATGGAAGAATACAAAGGCTAAGGTTAAGGGAGCTGTTAAGGAGATTGCGAAGGAGCTGGTGGAGCTCTATGCCCAGAGGCAGGAGAAGCAGGGCTACCAGTACGGAGCAGACACAGTATGGCAGAAGGAATTCGAGGAGGCATTTCCCTATGAGGAGACCTATGACCAGCTGTTAGCCATAGAGGCAACCAAGAAGGACATGGAGAGTACCCGTATTATGGATCGTCTGGTTTGTGGAGATGTCGGCTACGGGAAGACGGAGATTGCGATCAGGGCTGCCTTTAAGGCTGTTTCTGACGGAAAGCAGGTAGTATTCCTCGTACCGACCACAATCCTTGCCCAACAGCATTATAATACCCTGGTACAGCGTATGATGGATTTCCCGGTCAGCGTGGATGTGCTGTCCCGATTCCGTTCCTCTGCCGAACAGAAGAAGACCCTCGAACGATTGAAGAAGGGGAATCTGGACATCCTTGTCGGTACCCACAGGGTATTATCGGCAGATGTGAAGTTTAAGAATCTCGGACTCCTGATTGTGGATGAGGAGCAACGCTTCGGTGTTACTCATAAAGAGAAGATCAAGCAACTAAAGAAGGATATCGATGTCCTGACCCTGACGGCAACCCCGATTCCTAGGACACTTCATATGAGCCTGGTGGGAATCAGGGATATGAGCGTACTGGATGAGCCACCGGTGGACCGCCTGCCGATTCAGACCTATGTACTGGAGCATAATGAGGAGATTATCCGAGAAGCCATCACCAGGGAGCTGGCCCGGGGGGGACAGGTTTATTATGTATATAACCGGGTTAACGGGATTGATGAGATCGCGAATACGGTGGCGAAGCTGGTACCTGAGGCAAATGTTGCCTTTGCCCATGGACAGATGCACGAGAGAACCCTGGAGAAAATCATGTATGATTTTATCTCCGGAGAGATTGATGTACTGATCTCTACTACCATTATTGAAACCGGTTTGGATATCTCCAATGTAAATACCATCATCATCGATGATGCGGACCGATTGGGCTTGTCCCAGCTCTATCAGCTCAGGGGACGGGTGGGACGCTCGAACCGGACGGCCTATGCCTTCTTAATGTATAAGAGGGATAAGATGCTTAGGGAGATTGCGGAGAAGCGGCTCCATGCTATTAAGGAGTTCACGGAGCTGGGCTCCGGCTTTAAGATCGCGATGCGGGATCTAGAGATTCGAGGGGCTGGAAATCTTCTCGGAGCCGAGCAAAGTGGCCATATGGAAGCAGTCGGTTATGATCTTTATTGTAAGATGCTGAATGAAGCGGTGAAGCATACGAAGGGAGAGATTACCGAAGAGGAGACCTTCGAGACCACAGTGGATATGGATATGGATGCCTATATTCCGGCCACCTATATTAAGAATGAGGTCCAGAAGCTGGACATCTATAAGCGTATTGCCGGCATTGAGAATGAAGAGGAGCTAATGGATATGCAGGAGGAGCTTCTGGATCGTTTCGGCGATCTGCCTGCGGCGGTGAATAACCTGCTGAACATCGCCCTAATCAAGGCCATCTGTCACAGTGTCTATATAAACGGACTAATCCACAGGGAAAATGAAGTGAAGCTTCAGATGTATCCTAAGGCCAAGCTCAGGGTGGAGAAGATTCCGGAGCTGATCGCAAGATACCAGGGCAGCCTAAAGTTCCTACCCCAAGCAAATCCCTACTTTCTCTATCAGCTGCCGAAGAATCCAAAGGGAAAGACGGACAGCCTAGCAATTTTCGAGAACCTGAAGAAGCTTCTGGAGGACTTTATGACACTGAAGCAGGAGGGATAGAAGACTAGCTCCTTCTAAGGCCAAAGGTAATGAAAGAGGTTATACTATAAATTACAAAAGATAAAACATAGGAATGGGGGAACATACGGATGATAAAGACTAAAATAGTTCTTGTACTGTCAGTTTTACTTATGTCAATCCTACTTTTTAGTGGATGCAATTCAGGGAAGGAAGGGGCAAAAGATAAGGAAGATAAGCCCGCTGCGGCCACGGAGAGGAAGAATACAGCCGCTGAGCATTCTTCCGAAGAAAGCTCAAAGGATAGCTCTATGAAGGCAGTAGTTTTTGAGGATCCTTTTTTCGAGCGATATATCCGTAGCTACCTGGGAAAAGGAAGGGAGGAGGAGATCCTTTCTGAGGAGCTTTCCGGGATTGGGGAATTGGTGATCGACCGAAGATTTATTGAAACCGAAGTATCCGGAAACAGTATGGCGACGATAACCCTGCAGAGGATGGATTTGTCTGATCTGAAGTATTTTACTAATCTTACAAAACTGGATATACAGAATGATATGAATGATATTTTTTATAGTCTTGATGCCATCGGCTTCTGCACTAAGCTGGAAGAGCTCTCCTTCGCCTATGGCACTACCGGCAGTACGGTTATAATGCCTGGATATCGGTATGCTACTGCCTATGGATATAAAACACTCTATGGGATTCTAGATCAGCTTCCCAATTTAAAGAAGCTGGAGATTGGAAATACAAATTCAAAATTTTTGACCGAACTACAGGAAAAATATCCGGGGATTATGATTACCACAGACCGTGCGGTGCAGGCTGTATCTTATTTCAAGCAGCATCCGGGAGTTATTACAAAGGTTTCGGAGCTGAATAACCTTCCGGCGGATACCACAATCATTCATATGAATCTGGATGACGGGGAGGATACAAATGGAGCAATCCAGAAAGCAGCAGAATTTGAGAAGCTTACCGTACTTAGAGTAGCTGCCCCTAAAGGCTCGAAATATGACCTGGCTCCCTTAGAGAAGCATGGAGCGTTAGAGGAGCTGGCACTATATGGGGGCTCATCCTTAAAAGTGGAGCCGGCGGCGATCCAAAATGAAGAGGTTCTGACGTCAATACCGAAGCTAAGGTACCTAACTTTTCAAAATCTGGCTCTTTCTGATGAAATCCTATCATCACTGAAGAGGTTAAAAACCTTAAGTCTATCAACCTGTGAAATTGATGGCTTCCGGTTCTTGTCCTCCTGTAGGGAGCTGTACCAGCTTAAGCTGACCGGAGGCTCCAGCTCAAGGGAAGACAAGGAAGAGCTTAAGAAGGAGTTCATCCAAGGGATGGAAAGTCAAAGGGACCTGCAGTATCTATCAACGGAGAAGACCGGAACCATCTTGTCCTATTGCCCCGAGGTGGTTGGACAGATGACGAGGCTGAGAGATTTTACGTCGATTGAAGCGGACGAAGGGGATTATTTTAAGCGGTTAATCCTATCAGGATGTAAAGACCTGAAAAGAGTAGTGCTAACCTCTTGGATTGAGGTGGAGGGATACGACTTATCCTCCTTGCAGGGGCTGAGGAAACTGGAGGTTTTATGGTTGATGGGTAGTAATCAATACGACCATACAGAGGTGCTCTCCGGTCTTACCAATTTACAGTATATCCAATTGGAACTAGGTAGGGTAAAGCTTGAAAATATCTTGACGCAGCTGGAAGCCATGTCACAAGTTCTAATCAAGCTGCCCAATATCTCAGCCGCAGTTTTTAATCATATGCTCATAACGGCTCAGATACCCTTAACCCCGGATCAGACCGAGGGTGTTGAGAGATTTTCAAAGGCCTTGTATGAGGAAGGTATTTATGAGTTGTATTACGGGTTCCCGCATTGGAGCGGAAAGTCCGTGAAATAGTATAGGGTGTCCTGGTGATTAATCCTTGACAATGGAAAAGGGCTTCACTACAATAGGGCTAGGAATGATCCAAAGAAGGATATATGGAAAGCTTTGCTTAAGAGGTGCAACCATGAAGAATAAATTGAACAATCAATCCAGAGCCTTACTTAGGCTGATCCTAATGATAGGCATCGTGCTGATGTTTCTCAGTGGATGTGATTCCAAAGAAAAGAGGCTGGAGCTATCCCAATATGAGGGCAGCACAATCAAGAGCTTTCAAAGAAGAACGGATACGAAGCTGGTTGAGGAGGGCACCGGAGTATATAGCCTGGAGGGAGCCCTGCAGCTCATCGCACCGAAGGGGAAGATAACCTCCATTACACTGCTTCCGGAAGGGGAGGAGTTCACCCTGTTTGGTGTCAGGATAGGTAGCAGGAAGGCAGAGGCAGAACAGAGCTTTATGAAGACTTATGGGAAGGAGTCGAGTAAGTCCATTAATTCGGCGAGAAATCTACTGATCTATACCTACCTGAATGACAAAAGCGAATTATATGTGTCCTATGATATTGATACGGATTCTGTTGCGGAGCTATCCTACTACCTTAAGGCAGAGGAGGAGAGGAAGGACGACAATACGGAGTCTGTTAATTCCGGAGAACTGATCGCTATGGTCGGTGATAAACGTGTCTATTATAATGAGGCAATGGTATATCTGAAGTCCGTTCAGGAGAATTATGAATCCGAATATGGTAAGGATATCTGGAACGCCGATATCTTCGGGGACGGTAAGAGCTTCGGTGAACATATTAAGGGAGAGGTCCTGGACCAGATTACAGAGCTTAAGATTATCGGTGAGAGCGCAAAGGAAGAGGGCATTTCTCTGACGGAGGATGAACTGGCAGAGGTAAAGGCCCTTGCACAGGAGCATTTTGCAGGTCTGTCGGATGCGGATATCGATCGTTACTTAATTACGAGGGAGCTCCTTGAGAAGGTATATGCTGATAATATGCTGGCAGAGAAGGCATTTGAGAGCTTAACCTTGAATGTCGATACGAATGTATCGGATCTGGAGGCAAAGCAGATTACGATTCAACAGATCTTGATCTATGGAGCCAATGTGAATCAAAGTGGAGACATTGTTCCCTATGATGCCGAGGAGAGGAATAATGCCTATGATAAGGCGAAGGCCCTGCTAGAGCAGGCGAAAAAGACAGAGGATTTCTATACGCTGGCAGAAACCAACTCAGAGGCAGAGAAGATTGAATATACCTTTGGCAGAGGACAGGGACCGAAGGATTACAGCATTGCCTTCGAACAGGCAGCCTTTACCCTTAAGACCGGGGAAGTAAGCGATTTGATCTCTACGGAGTATGGCTGGCATATCCTCTACTGTGTTACGGATTTTAATAAGGATGCAACAACCCAGGTGAAGGAAACCATCATAGGAGAACGTCGGACGAAGCTGTTTGCCGAGCTCTATGCGCAGTGGTCTGCAGACTATGATGTGGTAATTAATTCTGAGGCATGGGCTGCAGTCAGCTTTGAGGAATAAAATAACAGGAATAGAGTCGGTCAATTGCTTTTACAATCAGATATGCAGTGATACTACCGAGTAGGATTCCTCCCAGAACATCTGTCGGATAATGAACAAACAGATACAATCTGGAATATGCAATCAGTGCAGCGACCACATAAGCCAGGATGCCTGCGGATTTATGATAGGAATATAATACAGTAGCGGAGGCAAAGGCCGCGGTGCTATGTCCCGAGGGGAAGGACGGGGTCTTAATCGTTTTGATGAGCAGTGGCAGCTCCGGGAATTTTATATTGGGACGGATTCTGCCGACCAGAGGCTTTAGGAGCTCATCACTGAGAAAGGTAGACAGAGAGAGGGCACAGAGCATGGCAATGCCGCATTTTTGATATCGTTTCTGACATAAAAGCAGAAAGGCAATAAAGATCCATAAGAACCCTGCATTACCGAGGGAGGTCACAAAGACCATACTCCGGTCCATGACAGGGTTTCTTAAATGCTCCTGGATGTAGAACAGGAGGGCTTCATCAAAATTCTGAATCAGGGCTGCCATGGGGCTTCCTCCTACCGGCTTTGTTATAGTATATTTTCCCACCAAAGGAAAAAGTACAGTTTCCATAGGACATCATCAAAATCGCTCTTACAGCAATCCGAAGGCGGAGTACAAACCCTTCTGAAGACTTGATACAGAGCTGAATAAACGTAAAGAAAAAATAAAAAGAAAAGAAAGCTTCCCCCATAGCTGGTCAGATCACTGCTGCGGGGGAAGCTTTTATAGGTATAAAATAATTAGGACTGGGTGGACAAGTGGAGTCATGCGCTACCGGTATACCAATCGAAGCCTATAGATAATAAAGGTTTTCTGAGGGGTATACGGGATCGCTGGTTACATCAATGCCTAGCTTACGCAGGATCTGCTCATCATTCTTATTCAGCATTGCCGTACAATGTGCCTGTACGCCCTTCAGCTGGGACAGCTTCTCATAAGCCAGCTGTGCTGTCGGATTGGTAACAGCGCAGATGCTTAGGGCAATCAGGATCTCATTTGCATTCAGGTGGGTGATTTTGCTGTTCAGATCCTTCTCCTTCAGATCCTTAATTGTATTTAGGATCAGGGGTGACAGAAGATAGATATCATCTCCGATACCGGCCAAATATTTAATTGCATTTAAAATAGCTGCGGAGCAGCAGTCCATAGTGGAGGAGCTCTTACCGGTAATCATCTTACCGTCATTTAGCTCAAAGGCTATGACGGGTACCGGTTCGTTTTCGCTACAATGCTCCTTCAGCTTAGCCGCATATTCCCTGGCCGGAATGACACAGGCACGGTCCTCCTGCTTCAATTGAACCTCTTCCATGATAACCTTCATGCGGTTTAGAGATTCCTCATCCAACAGACCCTTCTTGAAATCACATACTGTATTAAAATATCTGCGGATAATCTCCTGACGGGAGGCCTCGGATACGATGGCATCATCAATAATACCAAAGCCGGCACGATTCACACCCATATCAGTCGGAGATTGATAGACAGATTCCTTGCCGGTAATCTTTTCAATGATCCGTTTGATCACCGGGAACATCTCCAGGTCACGATTATAGTTTACGGTCACACTGTGATAGTGCTCAAAATGGAAATTATCAATCATATTCACATCCTTCAAATCTATCGTGGCTGCCTCATAGGCGATGTTCACGGGATGCTTCAAGGGGAGATTCCAGATCGGGAAGGTCTCAAACTTGGAATAGCCTGCGGAATGCCCAAGCTTATGTTCATGATAGAGCTGGTTCAGACAGGTTGCCAGCTTGCCGCTGTTTGGACCGGGTGCAGTTACTACTACAATCGGCTTCGTGGTCTGAATATAGGGGTTGATGCCATAGCCCTGCTCGCTGACAATCGTATCTACATCAGCAGGATAGCCGGGAATGGCAGAATGCTTATAAACCTTAATATTACGATGCTCCAGCTTATTGATAAAAACGGTGGTTGCAGGCTGCTTGTTATAACGGGTTATTACCACGCTATTGACCTGTAGCCCATAGCTGCGGAAATCATCAATCAGACGCAGCACATCCATGTCATAGGTGATACCAAAATCCCCACGTATTTTATTACGTTCAATGTCACCGGCATATACGCAGATAATAATTTCAGCCTGATCCTTCAGCTTTTGAAGCAGCTTAATCTTCGCGTCCTCGTCGAAACCGGGTAATACTCTCTTAGCGTGCTTATCACCAATCAGCTTTCCCCCGAATTCAAGATATAGCTTGTCATAGTTGTTGACACGCTCCAGGATATATTTCGATTGCTCCTCTATATATCTCTGTGGATCAAATCCGGTCTTCATATGGTATCCTCCTTTGAGTGCTTTTCATTGTTATCGGCTTTTTTGTTTCTTATCTTTATCTGATATTATTCGTTCGATTAATTCACACCATATCTATCATAAACAATATTTTAGAAATGTCAAACATCTTTTCATACTTATCGTAGGAAAGATTTTCATGCGGTTCGCTGGGAGGATTTACATACGGTTCATAGGAAGGATTTACATACATATCACAGGAGGAATTGACT
>JAEYRK010000031.1 GCA_023435645.1 Bacillota bacterium
TGCAGTAGGCCTCACAATCAGCCTCAATCATAGGGAATATACCGTGCGTGGAATCATGCAGGGGATGGGCAGCAATACTGTGATTGTTCAAAGTGAGAAGCAGAGGGCTACACAGGGAGAGGAGATAAGATATCGTTGTATGGAGCTTGTCTTTTCTGACACCGAAAATGCGAAGCGATTGGCTGAGAATTTCATACAAAGCTATGGCCTTGGTACCCCGATTGCATCGATTGATGGCTATCTGTATCAGAAGCTTTCCTATCTACTAATCCATATTCCCTTATGGCTTGGTGCGATGCTGATTGTCATATATTTTGCGCGCAAGGTGAAACAACTGAAACCCTCCCGGGTTTTATTCGTGAGTGGCTGGCTTGGCATTATCCTAATCAGTGTTATTCTCATCAGAATAACCAAGGTGCAGTTTAGCTTTTCTAGCGCAATGCTTCCCACCCGCTGGTCCGACTTTGGTTTTTGGGGTGATCAGTGGAAGAAGCTGATGACCTCCTTCGGAGGGAAAGAGGGTAGTATACTGATTTATAAGGATATCATCCTAAAGAAAAGAATGCTCTTCGTACTTAGTGGAGTCATTCTAGCTGTACTTTCACAAGGGGTGGGCTACAGGGCATCAGAATCATTGCTTAAGCATGGCAAGCCATGATATGCACTGCTATTAATCGCAGGGTTTACTGGATATAAAGGGAATGGTATAATAAGGAAAAGACACAGCTTGGGAAGGGGAAGGAGATACTGTTTGAAGAATAAGATAATGGATAAAATACTACTTCTTCAATACGCAGCCCATATCATCACAATTTTCGTTCTGCTTGTCACAAATATGACCAATCGCACCTTATGGATGATAGCCCTTCTCTCAGCGCTGCTTTTCTTCTCTTTCTTCATAAGAAATACAGTTACACATTCCCTAAAGGATAAGAGGTATTCGATGATCCTGTTTTTTCTGGACACAATTCTTATCTTATCAGTCCTCCGGTTTGATGAAGGAAGGGCAGGGGTGGTATTTATGTACATTCTGATTTCGGATGTGATATTACATTATCGGTATCTATCAAGCCTTCTATTGTCAGTAGCCGGACTGATCACTTATCTGATATTGCTACGATTTCACATGCTTTCTTCTGATCCTCTGACCTATTTTTTTGAGGCTGTAAATAGCTCCATTCAGTTTATCCTTGTCTGCTCCTTCTTATTTTTAATAAAATATATCCTATTGCAGAATGACCGGGTACAGGATGCTCTGACGAAGTTAACCAGCAAGACCTTAGAGCAGGAGATCATCAGCATGGAGCTTAAGGAGGCATATCTGAAGCTGGAGGATACCACTGTGCTCAGAGAACGTAATAAGCTTGCCAGAGAAATACACGATACCCTTGGACATACTCTTATTTCGGTTCTGGTCGAAATAGAGGCGGGGAAGGCGTTACTGGAGAAGGATAAGGAAGTGGGACTTACTAAGCTTGAGCGGGCAACAGAACAGTTACGAAAGGGGATGGAGGCTTTAAGAAGCTCTGTATACCTGCTGTCTAGAGGGGATGAATTGGTTGATTTCAAAACGGCAATCGAAGAATTCGTTGAAGAGACAATCAAGCATACCGGTGTAATTATAGAGTATCAGATTGATGAAGTGGATGAGATAGATGCTTCCCTTCGTAGGATTTTGTTCAGAGCAATACAGGAAGGAATTACAAATGGGATTAAGCATGGGAAAAGCACTGTATTTGTATTTAAGCTAACGAAAAAGAACGGGATGATTGAATTCTTACTGCAGGATAATGGGGTTGGCTGTCCCGCTATTGTGATGGGTTTTGGGTTAAAATCCATGCAGGAGCGGGTGAAAGAGGTCTCGGGTACAATGAAGCTAGTATCCGAGCAATCCGAAGGCTTTCGCATAGAGATCACGATTCCTGTGAAAAAAGGGGAGTAACAGAATGGGGAAAACACGAATCGTATTAGCAGATGACCAGGCTTTAATTCTCGAGGGGATACAGGCGATGTTGGAGATAGAAGAGGATTTTGAGGTGGTAGGCGTAGCAAGGGACGGAGAGGAGGCCTTTGAGCTTGCAGTAAAGCTTAAGCCGGACATCGTTCTTTTAGATATCAGAATGCCTCATATGAACGGGGTCGAATCTATGAGAAGAATCAAAAAAGCCGAACCGGAAATGATTGTACTTCTCTTAACTACCTTTGATGATCAATCCTATATTAAGGACGCCTTCCGCTACGGTGCCAACGGTTATTTACTAAAGGATATCTCCAGACAAAAGTTAATCCGGACCATTCGGGATGCCTTAAGCGGAGAAACTATACTACCTGCTAAGATCGCTGCGAAGCTGGTTCAGGGTGTGATCGATAAGAATACAAAGCAACAACCTGACGAAGAGTCTGCTGTAGCGTCACAAATCACCTGTCCGACTGAGAATTACGGTTTTACGGATCGTGAGTACAAGATAGCCTCACTGCTTGCAAAGGGTTTTACCAATAAACAGATGGCGATCAAATTATCCTTTTCTGAAGGCACCGTCAAGAATACGGTTAGTTCTATTTATGATAAAATTAATTTGTACGACCGGGCGTCTGCTGCGATCTTCCTTAAGGAGCATGGTTATTAGCTATACCCACCCATTTTCTCACTTACCCACTTAGTCCATTGAGATAGCTGATTACCACGGTCACCTTACTTGGTTACCGTGGTTATTTTATGAGCCCTTTCATGATGCTACAATCATATCATCTAAAATACCGGAGGAAATCAATGAAACCGTTGTCAGCAGTATTTTATAGCAGGAGGAATAAGAAAAAACTGATCGCCATGGTAATAGCTATCGGCCTAAGCATCTCACTGATCTATGGTATACAGCTTATGGTTTATAGTGCCAAGCATAGTACTGACTACACGGATCTAAATCCCCTAGCTGTATATTCAGAAATTTCGATGCAGGGAAACAATTCGATTCATGGAGATATGATCGACTGGATTATAAGCAATGAATATATCGAAAAGGTGATCCCAAGAATTAGGCAGCAGACCTTCTACTATCCTGTCACAGGGAGATGTGTGGTAAGTGTATTCTCGCTCAGCCAGGAGGATATGACATATATGATGACTAAACTGGGGCTTACCATAAAGGAGGGGCGATTGCCACAGAATAATACAGATGAGATTGTGATGAATGACAGGCTGTTAAAAAATAAGGGCCTTAAGCTGGGAGATGAGATCGGGTATCCGGTCAATGAGAAAGAGAAATCTCTCGAGAAGACCTATAGGATCGTAGGTGTCTTAGAGGGATCAAGTATGATTGCCCTGACTTCCTTGTCAGATCAGAGCTATGACAGCGGGTTTTTTGAAAAGGGCTTACTCGTATTTCATAAAGAAGGGAAAGGAAGTCAATCGAACGCATTTCTATCCTTATTACCCAAGGATGAGGTTTACACTCAAACCTATCAGAAGGCATATGACAGCCAACAAAAGGATTTAAAGGATATTCAAAGATATATGAATATATTGGTTGTCCTGTTGATCATCGTCATATCAATTACGATGGGAAACGCCAGTTATATTCATACCTTTCAAAGAAGATATGAGTATGCGCTTTTATATTCCATCGGATATTCTCCTTTGTGGATACTATGGAAAACCATAAGGGAAGTATTCTTAACCTGCTTCCTGGGATATTTGGCAGGCATGATAAGCACCTTGCTGATAGCCGGAATGATGTATTTATGTTTATTTTACCCACAGGGGCTGATATGGAAGCTATTTCTCCCGGATGCATTGTTACAGACCTTGATTATTCCCATATTTGTATCAATGTTTTGCATTCTTCCAATTAGCAGAATGCTAAGAAGAGTAGATCCTATTCATGTGATTGAAGGAGTCGATTAATATGCTGTTTGAATGTGAAAAACTGAGTTTGATTTATGATCAGGATAAAGAGCTTCCGACCTATGCGCTACGCGGAATCAATCTGCAACTGGAAAATCAGAAGCTGGTCGGAGTAGTAGGACCCTCCGGTAGCGGGAAAAGCTCATTATTATATACATTGGCCGGGTTGAAGCAGCCCTCTGTCGGAAATGTCAGATATATGGGAGAGGATTGGAACAGCCTGTCGGTTAATAGAAAAGCTAAAATCAGAAGGGAACAGTTTGGATTTATATTTCAAAGAAATTTTTTGATTGAATATATGGATGTTCTGCGTAATGTATTAGTAAGTCTTAATACATATGATGATGCTTCGGTAGAAAAGGCCCGCTGTTTATTGGATCGTTTGGGCATCGGGCACCTGGAGCATAAAAAGCCCTATATGCTATCCGGAGGCCAGAGGCAGAGAGTATCCATTGCCAGAGCATTAGTCAATGACCCCAAGGTGATTTTTGCTGATGAACTGACCGCTTCCCTCGATCATAGTAGCGCGAAGGAGGTTATGAAGGTATTGGGAGAATATAAGTCCAATGGACTCATCCTGACTGTTACTCATGATATCAGCATATTGGAGGAGGCTGATGAAATCATTGAGATCTGGGACGGAACCTTACGCAATCATGACAGGAGGGACGGGGGGCTGATGAAGACATGAAGCCTTTGAGTGTATTTTATTATTTAAAGAACAATATAAAACGAGCCCTGCCGGTAAGTCTGTCCATCAGTCTTGGCGTCATGTTCTTCTATTTTCTGTTTTTAGCCGGAGCACAGGCAAAGAATCTGGGTTATGCGGCTCATCTTAATCCCTACCATTATTTCTCGATCATCACACACAATGAGGATTGGCCATCAGAAATGATAACCGCTTTGAAAGAGGAATCAACCATTGACCGGATGATTCCCTTCCAAGCATATCCGTATATACAGATCACAGCTGCGCTGGGTAATAACAGCGCCGGTATACTAATGGTACGAGAAAGCGATATAGATGATCTGATGAAGGAGATGGGACTCAAATTAACTGGGGGAGTAATGCCCCGGACAGAGCAGGAGGTGCTGCTTCATTGGCGGCTTGCTGCAAATAGAAAGGTCAAAATAGGCGATACGCTTGTTGATAGGAATGGGTTGAATGCTAATCTAAGAGTTGTTGGAATCTTTGATGGTGATTGTGTGATGGGCTTTTCGGCAGCTATAATACATGGCAGCACTCTTGATGATTGGAACAGGGAAGGTCTGCTGCTCCTTCCGGCTAACGATAACATAGATCTCATGAATACGCAGCTGTTATCCTTGCCCGGTGCATCAGGTATTCATTTGGAGATGCTGTCCAACAACGAAGAGGATATTTCAGATAGTACGAAGAATCTGGATACGGCTATGCTACTACTGATTATTATCGTAATCACCGTATTATGTATCACGCTCAGTGACACCAGTATGATGCATTTCTATCTGAGGAAGAATGAATTCGGCCTACTGACTGTGATAGGCTATACCAGATGGGAGATGATCAAAAGAATGTGGCTGGAAGAGATCCTAACCTATGGCATAAGCTTTCTGACAGGCATACTACTCAGTATACTATTCGCCTTTGGTTTGAATGTATTGTTGTGGAATCCCATGGGTGAAAATGTGTCCTATTGGAACGCTAAGGGATTTCTGCTGACTGCTGCTATTCCTGTGATTGTTACCTTCTTCAGTGTTGCCCCTACGATTAGGCTTCTGAGAAAGAAGGATATGATTCAGATGATTGAGGAACGGTAGGTAATAACATATTTTATTACTGTCTCAAAAATAGCAATGGCACGATAAACGGTGCCACTGCTATTTTTAATACAGCGGATAAGGGGAAAAGATGATAATCATTTCGCCAGTGGGCTCATGTATCCTTCCTCCATTTTATATTGCTTTCCTTACGAAGATCAATTTACTCAGCCCATAGACTGCAATAGCTAACAATATACAAGCCGCTATTTGCATATACGCATTCGAGTTAAAAAGGATAAGGTTGAAGAACCTGATTAACCACGCTCGCAGTGGAGCGATGGGGATAAATGTCCCGAGGATCGCAGCGATTATCGCATCCGTTACCCAACCATACCACTTATCCTGCATGGCTGTGAGTGTATGGATGACAGTTGCCAGCAGAAAGAGAAAGGCGAATTGCTGGACAAAAGCGATAACCGCACCATTTTTAAGCCATCCGAATACTTCAATTAAATTGACGGAAATATAATGATTATCCATAATCGCGGTATTCTGTATGAACTCTTCATAACCTGAGTAATACCCGGTGCTTATCAGCAAACGCTCATAGGTGTAGTATAAAAAGGTATTAGCGATAGCCACCGCACCGGCCAGAACTGCATAAGACGTCAAACTTCCCCAGAGAAATCCCTCACGCTTTCCGCCGAGATTGACGATTCTTCTGAAGTTTTTCGCCGGAATAAATATCGCTGCTAGTATGATTAATAACCAAAAGTAGTTTCCGCTACTAATCTGAAGTTGCTCACCAGCATTATTGCTGGCGATGGCGATTATGGTATACACAATGCTTTGCACAAAAACGATAGAAAAGATGAGTCCCGTCACAAAATAAGGAGTCTTTATATTCTTTAGGTTAAGTTTGGCTATTGCCCAATTATGCTTATTCATGGCTTTTTCCTCCAACAATATTGATGAAGAAATCTTGTAGGCTCAAGCGGTCAAGCGTAACGCCCTGCGGAGGGGTAATCCTGTCGTCGTAGATGTGAGCCGCCATCATGCTTCCAGCCGTGGTTTTACCAATACAGTTGAGATCATTTATCAGAGGTAATACCTTGTTAGCAGGCCCAGACAATGTATATGACTTCTCGTCAATATCCTCAATTCCGGTTTCTAAGAGGATACGCCCCTTATTGATGATAATGAGTCGTTCCGTCACCTTTGCTATTTCATCAATCAGATGTGTGGATACAATGATGACGCGTGGATGGGCGTGGTAGCTTTCCAATAGCAGGGAGTTGAATTGATCGCGCATGATTGCGTCGAAACCGAGTGTAGGTTCATCAAGCAGAATAATTTTTGAATTGCTCGCCAGCGTTATGATCGCCGTCAGCATGGTTTTCATGCCGAAGGACAACTGCTTGTATTTCTTTCTTGTGTCTAGCTCAAACCGTTCTGTCATTTCACGGGCGAAATCACGGTCAAAGTCTTTTTGTAATTCGGCTGCAGCGTCAATCAATTCGGATGCCTTCATATTGAATTGTACCGAGCCGCTTTCAATGAAGTTGATGCATTCCGGCATTTTGTCAGGCGAAACACACTGACCGTTAACTGTAATTATCCCATCTGTGGCGGGGATATGTCCGGCCATTAGCTTCATTAGGGTGGTTTTTCCTGCGCCGTTTCTACCAAGAAGGCAGTATATCCCGCTTTCGGGAATGCTCAGTGAAATACGGTCAATGGCTGTTGTACTACCGTATTTTTTTGTTACGTTCTTAAATTCAATCATTTTTTATTCTCTCCTTTATGAGTGTGATGAGTTCATCGGTAGAGATATCCAACGTATTGGCTTCGGCGAGAAATTCATTCAGAGCGGTTTCAAGAAAGGCCTTCTTTCTTCGTTCAAAAATTTTCTCCCTCGCACCCTCTGCTACACACATGCCAATTCCCGGCCGTTTGTAGAGTATACCGTCCTCAGTTAAACAGCTAATTGCCTTTACCGCTGTAGTCGGGTTTACATTGTATACTCGCGAAATTTGCGTTGTAGAGATGATAAGATCATCAACCCTATAGGTTCCGCTTAAGATGTCATTTTCAATAATCGTCTGAATTTGTATAAAAACAGGCTGACTGTCATTCACCTGATCACCTCACTTATGCTTATTGGTTAATGACTATAACCATCAACCTAGTACAACAATAGCATATTAGTATACTGCTGTCAATGGAGAAATGCCCTTAATTTTTTACATCGTTTGACTACGAATCAGTTATATAGTAGAATAAAAATGGTTATTACTATATAAAGGAGGTATATACTATGCCATGGACACCGTCATTAACTGTTGGAGTCGATCTTATCGATGAGCAACATAAAACCTGGTTTGATAAGGCAGAAAAACTTTTCGAGGCAGGAAGGAAGAGGGAAGGCCAGCAATATATAGGTGAATTACTGGAGTTCCTTGACAGCTATACAAAAGAGCATTTTGCTGATGAGGAAAGCTATATGCGCAAAATCAATTATCCTGGATATGAAGAGCAGAAAAAGGCACACACTGCTTTTATTGCTAAATTGGCGGAGCTGAAAGAGAATTACGCCACCTCCGGTGGTAATATTTTGGTTATCCTTAATGCCAACAAGATAATTATTGATTGGTTGATAAAGCACATCTCCAATATGGATAAAAAGATTGGTATATATGCCAAGGAGAACTCAAAATAATAATCAATATTGCAATGATAATATACAGCATCTCATTAAGCCAATGGGGTGCTGTTTTTTATGCGAATGATGACATTATAGGATCGGAAATTATGAAGAAGAAGCTATAGTTCAGTCATACGGTAGGAAGGGGGGCAGAAGCTGTATCCGGATCAATATCTATGTAGGAGGACAAGATGCTACTTATTATGGTGCGACTTAACAACTGTGAGAAAATTATGTACTATTATGTCAATAAACGTGGTAGAATATGGACTAAATGATGTGCTCATTAAGAAATTGTAAACCTAATCGTTGCAAGCAAGTGCTGTTTCCTAAGTTGGATTATTTATATAAGAATAAAATGACTGTTATGAGAATGGGATGAGGTTTATGTATTATGACATGATATGGCTGGAATATCCCGTAGTTTATACGCTACATTGGCACATGGTTCGGAAAGATGCATGTAATTAGGGACAAGGGAGGGAACTAAATGGCTACAAAACCGAAATATAATTTATTTCAAAACAGCGGTTTTATGATCAAGATGGCGTGGCGTCACCAAAAGAATGTACTCTGGCCGATTGTGGTACTTGCCGCATTGGGGGTAGGCACGAACCTGATCGGACTGTACACCGCACCCACGATACTTGATGCGATTCAGACGAATGTATCCGTTAGCAGGCTGCTCACATTGATTTTGTTGTTCACCGTCGGACTCATGGTCTTGTATGCAGCAAGGGAGTATGTGGGTTTAAACAGAAGATTCGGGCGGTTTGAGTTACGGCAGAATATTCTCGCGATGATTCAACAAAAAATTATGATTATGTCTTATCCGAACAGGGATAATCAAGACGTACAGCGTATGCTTGAAAAATCGTATCAGACGGTAAATGGAACCGATAAGGCAACACAAGAGATATGGAATACATTTACCGATTTACTAAAGAATACGGCAGGATTTGTAATCTACCTACTGCTTCTTGCATCGCTTAACCCCTTGGTAATCGGGCTTGTGTTAGTAACGACATTAACAGGATTCTTCATTAACAACCATTTGAATGGCTGGGGATTTCGCCACAGGGATGAGGATGCCGATTACTCCAGGAAGATGAATTATTTGAATGATAAAGCCAGCGACCATACGATTGCGAAGGATATTCGTATCTTTGGTATGAAAGAGTGGCTTGATGATGTTTACAAAAGTACATATCGGCTTTATCAAGACTTTGTCGCACGGGGCGAGAAGATCTACCTGTGGGCGGACATCGTCGATGTGATACTCACAGTCGCAAGGAATGGTGTGGCCTATTTCTTTATCATCAACATGGTGCTAAATCATGGACTTTCAGCTGCGCAGTTCCTGCTTTATTTCACGGCAGTCGGCGGATTTACGGCATGGGTCAATGGGATTCTGACAGGAGTTTCAGCTCTTTACAGGCAAAGTCTGGATTTGACTGCCTTACGAGAATTCCTGGAATATCCTGAGATATTTCACTTTGAAGATGGTGCATCCTTGGAGCCGGATACCGAGAAACCCTACCAGATTGAATTAAGGAATGTTTCCTTCCGATATCAGGGTGCAGATAAGAATACGCTGGATCAGTTCAACCTGACGATACAGCCAGGGGAAAAGCTGGCGGTCGTGGGGCTGAACGGAGCAGGTAAAACCACCTTGGTAAAGTTGCTCTGTGGTTTTTATGATCCGACTGAGGGGGAAATCCTCTTGAATGGGGAGGATATTCGTAAATACAACCGGAGGGATTATTATCGACATTTCTCGGCGGTATTTCAAGATTTTTCCCTGCTTCCCGGAACAATTGCGGAGAACATCGCACAGGATTTTGAACATATTGATATGGATAAGTTGAAATCATGTACTGAGAAGGCCGGAATGACTGATAGAATCCAACGACTGCCCAAAGTGTATGACACACATTTGGGAAATTCCGTATATGAAGATGCAGTCGAACTTTCCGGCGGGGAGACACAGCGGCTTATGCTTGCACGCGCACTGTATAAGGATGCACCTATCATCGTGTTGGATGAACCGACGGCCTCACTTGACCCGATTGCCGAGAGCGATATGTATAACAAGTATAACGAACTGACGAGCGGAAGAACGGCGATCTATATTTCCCACCGTCTAGCATCCACACGTTTCTGTGACCGAATCATTCTAATTGATGGGAATCGGATTGCGGAAGAAGGAACCCACGACTCGCTAATGGCTAAGGGCGCTAAGTACGCAGAGTTATTCGAGATTCAGAGCAGATATTATAAGGAAGGGGTGGAGGAGAATGAGTAAGGACAAAAAGAAAATATCCCTTCGTGAAGCATTGCAATTAAGTATGCGCGGGTACCAGATCTGGTGGAAAGTGAATCCGAGGACCTTTATAGCAATTGCATTATCTTCTATTATAGACGGTGTTTCCCCTTTCGTTGGAATCTATCTGGGTGCTAGGATTATTAGCGAACTTGCTGGAGCACGGGATAAGCATACCTTAACCATTCTGGTGATTGTAACGATATTATCCACAGCAGTCCTCGCAATGGCAAGCGCTGGACTTAAAAGATGGAAATACTATCATAACGCACTGCAATTCTATAATCTTAGAAAGATTTATGCAGACAAATTATACTCGATGGATTTTCGTTCCGTAGACGACCAGCATACGCAAGACTTACTATATCAGATTCGCCAGAATGATATCATGGGCTGGTATGGGTTACGGCTGCTGATGTGGATCTATGAAAGAATAACGAATGCGGTAGTAAGTATCATGATAGCGGCAGTTCTGATAACACCCTTATTTGTCCTTCGTGTACCGGAGAGTGGGGGGTGGCTTACTGTTTTGAACAATCCTTTGTTTATCGTAGCCATTGTTGCCGCGATGCTACTCATCACTTTGATGGCCCCGGTGCTTTCGACCAAAGGAAGTGCTTATTGGGTGAAATTCGCGGAGGAATCAAAATTCGGCAATCGTATTCACAGCTTCTACGGATATAGCATGAGCGGGGGCCAGCGTGCGCTGGATGTACGAATTTACCGGCAAGACAAATTAAGTATGAAGATGTTGGAACATTATGTTGGCTTTGGTCCGGAGTCTTTAATTGCAAAAGCTGGACGTGGACCAATGGGTGGGCTTTTCGCTTTATCGGGGGCACTTTCACAAGTATTTACCGGAATTGCCTATGTCTTTGTATGTCTAAAAGCGCTGGGTGGTGCATTCGGAATCGGTTCTGTCGCACAGTATATAGGCGTGATTACATCACTTTCCAGTAGTGTTGCGTCTCTGGTGGAAGCGTTTGGTAACTTTCGTAATAACTCCTCGTTCCTGTGCACGACCTTCGAATTACTCGATATGCCGAATGATATGTTTCAAGGTAGTTTACCGGTGGAGAAGCACACTGGTATAAAATATGAAATTGAGTTCCAGAATGTTTCCTTTCGATATCCGGGGCAGAATGAGTACGCCCTGAGGAACGTATCGTTGAAGTTTGACGTGGGCGAACGGCTGGCCGTGGTTGGCATGAACGGCAGCGGTAAGACTACTTTCATTAAGCTGTTGTGCCGGCTGTACGACCCGACTGAAGGAGAAATATTACTGAATGGAATTAACATCCGCAAATACAATTACCATGAATATATGTCGATTTTTCCTATCGTGTTCCAAGATTTTCAATTGGTATCTTTCAGTCTTGGACAAAATGTGGCGGCGAAGGTTTCGTATGATGGGAAGAAAGCGACGTCTTGTTTGGAAGGTGTGGGCTTTACCCAGCGATTACAAGAGATGATAGTAGGGCTCGAAACCAGTCTGTATAAGGATTTTGACGAGGGCGGCATTGATATATCCGGTGGCGAAGCACAGAAGATTGCACTTTCAAGAGCGCTTTACAAGGATGCGGCTTTCATCATTCTCGATGAACCGACTGCTGCATTAGACCCGATTGCGGAATCCGAGGTATATAACCGGATGAATGAGATCGTGGACGGGAAGACGGCGGTATTCATCTCACACCGACTATCGTCCTGCCGCTTCTGTCAGAATATTGCCGTATTCCATGAGGGACGGCTGATTCAGCGTGGAAGCCACGACGAGCTGGTTGCCGATGCAGGGGGGAAGTATTACGAACTGTGGAACGCACAGGCACAGTATTATACAGCGTGATCGAATCGTAAGGAGTGCACATTTTATAGATATGCATAGAGCATCACAGAAGTGCCGCCAAAAAAGACCCTGTGGTAGCGCTCAGAACAGAATAGATAAAGAAGGCAAGAAAAGAGCATCAGTCCTCGGGCTGATGCTCTTAGTGATTCCACTGCAGATCATAGTGATATGTATGATCGAGTAATTATTATTGATCAGCATACTTTGCTGCCAGCTTGACCAGAAGCTCGACGCATTGATCCATAGCCTGAATACAAGCAAATTCTGTCTTTCCATGATGATTATGGCTTCCGGTTCCAAGGTTAGGACATGGCAGACCCATAAAGGATAATCTTGAGCCATCGGTACCACCACGAACCGGTCTGCTGATTGGCGTTCCCCCCATTTCCCGGATTGCCTCATAAGCGGATTCAATCAGATGCCAATGGGGTTTGATCTTTTCAGCCATATTGTAATAAGTATCCTTGATCTCTACGCGTACAGTACCCTGTCCGTATTTTTCATTTAATTTTGCGGCAGCAGCGTTGATCACCGCTTTCTTATCATTTAACTTATTAAGATCATGGTCACGGAGGATGTAATGCATTTTCGCATTATCTACGATACCCTCCAAGCGGTCCAGATGATAAAAGCCTTCGTAGTCTGCCGTATATTCGGGTCGTTCCTTCTCGGGTAAGAGGGCATGGAATTCCATCGCAAGCAGAGCGGCATTCACAAGCTTATCCTTTGCATCTCCGGTATGGATGCTAATCCCTTGAAGAAATACATCTGCGGAAGCTGCATTAAAGGTCTCATACTCTACTTCATTATAAGCAGCACCATCCACGGTATAAGCAAAATCAGCATTAAAGCGCTTTACATCAAATAGATCTGCTCCCTTGCCGATCTCCTCGTCCGGAGTAAAGCCGATTTTGATTGTTCCATGCTTTATCTCCGGGTGTTGGTATAAGGTTTCCGCCATCGTTAGAATCTCAGCAATACCGGCCTTATCATCCGCACCCAGAAGTGTAGTTCCATCAGTAACCAATAAATCCTTTCCGATATAATTCTTCATAAAGTCGAATTCTTCCGGATTAATCTTCACATTATTTTCTTCATTCAGCGTTATTAACGACCCATCATAATTCTCGATAATTCTAGTCTTAATATCAACACAGGGTACAGAGCTGACAACATCCATATGCGCAACAAAACCAAGTACCGAACCGGACCAATTCTCGATATTAGCCTCAATCGTCCCGAATACATATCCATTCTCATCCATGGCGGCATCTGCAATACCAAGGCTTTTCATCTCTTCAACCAGAGCCCTTCCAAGTAGCAGCTGCTCGGAGGTACTGGGGTGTGTATTGCTTAGTTCATCCGAAGCAGTTGCAAATTTAGTATATTTTATTAATCTTTCATATGCTCTCATTATTAGACCTCCTTTTAAATCCATATCTTTAATTATTTCACAAATGGATTAAAAAAGCTAGTACAGATTAATGGGCATTCTGCCATTGAACATTGAAAAGTTTAATTCCAATGGAGGTGCACCAATGAGATGCTGTTTTTATGTTCGAGCTCTTTACAAACTGTACTTTAGTACAGTATTGCATTTAATCTATTCATGGTATAATAAGGATAATAATGGATGTATATGACAAATCAGAGCTTATGTTGATAATATCAAGGGAGGGTTATATATCATGATACAATTAAGAAGGATGAAGGGACTGGCTGTACTTTTAAGCATGTGTCTACTTTT
>JAEYRK010000112.1 GCA_023435645.1 Bacillota bacterium
AGCAAGTTTACTTCCTAGAAATTAATGACATGAAACGATTTTTGGTTGTATCATCATAGGCGATATGATACAATGGTTGCGTAGCCGGGCAGCGCACACTTGCCCGCGACATAACAACAACAGCTCAAAATGCAGGAATGTAACAGAGAACAAACGGGGGTAATTATGAGTTTTCTTAATTATTTGATTAATGGAATAAGCCTGGGAAGCGTATATTCAATTATTGCGCTCGGATATACCATGGTATATGGTATTGCGAAGATGTTGAATTTCGCTCATGGCGATGTCATCATGGTCGGTGGGTATATCACCTTTACGGTCATGAGCACGATGGGTCAGAATCCGGTAATTGCGGTTTTAACTTCGATTATTTTTTGCACGCTATTGGGTATCACAATAGAGCGCATTGCATATAAACCACTCCGTAAGGCATCCTCCTTGGCTGTCCTTATAACAGCGATCGGTGTAAGCTATTTCCTTCAGAATATCGCGCTTTTGGTCTTTGGTGCGAATACGAAATCCTTTACATCCGTGATTAAGCTATCCGCTCTGAAACTGGCGGATGGAAGACTTACAATCTCAGGGGAAACCTTAGTAACGATTCCAATTTGCATCATTATCATGATCACACTAACCCGGTTTGTGAAGCTGTCAAAGACAGGTCGTGCTATGGTGGCGGTATCCGAGGATAAGGATGCGGCAGTACTGATGGGTGTAAATGTGAATAAAACAATTGCGATTACCTTTGCCATCGGCTCAGCACTGGCAGCGGTAGCAAGCATACTGATGTTTTCTGCTTACCCCAGCCTTACCTCAACCTCAGGAGCCATGCCGGGTATTAAGGCCTTTGTGGCGGCGGTATTCGGTGGAATTGGTTCTATCCCCGGAGCCATGATTGGAGGTATCCTGCTGGGTGTGATTGAGATACTGGGTAGAGCCTATATTTCCTCTCAGCTGGCAGACGCTATCGTATTCCTGATTCTGGTACTGGTTCTTCTGATTAAGCCGACCGGTATATTAGGCAGAAAGATCCATGAGAAGGTATAGCGGTGGAAAACGAAGCACTACTTCCTTTGCTGAAGTGAGAGCTTCGCAAGGGAAAATGCAATTTGGAGGTAAGTATGAAAACAAGGAAGATAATGAAGCAATTAAATAAATCCACCAGAAGTAATCTGATTACCGTGGGTCTGCTGCTTTTAATGTATGCGGTAGTCCAGATATTAATATCAAATGGATCAATGTCAAACCTTTTACAGGGGCTGTTGGTTCCGATCTGCTATTATTCCATATTGGCTGTTTCGCTCAATTTAACTGTGGGTATTTTGGGAGAACTGAGTCTGGGACATGCGGGCTTCATGTGTATCGGAGCCTTTTCTGGAGCTTTCTTCTCTAAGGTAACCGTGAATTCCATAGGGAACAGCTTTGTAAGGTTTACTCTTGCTATTTTGATTGGTGCCCTGTCTGCTGCTTTGTTTGGTGTTCTCATTGGTGTTGTTGTACTGCGACTAAGAGGAGATTATCTGGCAATTGTAACGCTGGCCTTCGGAGAAATCATTAAGAATGTTATCAATGTATTATATATAGGTAGGGACAGCAGAGGACTTCGCTTCTCCATGAAGGATACGGTTCATCTTAGACTGGAGAAGGGCGGAGAGGTCATTGTCAGTGGTGCGAAGGGTATTACCGGAACACCGAATGATACTACCTTTACCATAGCCCTACTACTTTTAATCATCATTTATCTGATCATTGCAAATCTCGTAAACTCCCGTTCAGGCCGTGCGATTATGGCAATTAGGGATAATCGTATTGCGGCGGAATCTGTAGGGATTGATATTACGAAGTTCAGAATCCTGGCGTTTACCGTATCGGCAGCAATGGCAGGTGTCGCAGGGGTGCTCTACTCTCATAATATCTCCAGCTTGTCAGCAACACCGAAGAATTTCGGTTATAATATGTCCATCATGATTCTGGTTTTTGTCGTACTAGGTGGTATCGGTAATCTTAGAGGCTCCATCCTTGCAGCGATCATTCTGACATTGCTTCCGGAATACCTCCGTTTCCTGCAAAATTACAGAATGCTGATCTATGCGATTGTATTGATTATTATCATGATCTTTAACTGGAATCCCCGTTGTATTGCATGGCGCAAGAAACACTCCTTGAAAAGCGTATTGCAGACGTTTATGAATAAACGTAGGAAGGAGGCTTAAGGCTATGGAAATGTTAACAGTAAAAAACCTGGGCATCTCCTTTGGAGGACTTCGTGCAGTTGATTCCTTCAATATAACGATACAGAAGGGAGAGCTATATGGCTTAATTGGACCAAATGGTGCAGGAAAGACAACAGCCTTTAATCTTCTTACCGGAGTATATAAGCCGGATACTGGGCAAATCTTCCTGGATGGCGTAAATATTACAGGCCTTAGTACGATTGAGATCAATAAAGCGGGTATTGCAAGAACCTTTCAGAATATCCGTCTGTTTAAGAATATGTCCGTGCTGGATAACGTAAAAATCGGACTCCATAATGAATTCAGTTATTCTACAGCAGGAGGAATCCTGCGCCTACCATCCTACTTCCGTACAGAGAAAAGGATGAATGAACGTGCCATGGAAATCCTTCAGGTAATGGGTCTTGATCAGGAAGCTAATCTATTGTCCTCCAACCTACCCTATGGTAAGCAGAGAAAACTGGAGATTGCTAGAGCTCTGGCGACTAATCCGAAGCTTCTGTTATTGGATGAGCCTGCGGCAGGAATGAATCCGTCGGAGACGGAGGAACTGATGGAGACAATTACTCTGATTCGCAAGAAGTATGGAGTGACGATTTTATTAATCGAGCATGATATGAAGCTGGTGGCAGGTATCTGTGAGAAGATCTATGTACTGAACTTTGGCATGGAGCTGGCCAACGGACTCCCCAGCGAGGTGCTCAATCACCCGGAGGTCATCCGAGCTTATCTCGGAGAGTAGAAAAATAACACGAAGTAGAATGATAACAGGAGGGGTATCCTCTTAATAGCAAGGAGAAATAACTATGGCCATGCTGGAAGTGAGAAATTTACAGGTTTATTACGGAGTAATCCAGGCAATCAAGGAGGTCTCCTTTGATGTAAATGAAGGTGAGGTAATTGCCTTAATCGGTGCGAACGGTGCCGGTAAGACGACGATCCTGCACACAATTACAGGACTGATTACGGCGAAGGCCGGAGAAGTACTCTATGAGGGAACAGATCTTCAAAAAATTCCTGCCCATAAAATTGTATCCCTAGGCATAGCCCATGTACCGGAGGGTAGGCGGGTATTTTCGCAGCTTACGGTATATGATAACCTGCTGATGGGGGCTTTCACCCGTAAGAATCAAGAGGAGATTGCAGCCTCCCTGGAGAATGTTTATAAGAGATTTCCCAGGTTGAAGGAGCGTAGAAATCAATTGGCCGGAACCCTAAGCGGCGGTGAACAGCAGATGCTGGCAATGGGAAGGGCGTTAATGTCACACCCGAAAATTATACTCATGGACGAGCCCTCTATGGGGCTGTCCCCGATTCTCGTTGAGGAGATATTTGATATTATCAAAGAAATTAGCCAAAGCGGCACCACCGTACTGCTGGTGGAGCAGAATGCGAAGAAGGCATTATCCATAGCGAACCGTGCCTATGTACTGGAGACCGGAAGAATCGTACTGGAGGGTGATGCGAAGCAGCTCATGGACGAGGAATCCGTGAAAAAAGCATATCTGGGTGAATAACTTCTGCTTGTTCGTAAGGTGTTTTCGTTTTATAATATTAGCGAAGATAACTAATCCGGTCCGCGTAGGTTCAGCTATACATCATTTCAGGAGTTGCTTCCTGGCGGCAAGAGGGAGGTTTACATGAATAAATATGTAATAACGATTGCAAGAGGCTATGGCAGTGGTGGAAGAACCATAGGTAAGATGCTATCTGAGGAATTGGGCATACCCTACTATGACAGAGATTTGCTCAGATTGGCTTCCGATGACAGCGGAATTAATGAGCAGCTGTTTGCCAAAGCAGACGAGAAGATAAAGAAAAGCCTTCTCTTTCGTATTGCAAGCAAGGAATATAAGGGAGAACTCATTCCTCCCGATAGTGATGATTTTGTATCAAATGATAATTTATTCAACTATCAGGCAAAAATTATCAAGGAGCTGGCCGAGACCGAATCCTGCATTATCATCGGACGTTGTGCAGATTATGTCCTGAGGGATTATCCGAATGTTGTGAAGCTGTTTGTTCATGCCCCCTTGGCGGATTGCATCGAGACCCTGAAGGAAATGACGGGGAAGCAGGAGAGGGAAATCGTGAAGCAGATTGCCTCCATCGATAAGCACCGGGTTGAATATTATAAGTATTATACCGGTCGGAATTGGGAGGACGCTAAGAATTACGACCTTTGCCTAAATAGCAGCCAGCTGGGCTTCGAAAAATGTGTAGAGATCGTAAAATCCTATCTGGACATCCGATTTCGCTAGGTCCTGACAAAGCATCCTGAGGGAGCTAAGCTTTTTCGGAAAGAAGATCTGTGATACTAAACTCAATCAACCGGGAGGACGAATACCCAAGGTCCTCCCTTTTTGTATATTTATTCAAATTGCTATTGATAAGGGTATGGTAGTATGCTATACTTTAACCCAAAAATCAGGAATTCAAAGCTGTGGAAAGAGGGGAACACAATGATTTCAGATAAGATGGTAGCTTTGGTTAAGAACAGTTCGGTGATTCGTGCAATGTTTGAAGAGGGAAAACGTCTGGCAGCGATTTACGGGGCAGAGAATGTATATGATTTCAGCCTTGGAAATCCCAGTGTGGAGCCGCCGACGGAAATCAAGGAAGCATTGGTACAGATACTCCAGGAAGAAAACCCTAGTTTGGTACATGGTTATATGAATAACTCCGGCTATGAGGATGTCAGGGAAAGGATTGCAGAATCCATCAATCAGAAATTTCATACCAGCTTTCATGGGAACAATATTGTCATGTCGGTTGGTGCTGCCGGGGGCTTGAATGTAATATTCAAGGCCTTATTGAATCCCGGAGATGAGGTGCTTGTATTTGCCCCCTTCTTTGGTGAATACCGTAATTATGTAAGTAATTATGACGGAACACTGGTGGTTGTTTCACCTAATACGGAAAGCTTCCAACCGAATCTGGAGGAATTTTCACAGAAGCTGTCAGCTAAGACAAAGGCGGTCATCATTAACTCACCTAATAATCCAACCGGTGTGGTATATTCTGAGGAAACCATTCTTCGTCTGGCTGAGATATTAAATAAGAAACAAAAGGATTTCGGAACCTCTATCTATCTGATTTCGGATGAGCCCTATCGTGAGCTGGTATATGATGGTGTACAGGTTCCCTATATCACGAAGTACTATTCAAATGCAATCATTGGCTATTCCTTCAGTAAATCCTTGTCCCTACCGGGTGAAAGAATTGGTTACCTGCTGATTCCGGATTCTGTGGATGATTTTGAGGATGTGGTGGCTGCAGCGAATGTTGCTACCCGGATTCTTGGCTATGTCAATGCTCCTTCTCTGATTCAGAGAGCCGTAGCAAGATGCCTGGAGGCGAAGGTTGATGTGGAGATTTATAACCGCAATAGAGAGCTGCTGTATAACAGCTTAATCTCCTATGGATATCAGTGTGTGAAGCCTCAGGGTGCCTTCTACCTGTTCGTTCAAGCACCGGGAGGAGATGATAAGGCATTTGCGGAGGCAGCGAAGAAGTATAATATTCTGATCGTTCCGGGTTTCTCCTTTGGATGTCCCGGCTATTGCAGAATTGTATATTGTGTCGATTATCAAATGCTTCAGAGATCCCTGCCCCATTTTAAGCAACTAGCCTCTGAGTATGGATTATAGACAACAGTATGGATGTTAGGTAACAGTATGGATGTCAGGAAACAGAATGGATGTTAGGTAATAGTATGGTTGATAAGAACCATTTAGCGCATGGATCAATGTTAAGCTGCTGTTTGGCAGCAGGGAGGGATTTATGAAGCCTTGGGAGAATAAGATCAGGAGGATTGTCCCCTATGTACCGGGGGAGCAGCCGAACCTTCCGGATATGGTGAAGCTGAATACCAATGAGAATCCATATCCGCCGGCACCGGGAGTAAGAAAGGTCCTGCAGGAAATGGATACAGATAAGCTACGGTTGTATCCGGATCCTACCAGTAGGCTGCTGGTAGAGGAATTGGCAGACTATTATCATCTGGATAAGGATATGGTCTTTGTCGGAGTTGGATCGGATGATGTGTTAGCTATGGCCTTCATGAGCTTCTTTCAATCCGATAAGCCCATCTTATTTCCGGATATCACATATTCCTTTTACCCGGTATGGTGTGATCTCTTTCGGATTCCTTATCGGACGCCAGCGCTGGATGAGGAGTTCTGCCTAATCAAGGAGGACTATTATCAGGAGAACGGAGGAATCATTTTAGCCAATCCGAACGCTCCGACCGGAACTTATGAGGACCTTAGCTTTATAGAAGATATCCTAAGCCATAACAGGAATTCCATTGTGATCATTGATGAAGCCTATGTGGATTTTGCCGGAAGGTCAGCGATAGAGCTGATTCCTAAGTACGACAATTTGCTAGTCATTCAAACCTTCTCCAAGGCCCGCTCCATGGCAGGAATGCGCATTGGCTATGCCATGGGCAATCCGGAGCTGATTAAGATCTTAAATGATGTCAAGTACGCCTTTAATTCCTATACTATGAATCATACAGCGATTCTGGCGGGGGCGGAAGCGGTGAAGGATTCGGCATATTTCCTTGAGGGAATCAGGAAAATAAAAGAGACAAGGGCATGGGCAGAGAAGGAGTTTGAAGCTCTTGGCTTCTCTTTCCCGGAATCGGGAGCGAACTTTCTGTTTGTGACTCATAAATATGTCACTGCCAAGGAATTATTAAAAGAGCTTAGGGAGCATCATATTTATGTTCGGCATTTTACTCAGCCGAGGATAAATAACTATCTGAGGATTTCGATTGGTACGAAGGAAGAGATGGAAAAGCTCTTTGCTTGTATCAAAAATTATCTGACAATAAATGTAAAATAATAAATATTGTTCAAATTGCTTATCATATGATACAAATTTCCCTCTGTTTAATCTTCAAATAATCCTTTATGATAGAGTATGACGGAATAAATTAACCCAATTGGGAGGGTAGTGTGTTGAAGATATTATTAGCTGAAGACGATTTTGCGAGCAGAAAATTTATGATGCGGTTTTTGGAGAAGTACGGGGAGTGCGATGTGACAGTTGACGGGATGGAAGCAGTGGAAGCCTTTCAGATGGCTCTGGAATCAGAGGAAGGCTATGATTTGGTATGTCTTGATATCATGATGCCGGTCCTGGGTGGATATCAGGCATTATCCCGGATCCGTGAACTAGAGCTAGAGCACGGTATTCCCGACAATGAGAAGGTAAAAATTATTATGACAACTGCCTTGAATGAGAGGCGCAACGTAACAAAAGCCTTTGACCTTGGTTGCACCGCATATGCAGGAAAACCGATTGATCAAGATAAATTTGAGAATGTATTAAGAAAATTGGAATTGATATAGTGTGTTTATATCGTGCAATTGATAAACAGGAGATTTTATGAATTATCAGAGGGAATTAGATCATATGTTAGAGAAGCTGGATCCAAGTGAAGCCCCGAAAAAGCTACTGATTCACAGCTGTTGTGCCCCCTGTAGCAGTTATGTACTGGAATATCTGTCCAAGTATTTCGAGATTACGATCTTCTATTACAATCCGAATATCTACCCTGAAGAAGAATATAATAGAAGGGTAGAGGAGCAGCAGAGATTAATTCTGGAGATTCCCAAAGGGTATCCGGTCAGCTTCCTACAGGGAGCCTATGAGCCGAAGGATTTTTACGATTATGTGAAGGGTTATGAAAAGGAATCGGAGGGCGGACAGAGGTGCTTTCTCTGCTATCGCATGCGGCTTGAGGAGGCTGCGGAAATGGCAAAGGAAGGCGGATATGATTATTTTACGACGACACTCACCATCAGCCCTCATAAAAATGCAGAAAAATTAAATGAAATCGGATTGGAGCTAGCATCGAAGTATGGTGTAAGCTATCTTCCCTCTGATTTTAAGAAGAAGAACGGGTACCGCCGTTCCATAGAGCTCTCCAGGGAATACGACCTGTATCGGCAGGAGTATTGCGGATGTATCTTTTCCAGAAGAGAAAGGGAGCAAATAAGACCTGAAATCTGATTCGAAGGATAATGTGATTTAGAAGGCCGCAAAGAGCGGCAAGGAGGCTGTCAATGAGGTGTCCGTCCTGTGGTAATGAATATTGTCATCTGATCGAGGAGTCCGAAACTCGTATGAAGGGCTACGGTATCTTTAAGGGGTGCTGTGGGTATCTCATCCTTGGTCCGATTGGCTGGTTATGTGGACTCTGTGGAATGGGAGAAGGCTATACCAGAAGGAAATCCTTCTGGGTATGTGAGCGTTGTGGTAAGAAATTCAGTGTATAGGGAGCAGTGGATCATTGCGATATGTATTGTATTCTGAATTGTGAATAAAGCAGATACAGAGTTCTAAAGGTTAGAGAGGTAAGGGTATCGGTGGAATCAGAAATGAATTTCAGGGATAATAAAGCATACCATCGATGGCACCGGCTGATGGTATTGGGTGCCGGAACCGGATGTCATCAAAAGCCGGAACGAAGCTTTTTCATAGGAGGCTACCAGATGCCCGTATGTGCCAGATGTACCGGAGTCATCCTGGGATTTTTATTCGCTATCCCTGCCTTTCTGCTGACAGGGGCGAAGCTTCTGCTATCCTTAATCGGAGCTCTGGCCTTATTTGGTGATTGGCTACTTCAACAAACGGGCTTAAGGGAATCCAATAACGATCGAAGAGTGGTCACAGGCTTTTTGGGAGGCTTTGGGATCATGACCTTACAGTTATATATAATCACTCGAATTCTGACACGCCTAAGGAAATGATTTGCTTCTAATGAATCTAAGGATAGCTTGGAGCCGTAAGGCTACTGCACTGCAGTATGTCTTGCGGCCTTATTTTTGTCCTTTCCATCATAGAACAAAGAGGAAGGTGCTATCGTAAGGATTCGTGGTTGACAACTGATTATTGCATGATATAATGTAATGGGAAATGATAGTTATTATCATTTAGCAGATACTTACATTCACCAGCTGCAAATGATTGAATATTACAAATCATAGGAGGGCAGCGGCAATATCAGTCGGGCCACTGCTGTTACGAAAGGATAGAGAGGATGTTCCTATTATGACATTGAAGAATGCGAGAATTGGTGGAAGGTATACGGTGAGTTCCATAGAACTGGACACAACTACGGTGAGGAGATTGGGGGCCTTGGGTCTGACGAAGGGAACCGGCATTCAGCTCTTAAACCGCAACCATGGAGGCTCGGTCATTATTATGGTAAGAGGCAGCAGACTTGCAATAGGGAAAAGGATTGCTGAATCCATAGAGATGGAGGTAAGGTAATTCTATGAAGAAAGAAATTCAAGTCGGCTTTGTCGGTAATCCAAACTGCGGTAAAACAACCCTTTTTAATGCCTATACCGGTGCTAATTTAAAGGTTGCCAACTGGCCCGGAGTCACGGTAGAGAAGAAGGAGGGAGCCTTCAAATATCATGACATCAAATTCAAGCTGGTAGATCTGCCCGGTATTTACAGTCTTACCTCCTATACGATGGAAGAAAGGCTGACCAGGGAATTTATCCTTCATTCCAATGTGGATGTGATAGTAAACATTGTAGATGCCTCCAGTTTGGAACGAAACCTATATTTGACCCTACAGCTGATTGAGCTGGGGAAGCCCGTGATCCTTGCCCTGAATATGATGGATATTATTGAGGAGAGGGGCATGGAGATAGACCTGCACCGTCTGCCGGAGATGCTGGGAATCCCGGTTATTCCTGTGTCGGCCAGAAAGAAGACCGGTCTGGACATTCTGATGCATACGGTCGCACATCATAAGGATAAATATCTGGATTATAATCTGGAGCATCATCATGGAAGCCTGAAGCAGGCAGGGAATCAGCATAGGCATGAACATCATCATGAGTATCCCATCGTATACAGTACGAAGATCGAGGATAAAATCGATGAGATCAGTGATCTCATCATAAAGCATTATGGAGCGATAGATCATCTGCGCTGGCATGCAATTAAGCTATTAGAAATGGATAAGACCATCCTCGGACGCTATCCGCTGGATTTGAAGCATATCTTGGACCGAAGCTATGAAGAGGATATTATCAATGAGAAATATGATTTTATCGAAGAGATCATAGAGGAAGTGGTCGTAAATAAAAGCAGTAAGGCAGCCTCGACGGATAAGGTGGACCGTTTTCTCGCTCATCCTATCTTTGGCCTTCCGATTTTCCTGGGAATTATGGCTCTGGTGTTCGTTCTGACCTTCCAGGTAGGTGATTTTATTAAGGGCTACTTTGAAGTGGGTCTGGAACGCTTCTCCGAAGCCTTACTTCAACTGCTGGAGTATGTCGGGGCAGGTGACTTCCTTACCTCCCTGGTGATTGACGGAATTGTGGCAGGTGTTGGAGGAATCCTCACCTTCCTTCCAAATATCTTCCTTCTATTTCTAGCATTGGCATTTTTAGAGGACAGTGGCTATATGTCCAGGGTGGCCTATGTCATGGATGGAATTATGGGTAAGCTTGGTCTCTCAGGCAGAGCCTTTATCCCAATGCTTCTGGGCTTTGGCTGCACCGTACCTGCCATAATGGCCTCCAGATCCTTAGAGAATATGCAGGATAGAAGAAGAACGATACTGGTAACGCCATTCATGTCCTGCAGTGCTAGACTACCGATCTATGTTCTGTTTTCCGAGATGTTCTTCGGTAGATATGCGATGTTTGCGGCATATTCCATGTATCTGATTGGTATAGCTGTGGCAATTATAGTTGCCTTTGTCATGCATAAGAATACGGAGCAAAAAAGCAGCAATTCCCTGCTGATTGAGCTTCCGGAATATAAGGCACCGAATTTACGAACCATTTTGATCTATGTATGGGAAAAGGTGAAGGAATATCTGACGAAGGCGGGAACAACGATATTTGCTGCCTCCGTTGTAATCTGGTTTGTATTAAATTTTGGACCGAACGGTATGGTTTCGGATATGACGGAAAGCTTTGGTGCTATGATCGGAAAGCTGCTGGCACCCTTATTAGTACCTGCAGGTCTTGGTATGTGGCAGATTGTAGTGGCATTGATCTCCGGAATAGCAGCTAAGGAAATTGTAGTTTCGAGCTTCAGCGTATTGTTTGGAGTAACGAATATTACATCACCGGAGGGTATGACAAGTCTGACTGAAATCCTGTCCGGAATCGGCTTCGGAGCCCTGAATGCTTATTCGCTGATGGTCTTCAGCCTCTTATACATTCCCTGCGCTGCTACCATCGGCGTGATCCAGAGGGAGATGCGGTCAGCGAAATGGACGATATTTACCATTCTGTTTCAGCTGGGTGTGGCCATGCTGATGTCAACGTTGGTTTACCAGATCGGGAGTCTGTTTTTATAAGATACTGTTGGCTTTGTACATAGGGGCATGGACAACCATAGCTTCATAAAGTAACGATAGACCTGTTTACGATGGATTGGAGGATGCTTATGGTTGAATTATTGATTGCGGCTGCAATTGTAGGATATACCGGCTTTGTTATCTACAAAAGAGGGAAGGATCTGAAGGCAGGAAAAAGCTGCTGCGGGGGCTGTGGTAATTGCTCCGCCAAGGAAAAATGCGGTAAATAATAAGGAAAAGTCTCAACCTGCAAGAGTTTTACAGGGACGTTCCCATTGGCTTAGGAAAGGGGTCAGCTCCGGCCTGACCCGAGGGAACGCTCTGTAGAACTTTTTCTTTATCAGACCAAGACTAAGTGGCTCTCACAGATAGAAGCTTTCTTCCTCGCAATAGACAGGTGCTTTCATAACATCCGTTCGATAATCATGAATTCGTTTCATAATTTAAAAATTCTTTAAAATAAAAAAGGAAATAGGAAGACCTTGTAGAATATTAGTAGTATAGGTGCTAATCTGCCTTATGCATAGTTCAACTCACTTCAGGTTCTTC
This sequence comes from Bacillota bacterium, assembly GCA_023435645.1. Taxonomy (GTDB): domain Bacteria; phylum Bacillota; class Clostridia; order Lachnospirales; family Lachnospiraceae; genus Mobilitalea. Next base: position 12,130 of record JAEYRK010000112.1, read on the forward strand.
CGGTGCTTTATACCGTCAATGAACGGTGAAAGGGGAGGTTATAATGGAACAGAAATTAAATATCAGACAGAAGCTGGAGCAACGAGAGCATGAAATCTTAAGCCCCTATGCTGCTTTCTCCGATTGTTCCAGAGGAAGGGATATCTTAGAGAAGCCCTGTGACATCCGACCGGTCTTTCAGCGGGACCGGGACAGAATTATACATTCCAAGGCGTTCCGCAGATTGAAGGACAAGACGCAGGTATTTCTGGCCCCTGAGGGTGACCATTACAGGACCAGACTGACTCATACCCTGGAGGTATCCCAGATATCCAGAACAATCGCGAAGGCCTTGAGACTGAATGAGGATCTGACGGAAGCCATTGCATTGGGTCATGATCTTGGTCATACACCCTTTGGTCATGCAGGGGAAAGAGCATTGAACAGGATTTGTCCCGACGGCTTTGAACACCATCTGCAGAGCATCCGGGTGGTAGAGCACTTGGAAAAGCGGGGGAGAGGACTGAATCTTACCTGGGAGGTCAGGGATGGAATCAAGAATCATCAGACTGCCGGTAATCCCTCAACACTGGAGGGGAAGATAGTCAGACTATGCGATAAGATTGCATATATTAACCATGATATTGACGATGCCATCCGGGGACAGATTATTTCTGAGGAGGATATCCCGAAGGAATACACGGAGGTACTGGGGCACAGCCTGGAGGAAAGGCTGAATACCATGATCCATGACATCGTCAGTAACAGTGAGAATAAGAATGATATTATCATGTCACCGGAGATTGCGCAGGGGATGAAGAAGCTCCGGGAGTTCATGTTTGAGAGCGTTTACCTGAACAAAAGGGCAAAAAGCCAGGAGGATCAGGCGGAACGCCTTTTGGAACAGCTTTTCAGTTACTATATGAAGCACTTGGAGCAGCTGCCGGAGGAATTCTATATCCGGATGGAACAGCCCGCTGAGCCGGCCCATCAGGTGGTCTGTGATTATATCGCAGGCATGACGGACCGATATGCGGTGACTAAGTTCAAGGAATTAATGATCCCATCCGCTTGGAGTGTGTACTAAGTTACGGACTGTCTGATTATTTGAGGAATGAAACCTATCGTTTCTCTATGGATCAGCAGTAGATGGTAATGAACTGTGGGAGGTGTACGGATTGTTTTATGCGGACGAGCTGGTAGAAGAAATCAGGAGCAGAAGTGATATCGTAAGTATTATCGGCTCCTACATACGATTGCAGAAAAAAGGTAGCAACCATATGGGGCTATGCCCGTTCCATAATGAGAAAACACCCTCCTTCTCGGTAAGTGCCTCCAAACAGATGTATCACTGCTTTGGCTGTGGTGTTGGTGGTAATGTGTTTACTTTTATCATGGAATATGAGAATTACACCTTTGTGGAGGCCTTACGTTTTCTTGCGGAACGAGCCGGAATCAACCTTCCGGAGCAGGAATACTCCGAGGAAGCGAAGAAGCAGGCTGATTTTAAGAGTCGATTGCTGGAGGTAAATAAGGAAGCGGCAAAGTATTTTTATTATCAGCTAAGGTCGTCCCGCGGTAAAGGTGCCCATGATTATCTGGTGGACCGGGGGCTGACAGAAGAGACCATCAAGCAGTTTGGTCTGGGCTATGCAAATAGATATAGTGATGACCTGTATCAATATCTGAAGGGGCTTGGCTATGAGGATGAGTTCCTGAAGCAATCCGGCTTGGTTTCCTTTGATGAGAGAAGGGGCGGGTACGATAAATTCTGGGACAGGGTCATATTTCCGATTATGGATGCCAACCACAGGGTCATTGGCTTCGGTGGCAGAATTATGGGGAAGGCAGGACCGGAGGTACCGAAGTATCTGAATTCTCCGGAAACCAGACTTTTTGATAAGAGCAGGAATCTGTATGCCCTGAATTTTGCCAGAACCTCCAGGGCCTCCTCGCTGCTGATCTGTGAGGGCTATATGGATGTCATCGCATTACATCAGGCAGGGTTTACCAATGCAGTTGCCTCGCTGGGCACGGCATTTACCATATTCCATGCCAATCTCCTGAAGCGCTACACCAATGAGGTGATTCTGACCTTTGACAGTGATGGGGCGGGAATCCAGGCTGCGCTCAGGGCTATTCCTATTCTGAAGGAAGCAGGTCTGTCGATTAAAATCATTAGCATGAAGCCCTATAAGGACCCGGATGAATTCATCAAGGCCCTCGGAGCTGAGGAATTTAAGAAGAGAATTGACGAAGCAAAGAACAGCTTCTTTTTTGAGATAGAGGTCCTGCAGAATGGCTTTGATCTAAACGATCCCGAACAGAAGACAAGATTCTTCCATGAGACTGCGAGGAAGCTTCTGGGCTTTACGGAGGAGCTGGAGCGGAATTTCTATATTGATGCGGTAGCCAAGACTTATCAGATTGATGTCGAGCTACTGAGAAGGCTGGTCAACCGCTTTGGCTCCCAGCTTGTCAGTGGGATTGAAGCCAAGGAGGCCCGCAGAGAGGCCGGCAGATTCCGTAAGGGTCCGGAGGATGGAATAACGAAATCCCAGAAGCTGATGCTTACCTGGCTGATTGAGGACAGCTCCTTATTTGATAAGGTGAAGGGAATATTAGCACCGGAGGATTTTACTGAAGGAATCTATACAGAGGTAGCCCGGCTGGTATTTGAGGAGTATGCTACGCGAAAGGAAGTAAAGCCGGCAAAAATTATCAACTGCTTCACCAGTAAGGAGGAGCAGTCGGAGGTAGCAGCCTTATTCTCAGCAGGGATCCAGGGAGAGATGAATGAGGCAGGGATGCAGAAGGCTCTGTATGATACGATTTTAAGGCTTAAGGAAAACAGCCTGGACAAGCAGAGCATGAAGGCAATTGAAGAGAACGATACCGCTTTGCTGCAGAGGATTATTATGCAGAAGGCGGAGCTAAAGAGGAATCTGTCAAAACAGCTGTCATTGATGGGGTAGACTGCCCAGATAGCAGGATTTGCATATTTCATCAAATGATGGTTAGAATATAAAAAGAGTTTAAGAAGGAAGGATTATCTATGGACGAGAATATTACAAAATTTACGGAAAGACTAAAGGAGCTGTTGGTCTTTGCCGAAAAGAAGAAAAATGTCTTGGAATTTCAGGAGGTCAATGACTTTTTTGCAGATATGGAGCTGGATCCGCAGCGAATTGAGAAGATCTATGACTATCTGGACAAGCATAATGTAGATGTGCTTAGGATCTCCGAGGAGGATGAGGAGGATATCATCCTGGACGAGGATGAAGAGCTGGAGCCCATAGATTTAACAATTCCTGAAGGTATTAATATCGAGGATCCGGTCCGTATGTACTTAAAGGAAATCGGTAAGGTACCGCTGCTAAATGCGGATGAGGAGATAGAACTGGCCAGAAAAATGGAGGATGGGGATGATTATGCGAAGAAGAGGCTGGCTGAAGCAAACCTCCGTCTGGTTGTCAGTATTGCAAAGCGTTATGTTGGAAGAGGGATGCTGTTCCTGGACCTGATTCAAGAGGGTAACCTTGGTCTGATTAAGGCGGTGGAGAAGTTTGATTACCGAAAGGGCTATAAATTCAGTACTTATGCTACCTGGTGGATCAGACAGGCAATTACCAGAGCCATCGCCGACCAGGCAAGAACAATCCGAATTCCTGTTCATATGGTGGAGACCATCAATAAATTAACCCGGGTTCAGAGGCAGCTTTTACAGGAGCTGGGTAGAGAACCTTCGCCGGAGGAAATATCGGAGGTTATGAATATGCCGGTGGACCGTGTCCGTGAGATTCAGAAGATTTCACAGGAGCCTGTATCCTTAGAGACGCCCATCGGAGAAGAGGAGGACAGCCATCTGGGTGACTTTATCCAGGATGACAATGTCCCTGTTCCCGCAGATGCGGCAGCCTTTACCTTATTAAAGGAGCAGCTGGTGGAGGTGCTTGGTACCCTCACTGAGAGAGAGCAGAAGGTACTCCGACTACGCTTCGGACTCGATGACGGACGAGCCCGCACCCTGGAAGAGGTGGGCAAGGAATTTAATGTCACCAGGGAGAGAATTCGTCAGATTGAAGCCAAGGCACTTCGTAAGCTCAGGCACCCGAGCCGTAGCAGAAAGCTGAAGGATTATCTCGAATAAGAGATAAAATAATAAAATATGGATATATGAGGTTAACTCAACCTATCTGAGTAGATATAAGAGGCACTGATTATGCTCCGGCAGACTTGTGTAGACAAGCTGTGCAAACACCGATGAGGGGAGACATAGCATTGCCTCTTGTCTTTTTAAGACTATTTATTCCAGATTAGCAGTTGGCAAAGACTACATAACTATGGTAACATGATGAATAATGAAAAAGACATCATAGACATCCTATGATTCGAATTGAAAATGACATCAAAGACAAGATACGGTCCGGTTTTGAACCGGAATACGAGTATTGGAGAGGGACCATGCAGTTATCAAAACGTTTACAGACTGTAGCAGAATTAGTAACACCGGGTAACCGAGTTGCCGATGTAGGGTGTGATCATGCATATACCTCCATCTATCTGGCAAAGAAGGAGCTATCCCCGCATATCATCGCCATGGACATCAACCGGGGGCCCATAGAGAGAGCAAGGGAGAATATCAAGAGGTATGGGTATGAGTCCATCATTGAAGTAAGAAGATCCGATGGGTTACAATTGTTACAACCGGGAGAGGCAGATACAATACTGATTGCCGGAATGGGCGGAGTACTGATGCGGCAGATTCTTACGAATCGATCCGAGGTATTAGCTGGGACAAAGGAGCTGATTCTACAGCCCCAGTCGGAGCTTTCTCTCGTAAGAGAGCTACTTCTTTCTTATGGCTTCTATATTACTGCGGAGAGTATGCTGATAGATGAGGGAAAGTATTATGTATGCATGAAGGCAGAGGCTGGCAGGGGGATTTTAAATCCAGGGCCCTATGAGCTTACAAAGAAGGAGCATTTTTATTATGGAAGGCTCCTTCTGGAGCAAAAGCATCCGGTTCTCAGGGAATATCTAAGCCGTGAGAAGCAACAGCTGGAGACCATTCAAACAGCATTGGCAGAGGTTACCACGGCTCAAACCCTTCAACGGCAGAAGGAAATCCTTCAGGAGCTGGAACTGGTTGAGTGTGGTATCAATTATTATGGAGAGTGAGGAGTAAAAAAACCATGAAACAAACGGTAAAGGTAGAAATCAATGGAGTAACCAGGGAATACCCCATGAATACCAGCTTAAGGAAAATTGCAGAGGAATATCAGAAGGATTATCCCTCCGATATTATTCTGGCCTTTGTCAATAATAAATTACGAGAGCTTTTCAAAACCATTGTGCAGGACTGTAAGATTCGCTTTGTAACCACGATGGAGGATGCCGGACATAAGACCTATATGCGCGGTATGATCCTGATTATGCTGAAGGCCTTCTATGCGGAATTTGGGGCGGAGCATATCAAGAAGGTTACTGTGGAGTACGCCATTGGTGATGGACTTTACTGTGATTATGAAGGGACGCTTCCGATTACTGAGGAGCGAATCCTGGCAGTGAAAAAGAGGATGAAGGAGATTATCGCAAGGGATATCCCCTTCATGAAGAGGAGCATCGGGACAGATGATGCAATCGAGCTGTTCCGGCGCTATCGTATGTTTGATAAGGAGAAGCTATTCAAATACCGAAGAGTGTCCAAAGCGAATATCTATAATCTTGATGGCTTTGAGGACTATTACTATGGCTATATGCCTCCCAGCACAGGGATGCTGAAGTATTTTGATCTGATGGCCTATGATGACGGCTTCGTCCTCCTCCTTCCCAATGAAAAAGCTCCAGATCAGGTAGGACAGTACAATCCGCACAAGAAGCTGTTTTATACGATGAAGGAATCCAATGAATGGGCTAAGATGATGGAGATAGAAAATGTCGGAGCTTTAAATGATGTGATTGCCAAAGGAAAACTAAATGATTTGATCTTGGTGCAGGAAGCTCTTCAGGAAATGAAGATCAGCAAAATAGCGGAGGCGGTCAAAAATGCCGGCGGCAAAAAGTTTATCATGATCGCCGGTCCCTCCTCCTCTGGTAAAACCACCTTTTCCTATCGTCTCTCCATTCAGCTGCAGGCCCATGGTCTGAGACCCCACCCGATTGCTGTGGATAATTACTTTGTGGATCGGGAGAAGACTCCGAGGGATGAGAAGGGCAATTACAATTTTGAAAGCCTGCATGCCATTGACCTTGAGCAGTTTAACAAGGATATGACGGACCTGATGAACGGTAAGAAGGTGGATCTGCCAACCTTTAATTTTATCTCCGGGCGAAGAGAATACAAGGGGAATTATCTACAGCTAGGATCTGAGGATATCCTGGTGATTGAAGGAATCCACGGACTAAACGATGCCCTGTCCTATTCCTTACCTAGGGAGAGCAAATATAAAATCTATATCAGCGCACTCACGCAGCTCAATATCGATGAGCATAACCGGATTCCCACTACGGACGGAAGACTCTTAAGACGCATGGTCAGAGATGCCAGAACGAGAGGGGCTTCTGCCAGGAATACGATCAATATGTGGCCCTCCGTCAGAAAGGGAGAGGAGGAAAATATATTTCCCTTCCAGGAGGATGCGGATTCCATGTTTAATTCCGCTCTGATTTATGAGCTGGCGGTATTGAAGCAATATGCGGAGCCGATTCTGTTCGGAATTGACAGGGACTGTCCGGAATATGTGGAGGCGAAAAGGTTACTGAAATTCCTGGATTATTTCCTCGGAGCACCCTCTGAAGCGGTTCCCAAGAATTCAATCCTGAAGGAGTTTGTGGGCGGAAGCTGCTTTAAGCTATGACATGAATGAATAAGAGAATTTACCGTTATAGAAAGAAAATGTGGGGTTGTTTCACGGAGAAACAGCCCCTATTTGCATCCTAGGCATAAAAAAACCGCTTGATCCAAAGCGGTTAAGAAAATGTATGAGCAGCACGATAAGCCGGGTTCTGTCTTGGATGGTCATCTATCTTGTCCGTATGTTACCATACGGCTCTGCGCGACCTACCCGAAAGCACGGCGGGCAGCCGTATCGCTTTCTGTTCGGTCTTGCTTCGGGTGGGGTTTACATCTGCCCCTGCTGTTACCAGCAGGGCGGTGGTCTCTTAAGCCACCTTTCCATCCTTACCAGGCATGCCTGGCGGTATATTTCTGTTGCACTAGCCTTGGAGTCGCCTCCACCGGACGTTATCCGGCACCCTGCCCTGTGAAGCCCGGACTTTCCTCACCTGTTACCAGGCGCGACCATCTGTACTGCTCACATATCGTATTGTAACATGGGGGAATAAAAAAGTAAATGTGAACTAAAGGTAAAACAGAATTCTAAGTTTCAGCAGGGTGTCATAAGCCCTTCATTCACTTTGACTTCGTCAATTTGCACCTTAGCTTACTTGGTATTATGATACAGAACATAGTTCATAAGCAACACGCTTCCGCTTGGATGAAGTA
>JAEYRK010000059.1 GCA_023435645.1 Bacillota bacterium
CCACTGGGAGCTAGAGGTTTTTATTTCATGGGAGAAGGAATCCTATGATAAGAACTATGCGAAAGAGGTATAGATCATATTCCAAGGGGCTGTCCACCAGCGGCTAATCGGCCGCCGGTGAGACAGCCGCAAGTAATTTGGGTGGGAAAAACTGCTTACGCTCCTAACTTAACAGATGAACCTGACATTGGTAAGTTACTGAAGGAATACCAAGCTTTAATTTCAATTGAGAAGAAGGAGCTGATTAATCCCGAATGGGATGCAGCGATTAGTATTGATTATTGGCGTGAAGGTGGCGCTCCCCGTGGAATGATGTTCGGGGCAGAGACGTATACCGACGAACAAGCGGAATGCTTTGATCTATATAAAATGCCGCCCTCCTTATTTATCCGTGTGCAAAATAATAAGGATGCCGCCAGACTTTTAGGAAAAGACAAATGTGAGAATTGGGAACTATTCGTTTTTATGAAGAGTACGATTATGCCGAGATATGGCTATCAGTTTAACGAAAACGGTGCACAGGAAATTGAGTATTATCATCATAATAGTGGTACCACTTACGCTTATACCCCAGTGATCAAGATATAAAGGAGAATAAATGCTTGAATAAGGATAGAAACTGGACTGTTTTATTCATCGGAGGTGCTTCGGGAACCGGAAAATCCTCCATAGCCTACGAGATTGCACGATTCTATGGCGTAAATGTTCTAGAGGTTGATGATATCCACCTTACTGTAGAAGCTGCTACAACAAAGGAGAGCTTTCCTGCGACACATTATTGGAATACCGGTGTTAATTGGAAGGATATTGGAGTCGAAGGCAATGTGAATTGGTTGATTGATGTAAGCAAAGAATTGGTTCCGGTATTAAAGGCCCTTGTAGACCGACATCTTGAAGATCATGTACCTATTATTATTGAGGGGGATTTTATTTATCCCGAATTCACAAAATCCTTTAAGAATCCTGAGGTAAGGTCAATCTTTGTGAATGAAGCTGACATCAATCAAATCATACAGAATTATTTGTCCCGTGAAGGCGGCGATTTACAAGAGTATAGAGCCGAAATAAGTATTGCATATGGGAAGTGGATCACTAAGACCTGCAGTCAGAATCATATCAGAGTACTTGAGGCAAGGCCTTGGGATACTGCCTTAACAAGAGCTCTTGGCATTTTACAGTAATGTATCTTCATAAATTTTTGATTGCAGTAAATTACTTGTTTCGTCAGAAGCATTGCAAGATTAGGCTTCTGGCGATTTTTATTTCTTGTGCTGTAGTCTGCTTGGAACCTTCGTAGCCAGGCATAGCGTTTCTCTAAATTGTGTTTCTATACCTTACATCATATGGTATAATTGGAACATATAATTTGGGGATGGAACTATCAGCTTTTCATTGTTTAGGGAGGAACTGTATGGCGCATGAGAAAAATATAGAACATGAGATGTATCGCAGGGCAACAGAATTTATTCCCAAAAGGTATCCTAAAGGTTGGGGAGGCGTGGCTATCATCCATACGGAGGATGGTCAATATTTTACCAGTGTTTCTATTGAAACAGCTAATAGCAGTGTAGATTTATGTATTGAGGTGGGTGCCATGTGTGAAGCACATAAATATAATGTGCGGGTAACACATTGTCTGTGTGTAGTTAGGGATGATGAAGCAAGTCCCTTTAAAGTGCTGTCTCCTTGCGGTGTTTGCCAGGAGAGACTACGTTATTGGGGTACTGATGTAAAGGTTGGAGTTACGACCTCCGATTCTACTTTAAAGTTTGTGTCCTTACATGAGCTACAGCCCTATCACTGGACCAATGCATATCCAGCAGAGGAGCTGGAGCATTATCATAACTAGGTTTATCATAGGGATTGAAAAGTAAGAAAAAAATAAAAATCGAGGTAACGCTATGAACATGAACGTAACAGAAATGCTTACTATCTATAATAAATCGTTTCCCAAGCTTCAGACCGACGAGCAGACCTTTACAGAACACTTATTGCTTAACAAGGGGTCAAAGGTATTTGAACATCGAATGGACGCTGTGCTTGTAGGCTTCTCTGTAGTAAATGATGATGGCATTTTGCTCCTGTGTGTTGATCATGATTACCGCAATCAGGGCATAGGGACCCATTTGCTTACTCTATCAGAGGAGTATATCAGTAAACAGTTTGATGTCATTCACTTGGGTAGCTCAAGAAACACTTATCTCCTATGCGGTGTACCGATGGATACTGACTGTGACTCTCATTCCTTTTTTCTAAAGCATGGTTATACGGAAAATTGGATCAGCTATGACATGGTTCTTGATTTGGATCAATATAATCGCATCCATGAGTTGGATAACAAGGATAGCAATGTAATCATAAGACGCCGCAGAAATGATCGGGAGGAAATTGAGAAAACAATAAAATGTGCTGATGCCATCGATGGCTGGGGTGAATATTTTAAATATGCTACTGATGTAATTGTTGCAGAGTCCGATGGTGAAATAATCGGACTTGTCATCGTAGAAGCTGACGGTTGCCTATTTCCAGAATCGTTAAAGGGTGCCGGCACTTTAGCCTGTCTCGGTGTGATAGATGCCTATAGAAAGCATGGCGTCGGAATGAAGCTCTGTCAGGAGGCACTCTGCAGCCTTAAGGAAAGTGGTTGTCGAATCTGCCATATCGGTTATACCTACCTTGATTGGTGGTATGGTAAGCTTGGAGCAGTAAAGTATATCAATTACTGGATGGGAGAGAAAAAAGTAAACAGATAATAACCAAAGGAGGCCCCCTATGTCAAACACCTACACTATAATCAACCCCTCTACCTGGGCCCGACGTATCCACTGTCAGATCTTTCGTAACGCTGCCCAACCCCAATACTGTATTACGGTAGAACTGGATGTCACCCATTTTCAGAAGACGGTGAAGCAGAATGGCTGGTCTTTCACTCTGGCATTCATCTTCGCGGTGACGAAGTGTGCAAATGAACTGGACGAGTATCGCTACCGTTTCCTCGGAGATGAGATTGTCCTATATGATAGTATCGATACCTGCTTTTCCTATCTTGCTCCGGGGGATGAGCTGTTCAAGGTCATCAATGCTCCCATGCAGGAAACCATGGAAGACTTCATTGAGAATACCACACGCATTATCTCAGCCCAGAAGGAGTACTTCACCGGCCCGATTGAGAACGATGCCTATGTCTTCTCTGCTCTCCCATGGCTTCACTATACCCATGTCTCTCATACGGACGCCGGACAGAAGGATAGAACGAATCCGATGTTTGATTGGGGAAAATATCAGGAGAAGGATGGAACACTCAAGATGCCCTTCTCCATCCAGGTTCATCATTCCTTCGTGGATGGAATCCATGTCGGCAGACTGGTGGATCGGCTGCAGCACTATCTGAATACCCTGTAACAGTCCGACGTCCGAATGGGCTATTCGGAGCGCTTGACAAGTGATGTGGTATGCTTTATATTCTAAATTAGATTTCTAATTAGAAATGATAAGGAGGATAAATGTGTCCGTAAATAATAATCGGTTCCATACGGCTTTAATCGGTTGTTCGGCTGCACACAAAAAGTGCAGTATGCAGGAATTTCAGAAGCTGGATTTGACAACAGGCCAACCGAAGGTTCTGGCAATCCTGTCCCATAAGGAAGGATGTCTTCAGAAGGACCTGGCAGCACAAAGCCACGTAGAACCTGCAACCATGACATCTATTCTGAATAATATGTCGGAGAAGGGTCTGATCTACAAACAAAAGGAATTAGTCTCAGGGGGAAAGAGGGCTTATTCAATCTATCTGACGGAAAAGGGGCATGAAATGGCCCTAAAGGTGAATCAGATCGTAGACGAAATGGAGGTCATCAGCTTTCAGGGATTTGATGACAATGAAAAGCAGTTATTGATCCGATTATTAAACCGCGTACAGAGTAATCTGGAAAAGAATTAAAATAAGGAGGAGCAATTTTATGAAGAAAATGAAATATCTATTACCATTAGTAATCGCTATCCTGCTTGCAGGCTGTTCCGGTAAAAAGGAAGCTGCAGAGAGTAATTCTAAAGCAGATGAACCCAAAGTAAACTCGGAGGATAATTCTATGAAGGACAATGAGGCAGCCGAAGCCACCACACCGGACGATAAGGAAAGTACCGATACCAAGGATAGTTCAGCTCAGGATGCTGAAGCCACACCTACCGCAGGCGCTGATACCGCGGAGGTTGCAGAGGAAGTAAAAGCGCTTGAGCCCTTTATCCCAAGTGATAAGATACCCGAAGAATATCTGACGAAGCGTACCGATTCTCTCGGAACCATTGAGCTTATCTCCTATCCTACCTTTGATTACTTTGGAGACAGCTCTGTTGCTATCACAAAACCTGCTTATGTATATCTACCCTACAATTATGATAAGAGCAAGAAATACAATGTTCTCTACCTGATGCACGGCATCGGTGGTACAGAAAGAGAATGGGGAATGTTCGACGATAACTCCAGAGTGAAAATCATGATGGATAATCTGATTTACAAGGGTGAGATTGAACCCTTTATCGTAGTTGTTCCTAACGGACGTTCTTCTGTTAATTATGCCGATGCATCCTCCGATCATAACTCTTTTTATGTATTTGGTAAGGAGCTGCGAAATGATCTAATTCCTTACATAGAGAGTACTTACTCGACCTATGCGGATTATAGCGCAAGCGGTTATGACCTTTCTGCAAACAGAGCACATCGGGCCATGGCAGGTCTCTCCATGGGTGCCATGCAGACCATTAATATCGGCTTGAGTGAATGTCTGGACCTGTTCAGTTATTTCGGAGCCTTCTCAGCTTGCCCTACCACTTATACGGCATCACAGATAGCGACAGCGCTGAAGAACTTCCCTGATTATGACATTAAGTATTTCTATAATATCTGCGGTACGGATGATGGCATAGCAATACAGCATGCAACTGCGGCTGTTACTGACTTAGCCACCTTAACAGATAAGGTGACAGATGGTGAGAACCTGCTCTGGCAGACACTTGGCGGCGGACATGATTTCAATATATGGTTTTTGGGCTTCTATAACTTTGCTCAGATTGCCTTCAGAGATGCCCAGTAAAATATCCGAGCATTAAAAGACATCCTATCCCCTGAGTCTCAGGCTAGATATAAAAAATGACAGTGTTATGCTGTCATTTTTTTGTTCATCAAAGTTGAAGGAGATACTGCCGGTGTACATCCAATGTTAGCTGTTGTAGCCCGCTTGCCTTTCATTTAAGGTCCTACTTGCCGGGTCATCTTGTGAAAGGGGAATGTAAAACGTAGTATCTGATCAGCCATGCTGAATGATATAATCCAATAGGAATAATTCAAATATATGCTTTCATATTATGTACGATTTTCTGTACGAGTCGTATGTTTTCATATTAGTCATAGAAATTTCTATCTCCATAGGTTATAATGGTTTATTATGTACCGCTTCGAGGCGAAAATCACCGCTGTATCGGAGAGTCTACTGAAGCGGGATATCAGGGTATATAGGACATGTGGGTATAAGCTTACAGGTGCGCGGTAAGGATTTATGGACTTATAGACTTATGGACTGCTTATGGATATATGGATTTATCGATAAATAATAGGATATTTAAGGAGTGAGCATTAATGAAGGTTATTATGTACGGTGCAGGAATCTGCAGAGATTGTGTTATCGCAAAGGAGTTATTGAGTACGAATCCACTGATACAGCTTGATTACCGGAGTATCACTGATAGTACAAAGACACTGAAGGAGTTCCTAGCTTACCGGGATCATGAGGAGATGTTTGCTCCCATGAAGGAAAACGGGTTCATCGGGATCCCCTTCTTCGTCCTGGAGGATGGAACTAAGACCTTTGAAGTCACAGATATCGCTGCTGTGGCGAAGCCCATAGAAATGAATACAGGAGACAGCTGCTCCATCGATGGTAAGGGCAATTGTTAATCTACCAAGAGAGGATGTACCATGGTAAGATATGTTAGACTGTCTGAGATTTCGGACGGTAAATTATATGGCTTAAATGATATGGCAAGGACCGACTGCAATGGCTGTAAGGGATGTTCAGCCTGCTGCCGGGGCATGGGGAATACCATTACCTTGGATCCCTATGATCTCTATAACCTAACCATTCACCTTAACATGACCTTTGAAGAATTAATGACAGATAAGCTGGAGCTAAGTGTCGTGGATGGTATTGCGCTTCCCAACCTTAAGATGACCGAAGGAACGGATTGCTGCTCCTTTCTAAACAGGGAAGGCCGCTGTGAAATCCATCGCTTCCGGCCGGGCTTCTGTAGGCTCTTTCCCTTAGGAAGATATTATGAGAATGACAGTATTCAATACATTCTCCAGATCCATGAATGCAAATACCCCAGTAAAACTAAGGTTAGAGTCAGCAAGTGGATCGGCATTCCTGATATCAAGGCATATGAAGCATATGTATTGGAATGGCATTCCTTCTTAAAGGAGCTGCAGACAGTAATCGGTAGAGTGAAGGAGCTTACGCTAGTGAAGCAGATCAATCTATATACCTTGAAGCTTTTCTTTATGAAGCCCTATGAGAAAGAAGCTGCTTTTTATCCCCAGTTTTACGAACGGTTAGTCCAAGCGAAGGATTTGATCAATTCTCTGGATTAGGCAAGATGTAAGACGTACCCTTCTATAGTATTCCAATCATTGGAATACTATGGGTCTGTATCGTTATCTCAGATGAAATCTTTTCTTTCTTTAAAGAAAACTTCATCTTTGCAATTGACATTTCCTAAAGTTTTGATATACTTTTCATATATCAATGGGGCATTAGCGCAGCTGGGAGCGCACCACACTGGCAGTGTGGGGGTCAGGGGTTCGAATCCCCTATGCTCCATTTTATAATACCCAGATAAAGTCAAGGGTAAGAGCAAATCATCTAAAGTGAAAAGGCATCCTGTATCGAATCAAGAAACGCATAAGCACTCAAAGGAGTGCTTTTTTTTGTACTCGAGTTTTATTGGAGTTTATTATCTAGCGTCCACTTAACCATTTATTATCTCATTGAAGGTCTGTTTCAGAAGTTCGAAAATAAGCATAAAGCGCTCACGAAAAAAGCTGTCTTTTAGTAGAACAAAGTTAAACTCACGCTGTTCAGAAAAACCGGGTATATGGATCACCGAAAGACTTCCGTCTTCAATTTCCCTTTTCCCCACCACCTCAAACAGAAATGTTATACCTAAACCATTCGATACTAATTTTTTAATGGCAGCCATATTTCCGATTTCAATTATTTTGTCAAATGCGTTGAGTGAATAATTGTTTTTCTGTAATATGTTTTCAAAGATTTCTCGTGTGCCCGATCCCCTTTCTCGTAAAATCAGACGATTTCCTGTAATCTCCTGAAACTCCACTTCCTTGTTAGCTAATTTCGACTTCGGTGAGCACACAGGGATAAACTGTTCAAGACTAAAAAGTGTAGAGTCGTATTCTGATTTATCAAACAGCCCTTCCACAACAATAAAGTCCAACTCACCGTTATTCAGCCGTTCAAGAAGTACCTGCGTATTCGCAACAGACATATGGATTTTCATGTCCGGGTACTTCATGAGCAAGCGGGAAAGAATCTCCGGCATTACATATTCGCCGATGGACAAGGTGGCGCCGAAGGAAAACTGCATGGTATCTGTTTGAACTGAAGATATATTATCTTTAAAATGCTTTGAATCTGAAAAGACAGTCATTGCAAACTCTTTTAAACGCTCACCCTGAGGTGTAAGTCTTATGTTTCTGTTGACTATATCAAACAGCTTGCATCCATAGAATTCCTCAAGATATTTCATATGCTGTGAAACTGCGGGCTGCGTAATGTGTAACAGCTCCGCTGCTCTTGTAAAACTGCCGCAGGAGCATAGGGTAAGAAAGGTTTGGTGTCTATAGTCGAGCACATTAATCTCCTTATCATAAATTTAAATAATACAAACATTAGAAAGTATAATTTAATTTTATCAAATAAGTGTGGTAGAATCAATAGCAGTGATAAAGCTAATTGAAAGTAAACTGAAAAAGCTAATTGAGTGTGAACCAAAAAAGCTTATTGAAAGTGAAATTGAAAGGAGTTAATTGAATTGAATCATGTGAAAAATTACTTATCCGGTATCATACTTTCCGGCGGAATAGCTGCAATCGCTTATGGAATCAGTTTATTTCTCCCCGGCGACATTCTTGGGGGAACACTGATTGCATTGCTTCTGGGAATGCTGCTGAATCCGCTGTTTAGCCAATATAAGGTTTTTGATTCCGGTATCAAATGGACCTCCAAAAAAATTCTGCGTGTCGGAATTATCATGGCGGGGATTACACTAAGCTTTCCTCAAGTGATCAAGGCCGGTAAATATGCTCTGATCCTTATGCTGTTCACCCTTGTGACCTCATTTGGTGTTGGATATCTGTGTAAGAAGGTTTTTAAAATAAACTGGAAGTTGGCTAGCCTTCTGTCAGTTAGTACTGCGATTTGCGGAGGAACCGCTGTTGCGACGCTGGGTCCTACCATACGGGCGAAGAACCGGGACATCGCTTACGCAATATCCGCTACTTTTGTTTTTGATATAATTACGGTGATTGCTTTCCCCTGGATCGGCCGACTGCTAGGTCTTAGCGATACCGGATACGGATTATGGGTTGGTACAGCGGTGAACGACACCTCCTCGGTAGTAGCGGCGGGATATGCATTTTCCGAGGCTGCAGGTTTACTTGCAACGATTGTTAAGCTCACCAGAACTCTTTTTATCGTACCGATTGTGCTTGTATTCTCATGGATATACGCGAAAAAAGAAGCTTCTTCCCAAGCAGCCACCAAAGTGCGTATCAGCAAAATATTCCCTTGGTTTATCCTTGGCTTCCTCGCTGTAGTCGCTATAAGAAGCACAGGCCTTGTGCCAGACAATTTAGTCATAGGAATTTCCTTCTTGTCAAAGTTCAGCTTATCTATGGCTTTGGCGGCAATCGGCTTGAACACCAGCCTTAAGGAAGTCGTCGGAGTTGGCATAAAGCCGATGCTAGCTGGGATTATCATTGATACCTCTGTCGTTCTTGTATCTTTATCTGCTCAGGCAGCGAT
>JAEYRK010000073.1 GCA_023435645.1 Bacillota bacterium
ATCAACGTATATCGTATCGTAATCCTTGATTAACCCCTTCGAGAATAATGGTACAACAACGCAGAATGTGTTTAAAACTATCTCCCCACATATTCATAATACAAGCCTTTACCAAGCGTCTTCCATGATATTTCTGCTCCCTCTTTGATTTCATCTGTAGCTCCCACCATTTCCTCCTTCTCTGAAATCAAAGCCGAAACCTCCTCCGGCGTAATAAATGCCACCGATGCCTCTTCGAAGATTTCTTTATATATGCTGTTCGTATAAAGGTGTTCATCCTCGATCTGATTCCAGTTATCATCATATACATAAAATGTATAGAAATACTCTGGATTGCCGAGCTCAGCCGAAGGAGCATCGTTCTCATGAAAGCGAATGGTAACTAACTCAATATTCCCTAAGCTTCCCCTTGCCTCCGCTATGCTAGGAAGCTGTTCCAGCCCATCCAAATAGGTGAGCTGATAGAGATCGGCTTCACTTTCCATATACACAATGGACTGCCAATTACCTTCCTTGTCTATAAGACCATATTCCATGCCATAATTGCTGGCTCCATTGCTGCCACCCGATACATAGAATCCATATTGATTGATTGTGGAATCACTTCTGGCCCAAGTCTCGTAATAATAGCAAAGAGATAATTTGTCATCGATATATTTTATGATATAAACAAGCGTACTATCATCATCCCTATTATAAATGTCCATACCATTGAAACGAAGAACTAATTCGTTCACTCCATCCTTGCCACAATCGATATAGCTGTAATCTATGTAGTCAATTTTCTTATTTTCAGAGTGTTCAAAATAATACGCTGTAACTATATCGAGTACTTCTGAAAGGGTATATTCACCCCCCTTTTTGTATAAAGCTTCCTCCCTATAATCAGTTTGCATATAACGGTCAAAAGATAGCTTCGTTTCATTTCTCATAAATCTTTCGTAGGCTTCCAAGGAAAGCTCTTCAAAAGTGATGTCAGATATCTCGGTCGGCATGGTTGTCGGTGCAATCGCTGGCGTTGCAGATGGTACTATCGTGGCTGGAATATTCGGAGCTTCTGTAATAGCCGAAGTAGGTGACGGCGAAGCAGTGAAGTCCTTGGGATCATCTGCACTCATTGGTTTCTTGCATCCACTCATCATTAACATTAACGCAATTATTATAATGACATATACCAATTTACTCTTTTTCACTGGTTTTTTCTCCTCAATATAGGTTTTGAAGGGTATTGTTCATAAATAGCATGGGATATCAACTCTGGGGACGAATGCATAGCAAAGCATCAATCAGTATGGGAAAATTCTTTTACCATCTCTTCATATAAGGCTCTTGTCGCTTCGCTATCACGGAAGCTGATATAAATATCTCTACTGCCTTCTCGCTCAATCCGTATGGTAGGAGAAGAATTTGCGTGTACAAAAAGCAGTGTTTTACCTAGTTTCTCTGAAGTGAAGTTCCCTTTTAGGGTATCTCCCATACCACCGAAGCCATTTGTCCGATTGCCGACACCAATGTTATTCATGCTCTTTTCTATGAGTGTAATATCCGATAGGTCGGTGAAGTTAACGCTTATTCCATAGATGGATTTTATTTGTATCCCTTGATCAGTAACATTTACTACAGGTTCTTTTGCACTATAAAGGATCAGAAAGCCAACTATTACAATAACTAGGATAGTAAAAACACTGGTAGCAATGATCACCGGTTTCGTATTTTTTGATTTTCTTTTTTCAGATAATACATCAGAGCTATCATTTTTATTCATCCCATAGCTATCCGGATTCATATTTTTACGAAAGCGATCACCCGTATTCATATAAATAACGGCACCGATAGGGATTATAATAGAAAGCGCTATTCCAACATACATAAGCCACAGACGTTCTAATTGTATGCCGAGAGGGATCAGTGCTATACAGAACGAAGTCACTATTAATAGGCAACCAACAAAACGGCATAGCGCCCTTTCATCATATTTTGCCTGATCTTCCTTGCTCATTGTGTTGTATCCGGCAATTAAAAATCCTCCCTTACCTCTCAAAAGAAAAATAGCTAAGATAAGCAGTGGTACAATGGTGATACCGAATATTACGAATACAAAAATGTTCATTGTAATCGTCCTCCCTTAAATATATTTACTTTCATCATACGAGTCTCGATACTCCTATGCTTATATACAGGATATACCCTGTCTAGGCTGCAACCGATTTATTTCTTTTGCTCCCCTAACCGTTTGATCAATGTGCCGATCCGGCTAATTTTTGTTTCCTCTTTTTTTGCAATTTCGATATGATTGATCTGTTCGCGTTTTAAATAGTCCGGCTGTTTATGAAACAACTCCAATACACCGGCCTCTTTCAAGGTATGTTCGATCTGTGCAGGAATGACAATCTCTCGCTTTTTTGTGTCTCTTTCTAATGTTATATGAACGATGTCCCCGAGACTCTTACCAACTGCCTGTCTAATAAATTCATTATAAACGAAATAATGCCCATTTTTTGAAGGGAGCAGCATATGGTCAAACGCATGTCCGTCTACCGTGATAAAAACTGGTACATTGCCCTTAGTGTTAAAATGCTCCAATACAGAATACGGAAAATAGACTACGCTCCACTTGATTTTGCCTTCCAGGCGTTTTATTTCGGTATCAAATTCATACTTCATAATGTTCACCACCTTCGTCCATGTTTAAGATGAAGCTAACTATTTACAGGGCTGTCAATCATTCGCACAGTGTTTGGTACAGCCTGATTGATTCCTATATCAATACTTTTACAAATTTAATCTTACGAATAAAGTATGAGGTCAAAAAGGATGCGACTATTGACATTATGCTTACTGATAAAAACTTGAAACTCGTTCCAATAGATACTTCATCAAAGGATAACTGAAATATAACTACAAACAGGTTATGAAATACATATGCTCCGAACGCATTATGAGCAATCCTGTTAAAAAGCTTATTTGATTTGTTAAAATACTCTCTAAACAAAACAATAAGTCCGATGGCAATAAAAACAGCCATAAATGACTCATAAATAGCCCACATTTTCCATACAACTGTCATAATATCTTTCATAAAGCCCAGATTGCTTAGGTATATGACCAATGCCATGAATAAACCCATTGAAAATATAGTGCAACCCATCTTTTTTGATATCTGAGTAAAATAACTATTCTTATATGCCAGTATACCAAAAGCAAAAAACAAAACATACTGAGTTACATGAGCGGGCTCCATACCTATCACTCCAAAAAGGTCTATCCATGTATCTATTGGATAAATTGATCTTACTAGACTAGATATAAGCCCGACTGTAGCCGCCAACAAAAGGATATGCCGCATCTTAAGATGAGGGAATAGCTTTAAATCTCTATTTTTAAAAGACACTGTCACAACAGCATATACAAGTGAGTATATAAATAAATTTACCATGTACCATCCGTACTCATATGAAAAGATACCGGTTAACCAATATGTATTGATATAGTAATCAAAAAAATTAGTCCTGTTTTCAATCTTATAGTTACTTGCAAGATAAAAATAAACAGGCACAATTACTGTTAAAATAAATAAAACAGGGATCATAAGTCGCTTAAGTTTTCCGGAAATAAAGGTTCTAATCTTCTTGCCTTTCAGCGACTGCGGTAAGAAAAATCCTGATAACATAAAAAACAGTCCCATAAAAAAGGATGCATTCACCGTCATAAAGTTTCCAAGCCATTCCTCTCTTGGGCCAAGATTCTGATATATCCATTCTCCTCCAGTAGGACCATAAGCCTGAGCTGCATGATGAGCAATCACAAGGAAGGTCAGAAAGACCTTAAGGTTATCCAAATAATATAATCGTTCTTTCTGCTTCGGAATATCTAGTGTTTTTTCAATTTGAATAAATAACCACTCCCTTCCTTATCACCTCATAAGTAAATTACCATACAGTTTTGCTGTGCGTATCTACTTTTGCAGCGATGCAATTGTCTTGAGATAATACAGATCCTTGTATATTTTACCATATAAATCCTTATTCTACAATCGAAGACATAGGAACTTTCTATTTTCTCCCTCTCCGACATTGATAAAACACATATTCATAGCCCCTCGCAATTGAAACGGGAAAGCCTTTTCTACGAAACAAAAAACCCTTGGACTGCCTCTTGATGTGACTCCCATATGTAAGACATAAAATTCTAACATGGGAGGTCACAGCATCTAGTCCAAGGGTTATAGTTCTTCATTCGGAGGTTTCTGACCTCCACCTATCTCTTCTGAACGGCTGTTACTATCTCTTCAAAATACTCATCTGCCAACTCCGGTCCACCATCCTTATAGATTCTTCCTTCCTTCATCCAGAGAATTCGGTCTGCAAAGGCCTGAGCGCAACGAAAATCATGAGTAATGGTAATCATGGTATTCCTTGTCCTTTCATGGATATCCTGCAGCTGATCAAGAATATTCTTAAGCCCCTCATAATCCTGACCAACCGTAGGCTCATCCAGCAATAGGAGCTCCGGCTCCATTGCCATAACACAGGCAATCGTAAGCCTTCTCTTCTGCCCCTCCGACAGGGACTGAGGATGTCTGTTCCTTAGGTCCACTAACCGAAAACGTTGTATCATGTCCTCCGTATACCTCTCGTCCTTTGCCTGATAAGCAACCTCTTGCTTTACCGTAGGCAGAAAGAGCTGGTAATTTGGGTTTTGATAAACAAAGCCCAGCTTTTTAAACCAATGCTTAGAAGGCTTCTTCCTGTGATTCTGTTCGATAAATTGCTCATAGGAACCCGCAGTGGGCTGAATGAGTCTGGATAGAAGCCTTAACAATGTGGTCTTGCCGCAGCCGTTCTCCCCCAGTATCACCACACGCTCCCCCTGGTACAGGGTGAAGCTTACATCCTGAAGGATTGTTCTGTTTCCTGCTTTATATTCAATATGATTGAGGCGAAAACAGGGTGCTTCCTTCTTTGGTAAGCTTCTGGTCTTCAGCGGAAGAATACCCGAATACTTCGCCATACGTTCCTCCGGCTTACCTTTTCTTAAGGAGCCTTCCTTAAGCCAAGCGATGCTATCCGCATAGGGGAGAACTACATCCAGACGATGTTCGATCAGTAGAATTGCATATCCCTTCCCGGATAACTCCTTTAATAGCTGAAGCAGCTGATGGGCACCCTCCAAATCAAGATTAGCCAGGGGTTCGTCAAAAATTAGGATCTTCTGCTGCATCGCCAGGATGGAGGCTGTGATTAATCTCTGCTTTTGCCCACCGGAGAGAGTCTTCGTAAACCACTCCGGTTGAAGGCTCATCCTCTGACAGGACTGCTGGATGGCTTCTTGAATTTTATCAGAGGCCATATTCATCGTTTCGCAGCTGAACGCTATTTCATCCTCCACCACATGATTGATAATTTGGCTATCCGCATTCTGCAGTACACTTCCCACCAGCCTTGATAGCTCACTGGGCTTTAAATCAAGGGCATTTTCGCCGTTGATTAGAAATTCACCCTTACATTCGCCCGGAATAATGTTCGGAATGATTCGGTTAATACTATAGAGCAGGGTGGACTTCCCTTCACCGGATAGACCGGATAGTACGACAAATTCTCCGTAATGAAGCTTGAAATTTATGTCCTTTAGGACCCAAGCCTCGGAATTATGATACCGAAAGGCATAATTTTTTAGTTCCACCGCTATGTTATCCATACAGCACCACTCCTGTCATTAATCCTAGTATACATAAAGCATAGGCGATATCTCTCTTTGTGAGTCCGACCTGCTTATAGACCTTCCTGGAACGATCCGATAGAACAAAGCCCCTTGTCTCAATGGAGATGGCCATCATATCTGACATACTGATAATTCGCATCAGGAACGGTAGCAGAAAGGCACGGTACAGATAGGATAGGTTAAAAACACTGACCCTTGCTCCTCTGGTCTTCATCGCTTCGCTAATCTGCTTAATCTCACTTACCAGTATAGGCACAAATCGAATCGTAACCAGCATACCTAAGGTGATGATTCTTGGAATTCCCAGTGCAATGAAATTGCGGGTTAGGTTTACCGGAGGAAGTGCTACCATAATTACGGAGGCATAAGCGAGGAGCAAGGTTCGTCCCAGGGTTTGCACTCCCACCAGGTAGCTAGAGCTGGTTAAGGCGGCTCCTATTCCAACAACGGAGCCGATGATTAGAAATAAGGGAATGGCCTTCAACAGAACCTTAGTATATCCAAACAGTATATAGACTGCTGTCAGAGCAAGCAGCAAATAAGTCAATGCAGGTTTTTTTGAAATCAGTAAGTCCACACAGAATATAAGCAGTCCGGAGCTTAGGCTGATCAGTGGATAAATAGGATTTTTTACATACAATTTTTCCATTATATTTTTCCTGCCTTTTGTAGCTCTCTTCCCAGCCTCTGCCCTAGCTTCGTACCGATATAGCTTAGTATCACTGTTACGAGACATAAAACAAGGGATATAATCGGACGGTCAATGATTTCATTGACACTTTTGCCATGAATGAGCATAGTGAAAATAAAGGTAGTGGGAAGCGTCATAGGAATGAACATCGTGGTGGCGAACACCTTCGCCCTGTCACTCTCATAGCTCTTAAAAATAATCCATGTTATCAGCTCGCTGACAAAGGAGCCTATTACCATATTAAAAAACATCACAGGGGTCATCATCAATAATACAAAGCCATGAAAAACCCCCAATAGAGTCAATGTTCCTATCTTCTGTACCTTCATCAAAGCAATGATCGTCAGCACCGAATACAGGATGGCAGAGGCCATATTACGCAGTCCAAACAGTGAGGTAGACATAATAAGCGGCATAACAACCACACCTGCCAATACTAAGGCAGCGGCCATAATTGCAATGAAAATAATATCCTTGATCGTAAATTTATGTAGTTTCATGGTTTCTCCGTTTCTCCGATTCATAAGTAATTCAACATGATTTGTTCTATCCATGAAAAATGCTTCAGAGTTAAAACCAAAAGGTTTTCGTCTCCATGAAGGGGCAATGATCCGTTCGTAGCATCGCATAGGTTATTAATTCCTCACATCCTGTACATAGTCCTCTTTCGGTTATTTCATGCTTGTTGCCCCTACAGTAGATCATTATCATCTTTGATACAACGTTTTTTTCCTCTGTCGTTTTTCTTCTATCTTCATGATATAGCCCCTTCTGATTCATGAAAGCGCTTCCTTAGCTCTCATAAGCACTGGACTCCCCTCGGATCATTACTGCGCCGTTTCGCTTAGGATACTCTGCCACTGGCCATCCGATAGATCTCATCAGCGATGCTGAGGGTTGATTTTCTATGGGAGACTAAGATGACATTTTTATTGGAGCATTCCTCTTCCAGGGATTTTAAGATAATTCCTTCATTCAGGCTATCCAGATTACTGGTCGGCTCATCCAGTAGTAGGACCGGTGCATTGTGCAAGAAGGCTCTTGCCAATCCAATTCTCTGCTTCTCACCACCGGATAAGCTGCTGCCCAGCTCACTCACCGGTGTATCATAGCCCTTGGGTAAGGAACTGATAAATTCATGAACAGAAGCCTTGGTAGCTGCCGCCACGATTTCCTCCCTCGTTGCTGCCGGCTTGGCAATACGAATATTATCGGCAATGGTATCATGGAAGAGATAAGTATCCTGAGTAACATAGCTTTCCATTTCCCTTAAGGAATCTGTATTAATCAGATTAATATCCTTACGTTGATCCTCCATAAAGCTGATACTGCCCTGGTCCACTTCCCAGAATCTCATCAGCAGCTTTAGCAGTGTGGATTTACCGGAGCCGCTAACACCGTGTATCCCTATAATCTTGTTATTCGGTATAGAAACACTCACTTGATCCAGTATGGTTTCCTGATCATAGGCAAAGGTTACACGGTCACACTCGATACCACGGAATTTCTCACGGTGTATCGTATGCTTCCCCTCAATTTCCTGAACCATGGGTTCCTCTTCAATGATCTGTAGAACCCGCTCACCACTGGCAAGCATCTGTAAAAGGTCATTGGAGAGGGCACTCAATGCGATTACCGGACCGAAGGAGCCAAGCATAGTGATGGTACTGATTACTACATCTCCAGCCTCCAGGTACCCCGCTCTATATAGACCAACACTGGTTGCTAATACAATCAAACCAAAGCCCAGGATTACCAGATCGGTAAAGGCAGCTGCTTCCCCTTCCTTATTCTTCATTAATTTATTCTTTGCACTGAGCTCTGCAGACCTTCTGGCAATTTCTCCTCTTCTGGCTTCCCCCTTACCATATTGAAGAATTTCCTTTAGTCCCCGAAGACTTTCCAGAAGATAGGTATTTAACTCACCAAAGCCGGTTCTATAATCACGCCCTGCTTGTCGGCCCAGCCTAGTATTGACATAGGGGATCACAACTCCCACCAGTAGGTAGCCCAGAAATGCAATCAAGCCCAAGGAATAGTGAAAGGTGCTCATATATGCGATCAGGAGGGCAGAGCAAATAATTGCCTGGGATACTGGGGCTATGGTATGGGCATAAAACACCTCAATTAATTCAATATCCGCTGTTACAATCGATATCAGATTTCCCTTATCCCTACCCTCCAGCTTAGCAGGTGCAAGCCTTCTTAAGGATCCAAACACCTTATCTCTAATGACAGCCAGTAGTTTAAAGGCGATAAAATGCCCACTGAGCTGCTCCAGGTATTTGGCAAAGGATAATACAAGCACTAAAACCAGTACAGTTACCGTAATGGTGGAATTCGTTATGCCCGTAGCTATTCCTAGTACATTAAGGAGCGCATATCCTCCCAGGATTGTTATAAAAATCGATGCCAAGAAGCCGATGCTGCCAAGGGTAATCGTTGCTAGCATTACATGAGTCAATGGCTTTACAAGCTTAATCAATTTTAAAAAGATCGATAACGCATTCCTACCCATGGATTTCTTTCTCCCTTCCGTATTTCTCCAGACTTTGCTGCTGTTGATAGAGTTCATAATATAAGCCCTTGGCCTCCAGCAATTCCTGATGACCTCCGCTTTCCGTTACAGTCCCCTGTTGAAGCACATAGATACGATCTGACTTTACTACATTCGCCAAGCGATGACTGATCAGGATGATTGTCTTCGTAGCGGACATTTCGTTAATCAGCTTCATAATCATGTTCTCGCTTTCCACATCAATATTGGAGGTAGCCTCGTCAAAAATATAAATATCACTGTCATGCAGCACTGCCCTGGCAATCGCAAGTCTTTGCTTTTGTCCGCCGGAGAGATTACCACCCTGTTCCATTAGCATAAACTCAAGTCCACCTTCTGATAGGATGAAATCCTTTAGGTTTACCATATCCAAAACCCGGAACAGCTTCTCATCCTCTGCGGTCAGATCACCCATCAGCAGATTATCTCTCACCGTCCCCTTAAAGATATAGCTGTCATGGGTGACCAGTGTCATATTCTTCATTTTCAGCGCTTCCCCAATCTCTGTTGCTTTTACACCACCCATGGTGATACTTCCCTGATAGCCAGTATGAGTACCCAGTATCAAGCCGGCAATCGTACTCTTACCGCAGCCGGAGGGACCAACAATGGAGATAAACTCTCCCTTTTTCACAGATAAGGAAACCTTCTTCAGCACCGGGTCATTATCGCCATAGGCGAAATCGACCTCCTGCAGGGACACCTCATTAAAGTCAATTGTCCGGTCCATTTTAGTTCCCGCCACATTCTTTTCTTCAAAGCTAAGAATGCGAAATAACTTATCACATGCCGTGGTTCCATTCATAGCCACATGGAAATAAGAGCCCAGCAGACGTAAAGGAATAAAAAACTCTGCCCCAAGCATGATGATCGCAAAGGCTTGCCAGAATACGATATTACCGGCCATATATTCGGAAGCAGCAATGATAATTGCAATTGCTGCACCACCAAAGGCGATGATGTTCATAATGATAATGGAGTTCAGCTGCATTCTCAAAAGCTTCATTGTAATAACTCGGAAGTCCTCTGCTGCTTCATTCATCTTCTTATGCCTCATATCATCGGCCTGGTAGATTTTCAGCGTAGTCAAGCCCTGGATGTTCTCCAAAAAGGTATCACCCAAATCGGCATAAGTATTCCAATACTTCTTCATAATCCTTTTCGCTATCTTCTGAAAGGCAATGATTGAAATTGGAATTAAGGGTACACATAACAAGAGAATGATGGCAGATTTAAAGCTGAAGGGTGCAATAATGAGAAAGAGTGTTAAAGGAGCAAGCATACTATAAAAAAACTGGGGTAGATATCGACCTACATAGACCTCAAGCTGTTCTATCCCTTCTGCAGCAATCTGTACCACTTCTGAGGTGGCTACCTTCTCATGGTAAGATATGCCAATTTTTAGTAGCTTTTCATATAATCGATCCCTCAGATGTGCCTTAACCCTTGCGATTGCCTTGAAGGACATTCTATTGGCAGCGATCGTAGCTGCAAATCTTAATGCAATCATGGCCGAGCAGATGATTCCTGTCGTGAGAAGATCTATCTCCCCCTTATCCAGTAAGAGGGATTGCAGTAATCTACCAATGGTAACGATAAATACCACATTTGTAACCAGCTTGATCCACTGAAAGAAGACATTGAGCTTTACATATTTGGTGGAATCCCTTAGTTCATTTATTAGTCTTTTGTCAAGCATTTTCCTAACTCCTTTTTCCTTTCATCAACAATTCCCCTATATCGCTTCAGGTCAATTGTTATTGATAATGAGTATCATTTTTATCTAATAATACAATAACAATTCCTTTCCTGTCAATCCACAAAAATACATGAATGCCAAATATCACATCATTTATGGCAATCGTATCATTCCCAAAGCTACTCCTGCTACACAAAAACAGACCTGCTGAAAGGCATTTAGTGACTCCTTTCAGCAGATCTGTTCCTTACTTTGATTATTTTGTATGCTACCTGATCATGGGTATTGAGATGCAGTTCACAGCATGTCAAGTGATGGATTCGAAGTAAAAATGATGCTTATTGCCATTCATAAGGATCGGCAAAATGATTCATAACCACATTGTGGTTCTTTGGATAATCATAGCCGGTCCAAGCCTCATAGCTTTCTACGAGCGCTAAACAGTCCTCATTCGATAAGGTTTGCATAAAACGATGGCATTTTTCAATGATTCCCTCCGGTTTCTTTGGTGCACGTGCTACATATTCTTCCAGCTTTCGCATCGAGGGGAACAGAATTTCATTTTCAATCAATATCAAACGATATAGATGATAGATCATTCCGTCTGCTACATGCAGTCGCATAAATCCTTCCGGTTTGCAGGTTACCCAGAAATAGGTATGAAACATTTTAAATGTACAATAGAATCTATGTTGCTTTGCTTCCGCTTCTTTTTTTTGAAATACGGGAATACGCGCCACCAGCTCCGGCAAGTCAGTCTCATCACAGTAAAGAGTACGGGCACAGAAGAACATATTGCGCATTGGTTCTGATCCATTGACCTCTAGCTGTTCTAAATCTCCCCGGGTCATATAGTGGATATTGAAGTATCCCCCCTCATAAGTACATTTACCAACGTATACCTCTTCTAACCCTTCCTTGTTTTTCTTCTGATCATAATACTCGTTGGCTACAATGGCCACCGCATCAATATCTGAATCCGGACGCTCTGTGCCGGTGGCAACAGATCCGATTAAGAATAGCGCCTTAATCTCCTCATTTTCCCTGTAATGCTTTATCATGTTCTCTATGGATTCTTCATGGTGCTTATACATCCTCCAAGCTCCTCCCTCTTTCTATAGGATATGAATAAGATTTTATCAATGCTTCTCTACATTTTATACCATTATTTTCTATCCTTCAAGTAATATAAGGACTAACCGTATTTACAAGGGCAAGGTACTCTATATGCTTGTATTTCAGTACGGAGCTTTTTTTCATTAGGTTCAAATACAATATGCACAGGTATCCGGTTAACATCATATAATAGTAAAAATAAACTAAACTTTAGGAGATCCATTATGAATTATAACGGATATGGCTATCAAGGTCCTTATACCTATGGTCAGACCTCACCCTTTATGACTCAAACCTACACACCAACAGCATCACAGCAAGCTGATCTCTTTACATATCCGCAAAATCTACAAAATGCACTTGAATTAATCCTACAGGCCCTGTCAGGCGAGACTGAGGATCGGATGTTTTATAGCTGGCTGATAGAGCAGGCTCCTTCAAAGGAAGATCAAACGATCATTGCCGGAATACGGGATGATGAAATTGGCCACTATTCCTTATTTCGTCAGCTTTACTATGAATTAACAGGTCTTGTTCCCCAGCAGACTCAGGGTGAACAATTTACTCCACCTCAATCTTATTGCGACGGACTTGCCCGCGCTCTGCAGGGCGAGCAAAATGCAGTAAGGAAGTACCGCCATATTCTATATGCCATGCAATATCCCGTTCACATCAATATCATGACAGAAATCATTACGGATGAGATCAGGCATGGGATACTCTATAGCTATCTTTATTCTAAGAATAGCTGTACAGCATAGCCAAATAGATGGACTCAATAGGGGCTACGTCGCTGAATGCGTGAGCCCCTTAACCCAATCCATAACAGATAGATCAATCATAACTTTCACTTTACAAAATCCTATCCATAGCATAAAATAAATCATATTATTTTTTGTCAGAAAGTGAGATTTTTTTACATTAAACGTATGAAGTACATAGTCCCTGATTTCTATCTAAGTTTTCATTGTAAATGCGGTGAATGCCGTCATTCCTGCTGTGAGGGATGGCCGGTCAGAATATCCAAGAAGGAATACTACCGCCTATTGGGAGTCAACTGTACGAAGAGACTCCGAACTAAATTGGATTGCACACTGAAGCTCTGTCCCTCTCCCTCCGAGGAGTGTTATGCAGAGATATCCTCAGATTGGCGTGGCCTCTGCAGGATGCACCGAGAGGATGGTTTATGCGAGCTACAGGTAGAACTGGGTGAAGATAATCTTCCGGAGGTATGCCGCCGTTATCCCAGAAGTACCAGAAGGATCTCCGATACGCTACATAGTACCTGTTCCAACAGCTGTGAAAAAGTCATAGAGCTGCTGATTGAACAGAAGATGCTGATACAATTTACAGAAGTTGATTTGCCGCTAAAACCGGAGTCTGAAATCACTTTCAAGCCGGAACTCAGCAGCCTTTGTAGCCAATCGATCCAAATTTTGCAGAATCGCAGTATGCGATTGCCGGAGCGCTTCCTCGCTCTTGCAGATTCTTGTTTTGGTAATCCAATGGGCAATAAACGACCTGATCAGCTGTCAGAAGCCTTCCAGTTTTTACATCTCTGTAATTCCTATTATGAAAGCAGTGACAATCTCAATGGTTTTTGCGGAGCCGCAAAGGCTTACTATCATATGGGAGAGGCTGGAACATTATCTGCAGAGCTGCTGGAGGATATTATAAGCAGATACCATTCTGCCTCCGATCATATGGAATTGCTTATGCCGGATTGGCAGATCCTCTTTGAACAGCTCCTGGTGAACTATATGCTTTATTCCGGTTATCCTTATATCAGTATTTCGGAGCATACTGTGGATGCATATCTCTCTCTTGTTATAATATATGCCTTTCTTAGGTTTCATGTCGTTCGCTATATGGCGGATAAAGCCGGCTCGGATCAACCGACGGAAGTACTGGCTGCTTTATTTAGAGTAATCTGTCATTCTAATTTCAATCAGGTAACTGCCAGACTTATAAGGAGCCTGCACAGCTCCTTACAGGATTGTATGCTGCAGCTGATATTCCTGTAGCATCTGTTCCAATGAACGAAAAAACCTGCCATTCGGCAGGTTTTTTTAGTTTATCTCTGATGTGATCAATCAGTTTCATATGATTATTTGGATACGACTGACCAGAGCATATTCTCCTTATTCGGATCCACACCCTTATATTCGAATAGCTGGCTAACAGTAACGAAGACATATCCCTGCCTCTGTAATTCAGGAATTAAGAGCTCCAGAGCATCCACTGTTTTATCATTTCCGGGGAAATCATGCAGCAGTATGATGCTGCCGTCCTTCATCTGTCTTAAGATGGCATCCGACCTCTGCTGAGCGGTCTTACTTGCCTCCCAGTCCTGACCATTGATCCCATTAATAAACGGAAGATCAATGTTCTCATACATCGTAGCACTGGTCGCTATGTAGGGCGGTCTAAAGAATTTAGGAGTAACACCTACGGTATCCTTGATCTTTTTACTGGTATCCGCTATTTCCTTCTTTATTTCCTTCGGCTTCATGGCTGACATGCTAAGATGACTCCAGGAATGGTTATTGATCTCACAACCCATCTTCAGCTGCCGTTCCATAATTGGCTTCGTTTGCTCATTGATGTTATTTCCAATGAGAAAGAAGGATGCCACTACCTCGTACTTTTCAAGGACATCCAGAACCTTTGGTGTTGTCGTCGTATTGGGACCATCGTCAAAGGTCAGAGCAACCAGCTTCGCCTTCTCATAATCAATGGTTCCATCCTCCTTTAACGGGGGATCCTCCGACGGAGCCGGTGTAGGCGTCGGTGCAGGAGTCGGTGAAGGCGTCGGTGCAGGTGCCTTATTCACTGTTACCTTCAGTGTACCAACCTTCGTGGTCTTCTTCCCGATTGTACTGTTTACAGTGATGGTAGCAGTACCGGCTTTGATACCTCTGATCGTACCCGTATCACTTACGGTAACAATCTTCTTATTACTGCTCTTAAAGGTATAGGTCGCATTCTTTTCTCTTCCTATAATCGTAATCTTATAGGTATTATTCGCCGTAATTGTAACACTTTTGGTTGACAATTTGGGGGCAGCCGATGCACTATGGGGCACATTGGCAAAAACTAGAACTACGAGAGCAAAGCTACATAATAATGCAATCAATTTTTTCAATTTTTCCATACCATTCTCCTCCTATTATGATATGTAAAATATACCATTTATTCCATATAATGTCCAGCTCAATCATGTGGGCAAAATCGCCTACCATTGATAGATTATCGCCTTTGGATTCATCCTTTGCTCCTTTCATCTGCTTTATCTCGATTCATACCATCGGGTATATACTGTCATCTCACCAACACCTCGATTGCACCAGGCATAGTAGGGAATATAATGAAGGGATACCTCCCGGTAATTGTAGCCTTCAAACGGTTGATACAGGAGCCCCTCCCTGTTCTCTGCTATTCTCCTTCCCTTGGCCTGCAAACGGATAATCTCACCAAGGGAACCCTGCTCTGGCTTCTCTACGATTGACGCCTTCACATCAACTTCAAGCAGGTGAAGATCAGCCCCGTTATCTGCTTCCTCCAAGCAGTACACCATGGGTCCTCGGAGTAGGGCTACCTTGCCGATATCTGCACGGACCTTTGTATTCGCCTGATAATACATCGGCTTCATCGGGACTATCAGGCTGATCACATCTCCATGGCTCCAGACTCTGCTTAGGTATGCATAGCCGTCCTTTCGCTCCGCAATGGCATCCTTCCCGTTTACTTGAAGCTTGGCATTACTGCACCAGCCGGGAATTCTTACCGCTATGGTAAAATCAGTATCCTCCTCCATCCCTAGGGTGACCTTTATCTCATCCTTCCAGGGATAATCCGATTCCACCTGCAGCTGAACGCTTTTATCACCCACCTTCTTATGGATGTTCCCTCCGATATAAAGGTGCATGTATATGGTATCCTCCTTCTCACTGTAGGCATAACTGGCAATGGAGCTTATAAGCCTTGCAAGATTGGGCGGACAGCAGGCGCATCCGAACCATTTCTGCCGTGGTAGGGCAACATGCTTACGCTGGGCATCCTTTTTGCAGCCCTCCGGCTCTACCTCCAGAGGGTTTACATAGAAGAAGCTCTTGCCATCGAGGGCCATCCCGCTGATTACTCCATTATACAGAGCACGTTCCATGACATCCCCATAGCGGGCCTTCGGTGTAATTTCAAGCATCCTTCGTGCAAAGAAGATCAGCCCGATGGAGGCACAGGTTTCATTATACATCTTGTCGTTGGGCAGGTAATAATCATAAGAAAATGCTTCCCCCTCAGGGCTGGCACCAATTCCTCCGTTAATATACAGCTTCCTGTGTTCTATGTTGTCCCAGAGCCGCTCACAGGCTGCGAACAGCCCGTCATCCAAGGTATGCTTCGCCACCTCCGCCATACCGCTGTAGAGATAGACTGCCCGTACCGCATGTCCTGCTGCATCCTCCTGCTCTCTGACCGGACGATGCGACTGGTAATAATGGTATTTTTCAGGGCTGCCCTCCTCCTCCGGCTTATCCTTCTGCTCCAGGGTAAAATAATAGGGTTGATGACCCCGTTGGTCGATAAAGAACTGGGATAGCTTCAGATATCTGCTTTCCCCGGTCACCTCATATAATCTCGCTAACGCCAGCTCTGCGATTTCATGCCCGGGATAACCCTTGCATTTTCCCACTTCCGGTCCGAAATGCTGCACCACGCAATCCGCATAACCCATGGCTGCCTTCAGAAGCTTATCCTTACCGGTCCCCTGATAATATGCAATCGCACCTTCTATCAGGTGTCCCAAACAATAGAGCTCGTGATGATCCTTTAAATTCGTAAAGCGCTCCTTCGGATTATTGATAATATAAAAGGTATCCAGATAACCATCCTCATATTGTGCAGCACATACGATATCAATGGCTTCATCGGCTATCCTCTCCAGCTGGGGATCAGGCTTCTGGGCAAGAGAATATCCGACCGCTTCGATCCACTTCGCAAAGTCAGAGTCCTGGAATACAAAGCCATAAAACCGGTCCTCCAGCTGATCCATTGTCTCCGGAACCAAGTTGAAAATATTGGTGGGATAGGTCGGCAGCTGTTCCAGTCCAAGACGGCGTCTCTTTTCCCCAAGCTCTGCAGCTACCTTAAAGTTACGCATACAGAAGCTGGGAGCGGCACCCTCTACCCTGTCATTTAGTGCCTCCCATTGGTAAGGGATTACTTCGGTTCTTACCGTTTCCATCAGCTTCTGAAAGAACCCATCCGTAATCTGAATATCCTTTAATGCCATTGCCTTGGTAAACCTGCTTTTCTCCATTCCTAGCTCCTCCAAATGATATTAGGATCAATCTGTCTGATATCAGGTGAGCAGGTGCGCGCCATGACTGCTGCCAGCTCCGCTGTCATATCCTCCATTCTCTTGCAAACTCCTGCAGCTCCCTCCTCCTTCAAGGGATTCATGAGCTCCCGTCCGACGCAGACAGCATCTGCACCCAGGGCCAGAGTCTTAAAGACATCTATCCCACTTGAGATCCCGCAATCCGCAAAGATTGGAACCTCCTTATTTACTACCTTTGCTATTTTTGGTAAAATCATCATCGGAGGAACAGCATAATCCTGTATTCCATGATGATGGGAAACAAGTATACCCCTTGCTCCTGCCTCGATGCATTTGTAGGTATCCTGTTCACTTAAGACCCCCTTAATGATGAAGGGCAAGCTGGTAGCCCTGATAAAGCTCTTGATTTCCTCCAGGGATTTTGAGGCCATCGGTAGGCCCAACACATGATCATATTTGCCCCTTCCATCGAAGGAATGGTCAATGTCCATACCGACAGCCATGACACCGCACGCTTCAGCATGGGCTATTTTCTCAAAAATCACATCATTATTCTCATGAGGTTTGATGATTTTAATGGTTCTCGCCCCGGTGGCAGTGATGGCCTCCAGCTCCTCCTTCTCTCCCATTCCGCACCACATGACCCCATTCGCACGATATGCTCCCTCAGCCATCTCTGCCATTCCGTTGGGGTGGAGCTTGGATAAATGGGACAATGCCGCCGTCATAATCGGAGTAGAAAAGGTTTCTCCGTATAGCTCAAGTCTTGTATCCGATATTACTGAGTCAATGTAACGTAGCTCAATCAAAAGTGAATCTAAATATTCACGAGTAATCCGGTTTGAATCTCCTGCTCTGTACTGTTCCATGATATCCTCCCTTAGCTTCTAACTTCTGTCTTCTATCTTCTATCATAGTTTACACCGTTCTTCCTCATCTGTCCATAAAGCAGATTGGATTATATCCCTATAGCAGTTCGGTTTATGTCTCTGCAATAGTTTGCTTGATTCCCTACAATAGTTCGATTGCTGCCCCTGTATTATCTCGACTGATGTCCTAGGCCATACTGGTTGCACTATATGAAAAAACCCGGAACGCATGCCTTCTTTTATGAATGACATGGCTCCGGGTCTGAATAATATTGTTTTATTTACTGAACAGAGTGCCTGCACCCTTTCTCTTTTTCCACATGACCCATAAGGGTCCGGCAATACAGATTGTAGAATAACAGCCACTGATGGAACCGATTGCCATCGGAAGCGCAAAGCTTTGGATGGAATCTATCCCGTTAGTGAACGCCAGCAGGTATACGATGGAGACGCTGATGATAACTGCAACATTCGTCATAACGGAACGCATCATGGACTGGGTTATGGACAGATTAGTAAGTGTCTCTATTTCAATGCCCACATAGGTATTGCTGTTCTCTCTGATTCGGTCGTAGATAACAATCGTATCATTGATAGAATATCCGATGATACTGAGTGCAACCGCGACAAAGGAGTCCCCAATCGGTATCTTGAAGATAACACAGGTAAAGAATACGACCAGAACATCATGTAGCAATGCAACTAGGGCCATGGCACCTGCAGAGAGACCACCCATCATCTTAAACCTGATCCAGACATAAAGCATAACCAATATCCCGGCAATCAGGATGGAAAGCATTCCTCTTCTTAAGAACCTCTGTCCAAAGAAGGGCTCCACCATGGAGGCCTCCGACAGGTTAAGGTTGCTCTCAGGGAATCTCTGCTTTAATTCGTCATCAAACAGCTGCTGGTCCTTCACATCCACTCCGGATTTACCGGCGATGTTAAAGATAATCTTCTGTTCTCCGGTAGTGATATCCTCTGTCAACTGGGTGGTTACTGGGCGTCCAAGAACTCCGCTAACGATATCACCCGCCACATATTCGTCAACCGTATCAGTATAGGTATATTTCAGCAAGGCACCGCCCTTGAATTGGATATCCAGCTGAACACCGTTGATGAAAAGTGCTATGATTCCAATTACAAAGATGCTGATGGAGATGGCAAAGAATATTTTTCTTTTTTCATAAAAATGAATGATTTTATCCTGGTTCATAATGTGACCCTCCTCGAGAAGCAGGTATATAATTTCGGCTTACGCATGAGCTTGTAAGAGCTTAAGGAGCGGATCATCAAACGAGAAGCCGTCACCCCTGCGATAAAATTAAACACAATTCCTGTAAATAAGGAGTATGCAAAGGATAGTAATGAACCGGAGCCAAGAGTCATCAGGATGAATGCAACAATCAACACTGTAATATTACCATCAAATACGGAGCTGAAGGCATTCTTAAAGCCTGCAGCTATCGCTGAGGACACGCTCTTACCAGCCTTAATTTCTTCACTGATACGTTCCGATATAATAACATTCGCATCTACACCCATACCAATGGACAGGATAATTCCCGCAATACCTGTCAGTGTAAGGGTCATCTGGGGTATGGATAAGGATAGAATCTGCCCTGAGATCTGTATCATTAGGGAGAAGCAGGCTACTACACCCGGCAGCCTATAATAAACAATCAACAGGATGCAGATGATGATGAATGCAATCAAGCCCGCCTGCAACATTACACTTAGGGCTCCGGAGCCTAAGGAAGGACTAATTGTGGAGTAATTC
Source organism: Bacillota bacterium (assembly GCA_023435645.1). GTDB lineage: Bacteria > Bacillota > Clostridia > Lachnospirales > Lachnospiraceae > Mobilitalea. The sequence continues at coordinate 19,775 of JAEYRK010000073.1, forward strand.
TTCGTCACCATAGAGAAGGGCAAAGCACCGGAATTTATCTTATCCGATAGCATTTTCGCTTCCTCATAGGAATCCTGTCCGGTTATCATAGCATCTCCGGTCGTAATCGGTTGTATGACCGTTGCATTGGAGATCATCTCTTCATCTAAAAATATCCGTATGTTCTTACCCACATACTTCGTCGTTGCCTCGCTGAACAGCTTGGTTCCCTCTTCATCAAAGTTTAGGCTTACGATATAACCCTCACTGGGATTCTGTCCTACTCCCGGCTTACTGGTCTTTACATTGGACCCGGTGAGTATTACCTCGTTATCCGGACCTACGAAGGTCAGCTGTGCTGTGTCACCTAATTCCGAGATGGCCTTCTCCGGATTGAAGTCCTTCTCATCCGCTTTCCAGGGGAAACGTACGAGCACATATCCATTTCCTTCATCCGTTGTTACGTCACGGTCCATGATATTTTGTTTATCCAATCGTAATTCAATAATAGTACGGGCTGCCTCCAGCTCCGAGGAAGTCGGCTTACGGTTCAGGTCTACAGGCTGGTATACTGCTTCCACTCCTCCACGGATATCAATACCAAAGCGCATGTCCGGCGATCCCAGAACCTTGAACCCACCTAGATCTATTCCAAAGATGGCTGTATAAACCATCAGGAGAGCAATCGCTACGATAATAAAAAATACTAACTTTTTCTTCATGCTTACTGTCCTTTCTATCATTTCTATTCTCTATTTGAAACAGGACCTTCTAACCCAACCATATGATAGGAGGTGCATGTCCCCCGATGGAGATCGCTAATAAGGATTTACAGAAGTCCTTCCTATTCGGAATGCTCTGCCCGATACTTCTCAGAAGCAAAATGCCTGTGAAGGAAACAGCAGCAACATAGAGGCTCTGACTGATGAGTCTCCGTATATCCTTTATTCTTCGCTCCGCTGTCCGGACCGTCCGAAGCCTCTGTTGCTTATCAGACTCACTGACATCGGATAGAATTTGACTCTCCCCATTCGGATGGTTTGGGGAGTGCCGATTCATTCCAAAGGAGGTAATACCGGTAGCTGTTACCGCTTCCAGAGCCTGGTAGGGCAAAGGTACAGTTAGTATTCCCTGCAGGATGAAAGCCGCGCAAAGCATTAGAGTAATCCCTAGGTTTGTACGAAGATTACTTTTCCATTCCATGACAGAATAATCCTGTTTTCTGTAACCGGACACCCTCATTCCTTCTCCCCCATTCTTGCATATCGTACTATGTTAAGGTAACACAATACCGGACTTTTGTATACTACAATTTCAGTTTCGGATCGTTTTATCGAACATATGTTTGACTATTTTATAGAACACTGTTATAATAGGAACAGATTAGTAAGCATCATGAATGGAGGTAGCTATGGTTCTTGTGAATTCAGTTAACAGCCTGTCCTTGCAGGAGAAGCTTCATAGGATGCAGGAGGATGCCCAGTATGATGTAGCAGATGCTGAGCTGTCCTATGGGCAGGATAGCAAGGAGCAGGAATGTATCCCGGATCCCTCCATCTTCCGGGATATTCGTTCCCCTCTGAACCCGCCAAAGGTTCCTAAGGTATTTCTTTCCAATCAATGTACCTTTAACTGTGCCTATTGTGGCTGTAGGGCAAGTCGTGAGGATACAGCCAGGTATTGTAGTCAACCAAGGGAGCTGGCTGAATTATCTGTACGGACAGCTAAGGAAAACGGACATGGTGTCTTTGTTACCTCTGCCATCCATAGGAATGCCAATTACACAGAGGAGTTGATCATCGAAACCCTGCGAATTATGAGGGAGGAGCTCTATTATAAGGGCTATATCCATGCAAAGATCATGCCGGGAACGGATCCACTCTTAATCGCAGAGGCAAGTCGATATGCCAACCGCTTAAGTGTCAATATCGAGGTGGCGAGAAATGTCGGGTATGAGAGAGTGGCCAAGCAGAAGAATAAATATAATATATTGGAGCCGATGCAGACCATCAGTGAATTGGTTAGAAGTGCTAGGCAGTATAAGAGCCGGACACCGGTTCTGTTAAGATCCCAGACCACACAACTGATGGCCGGAAGCACCGAGGAGACTGACCGGACCATCCTGACTCTGTCCAAGGCCCTGTATCAGAAATACAGATTAAGCCGTGTTTACTATACAGCCTTCAAGTACCTCCATCCAGCCAAGGGGTATGAAGAGCTTCCCACGACAATTACCCCCCTCTGGCGGGTGCACCGGCTGTATCAGGCAGACCGTCTCCAGCAGCTCTATGGCTTTACACCGGAGGAGGTGACGCCTGAGCAGGCACCCAACCTTTCTGAGGATTTAGACCCCAAGCTTTCCTGGGCATTGCGAAATATTCATCTATTTCCGATCGAAGTTAATCAGGCTGATTATGAGCAGCTGCTTCGGATCCCCGGAATCGGCCTGACCTATGCTCAGAAGATCCTCCGAGCCAGATTACACGGAACAGTGACTCACCAGACCTTGCGGCAAATGGGTGTCTTTATGAAGAAAAGTACGTATTTTCTTACCTGCAATGGCAAATATGAGGGTGGCAGGCTGCTTGATGAGCCTGAGCTGCTGTACCAGCTGCTGAAGGATTCCACAAATCCGGGGGATTCCAGTAATACACCCTGCCGCAGCATAAGACTGGCAGATTAGGTGCCTTAAAGCGCCTTAGTGATAGGTCCCTTGATTTTTTACTATCTATTCATTATAATTGACTTACACCTTTTGTAGGTAGATGATACACATTTAGATAAGAAAGGATACTTCCTATGAAGAAAGTAAAACGTATTGCCTCTCTGATTGGTATACTGCTGATTCTGTCTTTATTTATCCTATCCCTGATCGCAGCAATCTTTGCCAAGGAATCTGCCCAAGGCTTATTCCTTACAGCTATTTTCTCAACGGTTGTCATTCCTATTATGATTTATGGCTTTATAGAGGTATATAAGTACGTCCATAGGAACGATCCTCCCAAGCAGGATAAATCATAAGCAAGCGGTATACGAGATGAAAGATCAAGGAACTATCCCAAGGGGCTCCTAGAGAGGAGGAAGAATTATACCGAGAACTTCTCGCCCGCCGGGCCACAGAAAGCAAGAGGAAGCTGATTAAGCTTCCTCTTTTATCCTTTTTAGATATTCCTTCATATTCTTCTCATATCCGTTATCCGAAGGGGAATAGAACACACGGCCAAGCAGCTCATCCGGTAAATACTGCTGCTCTACATAATGATTCTTAAAGTCATGAGCATACAGATATCCAATCCCGTGCCCCAGCTTTGAGGCTCCCTTATAATGGGCATCCATCAGATGCGCTGGTATCTTTGCAGTCTTTTCCTTCTCCACCGCCTCCATCGCTGCGCCAATGGCACATACAGCTGAGTTACTCTTAGGAGCACAGGCCACATAGGCTGCTGCCTGTGCGAGTACAATTTGAGCTTCCGGCATTCCGAGTCTCTCCACAGCCAGAGCTGCTGAGGTAGCCACTAGCAACGCATTCGGGTCAGCATTCCCTACATCCTCCGAAGCGCAGATCATAATCCGTCTGGCAATAAAAGCAACCTCTTCCCCCGCATACAGCATACGGGCCAGATAATATACCGCAGCATCGGGATCCGAGCCCCTCATGCTCTTGATAAAGGCAGAAATGGTATCATAATGATTATCTCCGTCCTTATCATATCGCAGTACCCTCTTCTGGATGCATTCCGAAGCCACCGCCAAGGTGATATGAATCCAGCCGTCCTCTGACCTTTCCGTGGTCAAAACCCCCAGCTCAATCGCATTCAAGGCGGCTCTGGCATCCCCATTGGATACATCCGCCAAAAATTCCAGAGCGTCCTCCTGTATCACCGCCCGATAAGCTCCCAAGCCTCTCTCCTCATCTGTAACTGCCCTCTGAAGGAGTGTCTTGATATCCTCCTTCTCCAGGGGCTTCAGTTCAAAGATGATGGACCGGGATATCAGCGCTGAATTCACCTCAAAATAGGGATTCTCCGTTGTAGCACCTATAAGGACTACTGTACCGTCTTCCACGAAGGGAAGCAGATAATCCTGCTGCCCCTTATTAAAACGATGGATCTCATCAATAAACAGGATGGTCTTCTTCCCATACATCCCAAGGTTATTCTTGGCAGCCTCTACCACAGCCTCCATATCCTTCTTCCCCGCTGCCGTAGCATTGATCTGGGTAAAGATCGCGCTGGTGCTATTTGCGATTACCTTCGCCAGGGTAGTCTTTCCGGTACCCGGAGGCCCATAGAATAAAATAGAGCTGAGCTTATCCGCCTTGATTGCCCGGTAGAGAAGCTTGTCCTTCCCGATGATATGGCTCTGTCCCACAACCTCCTCCAGACTCCTTGGTCTGAGTCTTGAGGCCAGGGGGCCCTCCTTCTTCATCGAATTCGTTCTCATATAATCAAATAAATCCAATCTAATCACCTTCCGTTTGCCGGATTGCACCTATGTTTTATAAAACGTCTTGTTTTTAAGCCAAACTATGTATAAAATAAGTTCATCAATGCAAAACTTTATCAAATATTATACCCCTAAGGAGAAACTCATGGAGCTACCAAAGGATCCAATCATCCTATTAAGTGTTATCAATACAAAATTACGGGATTTCTATCCTTCCCTTGAGGAGCTCTGCCTGAGCATGATGGTGGATCAGAAGCAGCTGGAGTATACTCTGTCAGCCATCGGCTATTATTATGAGCCTTCGCAGAACCGCTTTCTTCCCTCTTGATTTCTAATCAATCAACACTTGTTCCGAAATCCAATATGGTTTCAACACTTTCTGTAGAAGCGATGATAAGCTAACAGACATTTTTGCAGATTCGATGATAAGCTATCAGCCGCTTTCAACTGAATCGATTTCAAGCTGTCAGCTGCTTTCCTCTGAATCAGGGATGGACTCCTTGGTATCTCTTCCGATGTGCCGAAGCGTCCCTGTAGCAAGGAGAAAGAAAATCGCTCCCAATATAGCACCTAAGGTATCAATCAACACATCCTGAAGCCTTCCGCTCCTGCCAGGTACGAACCTCTGGTGGATTTCGTCCGAAGCTGCATAGATTGCCGTTGCCAGCACGGACCAAAGCAAAAGTCTCCTTCTCTTCAGCCCTCGTAATCTTAGGGGAAGACAGATCGCCGCAGCCAGAATAGCATATTCAATTACATGAGCAGTTTTTCTGATATAATGCTCCAGAGTATCAAGCTTCTCAATTCTATGCTCATCCACAACACTGTCTGTAATATTTTCATATAGCTTCATGACATAATTAGCAATCCTTAAGCTGTTCTCCCCCGATATAGTAGCCGGCTTAGAGGAGAAATAAAAAATCATCAGCATAATTAGGATTGCAGGTAGCCATGACACGTATTTGTACTTCATAAAAGCCTCCAGCATAATACTGCTCCCATTATAACACATCCTGCCAGAATCTCAAACATATGTTTATATGATCTTGGTCACGGAAGCATTCTTAAGTTGCAGGACTTCCTTGGGGTTGCTATAATATAGCTACGCGCCTCAACGCTATCATGATGAGAAAGGATAATTACCATGAATCTGAACGTAGAGGGATTTCAAACGATATTTCAAGGCGGCACCGGTGAAATCCTGATGAAAAAATCCCGTTTTATAGCCACGATCAGTCCTGTCAGCACAGAAGAGGAGGCCTTGGAATTCATAGAAGGCTTGAAGAAAAAATTTTGGGATGCCTCCCATAACTGCTATGCCTATGTGATCGGAACTAAGAATCCGCTGATGCGTTGCTCGGATGACGGGGAGCCCAGTAAAACAGCCGGAAAGCCGATGCTGGATATCCTATTGGCTCAAGAGCTTACCAATCTGGTGGTGGTCGTCACCAGATATTTTGGTGGTACTCTTCTTGGAACCGGAGGCTTAGTAAAGGCTTATCAGGCTGCTACCCTGGAGGGATTACAGCAGTGCCTTATCATAAAAAAAGAGCTTGGTCTCCGTATGAAGCTTACGACGGATTACAATCTCATAGGTAAAATCCAATATTTTATCGGACAGGAGGAGCTTCCCATTTTAACCTCGGATTATTCTGAGGTGGTTAGCCTGGAGGTTCTTGTTCCTATTAGCAAAATCTCCTCCTTCGAAAAGAAGATTACAGAGCTTTCAAACGGTTCTGTACTCCCCAGTATAATAGAACAGGCATACTTCGCTGTCATAAATAAGGAAGTACACCTGTTTCAAATTAATTAGCCCCAATTGTTATAAAATCATCAATGATTTCCGCCATGGATATTGGTGTAACCTCAAACTGGAACAGCTTTTGTATCATGGAGATGACAGTGTCCTTCCTGTAAGATACCCCGCTTACTTCATCGGTCTCCACTGCTTCTCCCAGATACTTCGTGATTTGAACTCCATAATACGGCTCTCCACACTCTTCCTCCGGATAATTCTCTGTGAGGCTATAGTCAAGCTTCATCCTCCTTGAGTCCTCCAGCACAATCTCATTGCTAAATAGCAACTCCAACTTCTTCATACGTATTACCCCCGATATTGTATAATAATTAACAACTGACAAGAACCATTATACACAGATGGAATATTATTTAAAGCGAAAAATAGCGCATCAAATTATTGTGTTCGTTATATTTCGACATTACTTCACGTTTTGTGTTGCGCCAAATATTAAATGTAAAAAATGTATGCGACTTCATGTATAATTATGAATAATGTCCTATAAAAAAGAGTAGAATCCTCATAAAATTTCAAATAATTTTCTTAACCCGGGGGTGAATTGTGAAATAATCATTAACTACTTTTACAATATCAAAAAAAATGTTATAATACGAGGTAGGCATAAATAAACAACCATACTCCGGTAACATGGCTTCCCCCCATACAAGCACCACCTGAGCATGTATTTACCCCGAAATGGAGGTTCCTATGGATTACAGTAAAAAAGGTATAGAGGAAAAACAACAATATATAAAATCAACATCACGAAGACTTGTCTCAAAGACACGGGTTATTATGTTTCGATTATGCATCGTTGCTGTTGTATTTATTACCATCGTTGGTGCATTTGCCGGCCTAGGATACATCAAGGGACTGGTTGACAGTGCTCCCGATATCTCACAAATTGATGTCATTCCTACCCGTTATACAACGAAGGTATTGGACAGCGAAGGAAATGAAATTGAGAATCTGGTCGGTGCCATGTCAAACCGTGTCTATGTCAAAATAGAGGATATTCCGGATGTAGTACAAAAGGCTTTTATCAGCATTGAGGATGAACGCTTCTATCAGCATCATGGAATTGATGTCAAGGGCATCTTCCGCGCAGTCTTCTTAGGCTTAAGTAAGGGAGACTTTGACCAGGGCGCCAGTACGATTACACAACAGCTCTTAAAAAATCAGGTATTCGACGGTGGCAGGGAGCAGAAATTCATTGATCGTTTAGAACGTAAGATTCAGGAGCAATACCTGGCAATCCAGCTGGAAAATGAGTTGGATAAGGATACAATCCTGGAATACTATCTGAATACCATTAACCTTGGTGCAGGAACCTTCGGTGTTCAGACTGCTTCCAGACGATATTTTAATAAGAATGTACAGGATTTAACCCTGTCAGAAGCTGCTGTCATGGCTGCGGTTACGCAGCTTCCGGTGTATCATAACCCGATTACCTATCCTAAAAATAATGAAAAACGTAAGAATGAGATCCTAAGTGATATGTTGGAACAGGGCTATTGCACCAAGGAGGAATACGATGCTGCGATGGCAGACGATGTATATGCTCGTATTCAATCAGTCAATGAAGAAATTAATTCCACCTCCTATTATAGTTATTTTGTGGATGAGCTGATTGAACAGGTCATGGAGGATCTTCAGACTGAGCTTAATTACACCCAGGCACAGGCCTCGAACCTCCTATATACCGGTGGTCTCACAATTTATACGACACAGGATCCTGATATCCAAAGAATATGTGATGAGGTGTATGCGGATGAATCCTTCTTCCCTGAGATGGGTGTATCCTTCTGGGAGCTGACCTATGCCCTATCCATCCAGCACGGTGATGACGAGGATACTGCCAGACATTATCACAATGAGGATCTACTGAAATTCTATAAGGATTTTGAAGATCCGGACAATTTATATGTGGATTCCAACGGAAGCAAATTCTCCCTATTATTTATTGATAAGGAGGATATGCAGAAGAAGATTGATGCCTTTAGAGAAGCCATGATGGAGGAAGGCGATACTATCCTAGGGGAGAAGGTTACGATGACCATTCAGCCCCAGTCCTCCTTCGTAGTCATGGATCAGCATACCGGATATGTATCAGCCATCATTGGAGGCCGCGGTGAAAAGACCGGTAACAGAACCCTAAATAGAGCTACAAATACTGTCAGACAGCCCGGATCCACCTTCAAGGTATTATCTACCTATCTTCCGGCACTGGATACCGCCGGATTTACCCTCGCCAGTGTGCAGGATGATGCAGGACCCTATTATTATCCCGGTACAGAAACCGAAGTGAATAACTGGAAATCAAAAAAAGTATACGAGGGCCTATCCTCCTTAAGAAAAGGTATTTACGACTCCATGAATATCGTTACCGTAAAAACTCTGGTAGATATCACTCCTCAGATAGGCTTTGACTACCTTAAGGATCTCGGCTTTACCTCTCTGGTAGATACAAGAAAGGAGCCTGATGGCCGTGTGGTATCGGATATCAATCCTCCGATGGCTCTTGGTGGTCTGACAGATGGTGTATCAAATCTGGAGTTGACCGCAGCCTATGCAGCCATTGCGAATAACGGAATATATATAGAGCCTATTCTTTATACGAAGATCGTAGATCATAATGGTAAGGTTCTCCTTGAAAAAAAATCCTATAAGGAGCATGTAATGAAGGAATCCACTGCCTGGCTTCTGACCAATGCCATGGAGGATGTGGTAAAGATCGGTACCGGTAAGAATTTGAAGCTAACAGAAGTAAACATGCCGATAGCCGGAAAAACCGGTTCAACCTCTGATTATAATGATCTCTGGTTCTCAGGCTACTCTCCTTATTATACAGCAACCATATGGTCAGGCTTTGACAATAACCGTTCTCAGACGGACAGGACCTATAACAGAGTGATCTGGAAAACTATCATGGAGCGTATTCATATTGAGAAGCAGCTAGAGACAAAGGAGTTTACAAAGCCTGATTCCATTGTAACGGCAAAGATTTGTACCAAATCCGGCAAGCTGGCTGTGGAGGGCTTATGCGACCATTACCTGGGGGGAGATGCCACCAAGGTTGAGTATTTTGCAAAAGGAACTGAGCCTACACAACGCTGTGATGTCCATGTCAAAGCAACCATATGTAAGGAATCCCATGGGCTGGCAACAGTATATTGTCCTGCGAACGTATTGGAGGAGGCTGTTTTCCTAAGCAAGAATGAAATAGGTGAAACCTATGATACTCCCTATGTTCTGCCCACCAAAAACTGCCACCTTCATAGCGCTGCCACAAACTTCTACGAGGATGAGCCTTCCTATGGATTACCGTTTGAGAATTCACCGGAGAACTCTACCACTGAGGAGCCACCCATCGGGAATGCTCTGTTTAATAGGCAAGGCTTAACTTTTTAACGAATGGTTACAGAAAACCAAATACATCTTGAATTCATTGAAAAAGCATATGAGCAGCGGTTGCCCATATGCTTTTTCTATAGGATGGAGCGGTTAAGATCACTCAGGACTTCATCCTGGAGCTGAAAAACCAGGACGCAATATAGCTTAGGATCAGGGCAGCAGATATCCCCACGGCCGAGGAAGTAAAGCCTCCCTTAAAGATTCCTATGAAGCCCTCTTTATCTACTGCTTCCTTAATCCCTTTAAATAGCACATTTCCAAAGCCGGTCAGCGGAACGCTCGCCCCTGCTCCTGCCCATTTGGCAAAGGGCTCATATAGACCCACCGCTCCGAGCAAGGCTCCAAGGCAAACCAGAATCACCATAACACGGCCCGGCATCAGCTTTGTTTTATCCAACAAGATTTGTGTAGCAGCACAGATCACACCACCGACTAAGAATGCTTTCAAATATTCCATGTTGTTATCTCCTTTCAGGGTTCCTATAATACAAAGCCATTTACTTCGCCTCCACCATAACAGCGTGGGCGATTCCCGGTACGGTCTTTGCTTCATTATAGCTGACCTGGGAAAGAAGCGCACCGGTCGGTACGAATAAAACTCTCTTCCATACTCCTTCCTTCAGCTGCCTTAAAATGTAGCTCGTAAAGGTGATGGCTGAGCAGCCGCAGCCGCTCCCGCCGGCATGGGTGTCCTGCTTCTCATTATCAAATATCTCTATCCCGCAATCCATATGATTTTGTGAGATATCATAATCCTTTTCCTTTAATAGCTCAATCAGAATATTCTTTCCGACATACCCCAGGTCTCCGGTGATAATTTTATCATAGAAGTCCGGGCCGACACCCAAATCCTCCAGATTCTGCTTGATCGTCTCAAAGGCAGCCGGAGCCATGGAGGCTCCCATATTCATCGGATCCTTGATTCCATAATCTACGATCTTTCCTGTGGTTAAGCCGCTGATGCAGATATCTGCCTCTCCTGCCGGCTTTTGCTCAGCTGCACGATTTGATAGAATAACAGCCCCGCTGCCGGTAACTGTCCAGGTGGCAGTATAGGGTCGCTGGTTTCCATAATCCAGAGGGAAGCGGAATTGCTTCTCAGCCCCTGCGAAGTGACTGGAGGTAATGGCGATTACCTTATCTGCAAAGCCGCCCTCAACCAGGATAGCACCCAGGGACATCGCCTCTCCCATCGTTGAGCAGGCCCCATAAATACCAAAGGTAGGGATGTTAAGCTCTGAAATTCCGAAGGAGGTCGCAATCAGCTGTCCAAGTAGATCACCGCCAAGCAAATAGCGGATGTCTGTACTTTTTAGTCCCGCCTTTTGGATCACCTCCTGAGCGGCCTCCTTCATCAGTTCACTCTCTGCATCCTCCCAGCTGTTCTTACCGATCATGGGATCCTCCCATACCATATCGAAAAGCTGTCCTAACGGCCCTTCTCCTTCTTTTTTACCTGCAACTGATGAGGCAGATATAATATAAGGCGGGTTTTGAAAGATGATGCTCTGCTTTCCAACAATTTTTGTGCCTGATGAGGCAAGCTCCTGCATCTTTTGATTGTTCTTATCTATACTCATATGATCATACAACTCCTTATCATAATGTCTTCGCCAGCTAAATCACCTTAAGTAGCTTCAGGATATAGTAAATCAATCCCAATAACCAGGACGAGAAGATCCCGTATAGGATCACCGGGCCCGCGATTGTGAAGATCTTGCAGCCTATTCCGAAGACCTGTCCTTCCTTCTTATATTCCACTGCCGGAGCTGCAACTGAATTGGCAAACCCGGTAATCGGCACCAGTGTTCCTGCTCCACCGACCTTTGCCAGCTTCTGATACCATCCGATTCCTGTCAATAGGACGGATAAAAACACAAGGGATAATGTAGTATATGATTTCGAAAGCTCCATGTCGGATGACAGGGAAAAATAATAGTTCGTGAGGGCCTGTCCAAGAGTACATATGATTCCACCTATGATAAAGGCCATGACACAATTTTTACCCGTACTGAATTTCGGTGACATTTGCTTCACATATTTGTTGTAATTTTCGTTCCGGATTGTACTGTTTTGTTCCTTCACAATGCCGGCTGCGGATGGCTTCTTCTTATTGTTATCCATAATAACCTCCAAAGATTAGAGTATTTCTTACATATACCACATAGGCATAGCTGCTGTTCTCACCAGGGTGCCCTCAAAATCGTTCCCATCGCCTCCTGTAAAGAGCGTAACGAGTAAGACAATCGCCACTGCTGTTACGATCAGGAAGGTTGCTATCAGAACCGCCCTTTTTCTTTTGACCATATCATCACCGTGCCTTTCTTATCCTCTTAATCAGACCGTATCCTGCTTCCGAATCGATTAAAAAGCATCAGATTCCATATCTGATGCTTCTTTTCATTATTATATGAGGAATAGACCTTACTATACTGGAAATGTCTGCCTTACATTTGAATGCCTCTAGCTTAAGCAGCATGTCCCGAAGCAGACGTGGGCACAGACTGAATAAACTGTAATGAAATACTCTGCATTTTTCAATCTATGCACCGAGTCTCTCTCTCATGATTCTCAATATCCTTTTTTCCATTCTCGATACCTGTACCTGCGATATACCCAGTTCCCTTGCGATATCGGTCTGTGTTCTATCTTTAAAATATCTAAGCCTGATGATTTCCTGTTCCTTCTCATCCAAGGAGGAAATCACCTCCTTCAGTGCAAGCTTATCTATTAAATTTTCACTTTCATCCTTTGTTTCTGCTAATTTGTCGATTAGATAGATTGGACTTCCGTCACCCTGATATATGGTTTTATATAGGGACTCTACTTCTGCCCCGATCTCCAGGGCCATTACAATTTCTTCGTTATCAATACATAATTCCTCGCCAATTTCCTCAAGGGTAGGCTCTCTACCATGGCTATTTCCGAATTTCTCTCTGACCACTCTGATTCGTGTTGCTGTCTCCTTCAGGGATCTGCTCACCTTAATCATGCCATCGTCCCGTAAAAAGCGTTTGATCTCACCTGTTATCATTGGTACCGCATAGGTAGAAAACTTCACCTCATAGGAGGAATCGAATTTATCAATAGCCTTGATCAGACCTATGCTCCCAATCTGGAACAGATCCTCCATCTCATGACCCCGATTGGCGAACCTTCTGACAATGCTCCATACCAGGCCCACATTCTCCGTCACCACTAGATCTCTGGCTTCCTTATCCCCTTCCCTAGCCTTTTTAATCAACTCAAGCGTATCCACATTAAACCTCACTCCTTTCTGCTATGTACTAATAGACCTCCTGCTTGGCTTCCTGTGCATACTCTTTCAACAGATCCTTTTTACCGATTCTCTTTTTCATTCTTACGATGGTCCCCACTCCAACTCTGGATTCAACTGCCAGTTCATCCATGAAGGCCTCCATAAAGGAGAAGCCCATCCCTGACCGCTCCAATTCAGGACGGGTTGTATAGAGAGGTTCCATTGCCTTTGATATATTCTCAATCCCCGTACCCTTATCCTCTACCTCCACGGAAAGCTCATTTCCACAGATACTGCACCTCAGGGTTATGGTACCCATACAATTTTCATAACCATGAATAATGCAATTCGTTACCGCTTCGGAAACCGCTGTTTTTATATCAGCCAGCTCCTCAATGGTAGGGTCCAATGAAGCTGCAAAAGCAGCCACAACCGTTCTGGCAAAGCTCTCATTCTGTGATCTGCTTTCAAACTCCAATAACATTCTGTTGATATCGTTCATAATGATTTCTTATCCCCTTTCCCTTAGTTCAAATGGTGATGCAGGCTGCTAAGCATTCCGCAGTTTATTCAGCGCAGCTTCCACCGAATCATATTTCTCTATGATTTTATATAGGCCGGACAGCTTAAATATCCTGTCAATTGCGGCCCCCACACTGGCAACAGCAATTGTTCCACCAATAAAGATTACCTTTTTGTATCTGCCAATAATCACTCCGATTCCTGCACTGTCCATAAAGGCCGCCCCGGAAAAATCAAAAATGATATGCTTGATTGGATTCCGTTCTATGAGTTTATCTGCCTTCTCCCGGATATGAATCGCATTATGATGATCCAGCTCCCCATTTAATCTTATAATCAGACATCTTTGGCTGATTTCAAAAGCTGCTCCCTCCTCTCCCGGTTTATTTATTTTCTTAATTTGTTTACTGCTGTCTGGCATGTAAGACTTCCCTCCTGTTCTGATGCTCTTTTTTTGAAATAAGAAAAAAGACCTTTAATGGAAGGGACGCACCCTTCTGCATAAAACGTCTTTTCTCACTAAATTTATCTTCGGTTTTTTAATTATTCTTGGGCAGGTATCTCAGAAAGCCGGGCCAACGCTTCCCGATTACGGTTAGAGTCAGCAAAATCTGTTGTTATTAAGGTATAGTATAAGGTTGCCTTGTCATAATCCCGCAATCTGTGGTAGCTTCTTCCAATAAAGTAAATCGCATTCACATCCGTGGGATCCACTGTATATGCCTTTAGCAACAGCTCCAGTGCTTCTTCATATTTTCCATCGCCATATAGGTCATGTCCCTCATCATAGTACTGCTCTGCTACAAGGGGGAATATATCCTCCCTCAAGCGATTATATAATAGCATGGAGGCTTCTGTTTCAAAGGTAGTGGTATCAATGGATAACAGTAGCTCTGTAATACCCCTCAGATCACGATCTGCTTCCCTTTTCGCCAGTTCCACAAGATACAGCTCTGCAGCTTGAAATAAGGAGTCATATAGCTCCGGATTCTCCTCCGGAATAACGATACTGTCTATCTTCATCTGCAGCTGGGATAGCTTCTGCTCCAGCTCCATATTATCCTGTTGAAGTATCTTTATTGTCTGTTCCTTCTCCTCCAGAGAAGCAAGCCCGGCACTATAATCCACATAACCCTGATTATCCTCCGTGATCTGGTTCTTCTTGATGGAGGGAATGACCAGAAAGGCCATCACTGCCAGGCCAATGACAACACCCAGGACCAGGTTAACAAATGCCATCACATTTGGCTTGTCCTCCCGATAGGAGGTAACAGGCATAATTGAGCCGCTTATGCCCTTTTCCGCATCCGCTCCTGCTTCCCCGTCCTTAAGGACTCCTGCTGGCGGTTCCAGCTCGCGTAGGTATTTTAAGGTAGTCGTATTGGATACGTCAATCTTGCAGGCTCTGAATAAACATTTCTTAGCACGGTCCAGTTCACCATTTTTCATTAGAAGCAGCGCCAGCAGCTGATAGGCTCGTATAAAATGCGGATTAAGACTGATTACCTTTTTCAGCTGGATAATCGCCAGATCATCACTACCCTGCTTTGCATAGGACAGGGCATTATTATATCTTTTGATCGCTTGGTTCAAGCCATCAAGCTTCGTTGGGTTGGACTGTACTGCATTAATATATTCCTCCGCATCATTATCAGCAGGGGCAAAATGCCTGCTGATTACCCATTCGCTCAGTGCTGCTACGGTTTCACCCATCTCATAATAGATGAGTCCCAGCAGATTTCTGGCGTTGGTATGCATTTTATTTAGCTCCAAGCTGTTACGTAGCGCAATAACAGCTCCGGACAAATCCCGGACCTTTGCTTTTGCTAGTCCCATATTATAATATTGATTGGAAGCTCTCATTATCTTCTTAGAAAGCGTGAGATCAGTTCCACAACGATCACAGCGTATTCTTTTATCAGATACATTACTTTGGCAATTCGGGCAGATCATATAACCCTCCATATGCCTGCCGGGCAGGCAAATTCCTGAGCAAGTACCTTAGTGCACTTGCCGGTTGAGTCATTTTTTCAACCTAAGTTTATTTAAATTAATTGTTATCCTTGTTGCTCTTAAGCAGCTCCTTCAGTATATCCGATATGTCAGTCAGATCATTATTTTGAATGACATCTTCGGCCTGTTCGATCTCTAGGCTCGGTTGAAATTTCTCTATTTCTTCATCAAAATTTATCATAAGCCTGTGCCCCCTTACTTATCCATAGAATTGGAAGAGCTGCACTCCACTCAAGTAGCATGCCTGCTCCATTTTTCTCATTACCATCATAACCATAAAACTTCCAAAAATCAAGAGTTTATGTATAATAAGCACAAGAATATTTCTACAAAAGTCTTCAAAATGCTAATTTAGCATTGCCACGGTAATCCCTATGAAAATACGCACTTGACTATGGAATGAAATGGGGTACAATGATAATATCTGTTAGTAAATTGCAGAATACTGTAGAAGTAAACCGGAGGTATCCCCCAGTGAAAAGAGCAAGCCTGAAGGCTTTTATCCTAACCTTCTTCCTATTTACAGTCTTACTTGCCTTGGGTGGCTGTAGGAATAAGAAAGAAACCCTAGTTACGATTAATGATCGGAAGCTTACCCTAGACGATTTTCTGTATGATATCTTTTTGATTGAAGCAGAGGGCAATGCTATGGAGCAGTATTATCAAGAAAACCTAGGCTCCAGTTATTGGGATTTTGTACGGGATGGAATTACCGTCAGAGAGGCAGCGAAGGATGCGGTCTTCTCCAGAGTCATTATGTATGAAATCCTGTCAGACCAGGCAAGGAAAGCCGGAATTACTCTGACCGAGAGTGAAATCTCCGCAAATGAGGCTGCGGTTGATGCCTATATCAATACCGTCACAGAAACCAGCCTGGCAGCTTCCGGCTTGACCAGGGACCTGATGCTGGAAAGCTATCATCGAATCTCCCTAGGGGATAAATATTACCTATCGATTTCAGACGGTTTTACAGTGGATGAGAAAGCCATCAAAAAAAGCATATCGGCAGAGGAGACCCGTGAATATAGAACAGAATGCCTCTATGCCCCCTCTGTACGTAGTGAAAACCAACAGCTGATTGTATTATCAGAGAGTGAATTGAGCCAGATGCTGTCATCCATTCAGAATGCAGCTGATCAAATCGCTTCCGGTGCAGATATGCAGAAAATCGCAGCTGAGAATCCGAAGCTAACCCACTATAACCGTAATTTTATAGCCGGAGACAATATTCCTGAGCTGGAATACCGGGAGGAAGCCATGACCCTGGAGAATGGGGCCTACAGTCCCATCATTACCACCTCCTACGGTTATTATATCATTCATATGCTTGATAATCATTCGGAAGCCCGATATGAGCAAGCAATTCAGGATGCGATTGCAGCAGAAAGGAAGGCTCAGTTTGAGAAGGTTTATGAGGAGCTTAAGAAGCAATATCAGATCACCTTTCATACAAAAGCCTATGAAGCCATAACCATTGGATCCATTACTGCGCAGAGCAAGAAATAGGCATAGGATCATTCTGCCCCGGAGTCCGATGATGGCAATTGACATCAAATCGTAATCCGGGGCTTATTATTTGTAATATATTCTTAATGGATAGTATATTTTTGCCTTACATATAATATAATGAAAAGCACCTTTTCTATTTTTTGCTATTCATTATTTGAGGAAAGGGGTATTCCTATGCTAAAAACCACCTACCGGATCATTGGACTGTTTTCAAAGAAAATCGGAGATGATCATGTTGCAGCATATTCTGCTCAGGCTGCTTTCTTTATCATTATCTCCTTTTTTCCTTTTATCATGCTTTTATTGAGCATCGTCCGATACTTTCCCTTTCAGGAGAGTACTGTGATGAGAGTATTTACTCAGATCTTCCCCAGTGCCCTGCACTCTCTTGTGCTGTCTGTGATTGAGCAAATCTACAATGCGACAGCCTCCTCGGGTACCTTGATCTCCATTACTGCTGTCACTGCTCTTTGGTCAGCAGCAAAGGGCTTTCTGGCAATCATGAGGGGTCTGAATACGGTATATAATAGTAATGAAACCAGAAACTATCTCTTTCTGCGTTTTACCGCAGCAATTTATACTCTGATCTTTGCTATCATGCTGATTGCCAGTATGGTCCTCTTTGTGTTCGGCAATAGGCTGTATCTGTGGATTCAACTGAAGATACCTGTTTTACAGGAGATGGCACTTCTGATCATCAGCCTTCGTACGATTGTCGGTTTATTTACCCTAATCGTATTCTTCCTGGTCATCTATGTCATGATACCCAACAGGAAAACCAAGGTAGTTCATGCACTTCCGGGTGCAACTCTTTGTGCTGCAGGCTGGATGGGCTTTTCCTTTGCCTTCTCTTATTATATCGATCATTCTAACTTCTCGTCCATGTACGGAAGTCTTACTACCATCGTATTATTTATGCTATGGATGTATTTTTGTATGTATATCCTCTTTATCGGAGCGGAAATCAATCTTATCTGTGAAAACAGGAGCTTAGTGGATAGTATTCGTAAGCTATATCGGGCTCCCTCTGAAGAAACTGCTATTCGTAGATAAAGCCCAGCTTCGTGTCCTGATAAAAATACCGGACGATTTCCTCGTAAGTTTTCCCGGCATCCGCCAAGGATTTCACACCGTTCTGGCTCATCCCTACCCCATGTCCGTAGCCCCCACCAGTCAGGGTTATCGTCGACAGCTTCTTGCCGTCCTTTTTCGTATCAATGACGAAGAAGGCACTCGGCAGCAGGCTCAATTCATCCACCCCGGTTTCATCGAGACGATATACAGTGGAATGATAGGGTGAGAGCAGTGCCCGAATATTGTACTCAGTCCTGACCAGAATGGTATTCTTCGAGCCGGTTATCATCAGCTCGTAGATAATTCCACCGGTCTCCCGTTTTGTCACTGAGATATCCACAAGCTCTCCTAGGGTATCCACCGGAATGCTTTCAAATACTGCATCCCCATTCTTCACGCTACCCTTCGTCAGTGTCAGGATCAGCTCAGGATTTGCTCCATATCGCCCGGCCAGCTTCTGATCAATCGTATCCTTCAGATCCTTTGCATCAAGTGTTACATGCCAGCGGTACCAGTTAAAGCCGCTGTCATAGGTGGCAAATTCTCTGTCATTGATGAAGCTTCTAAAATTCTCCTCCTCGCTGAGGTTCTGATAGATTTTACTTTCCTCTGATTGAGCCGTAGCCCCTTCGGTGTCCGCTTCCACCTCCATCAGTCTTCCGGTCAGATAGGGCGTCTTTACCCCATTTGCCCAGACATCCTCTACATTCGTCGTATGTCCGCAGGAGGTAGAGAAATAATATGCCGTGATTACCTCCTCACCATATTTTACAACCTTACCATAGGTATCCTTTACAGCCAGGATGGAATCCTCATTCTCTTCAATATTGTTATATACCTGATAGGATACACTATCATCCACATGAGCACCGTAATTGCTTAAGCTGTTGGCCATCAGATGACGATAAGCATAGCTTCTGGCACAGACCGCCTGGACCTTGAGGGCTTCCAGGCCATAATAGGTGGGCATTTCGCTGGGAATAACAGCATACAGATATTCCTCCATGGGAAGCTCATTCACTACCAGCAAGCCTTTCTCCCCCTCCGAGATCTCGATGGTTCCCCGGTACTTCGGATTTCCCGTGGATCGTTCCACGGATAGGAGCTTAATCTTACCCTTCTCAGATGCAGGCTTAAGGATGATTCTGCCGGATGACATCATCGTGGAGCCGGGTTCTACCATGACAATTTCACCAGCCTGATAGGAGCTTTCTCCATCCTCATTACGGATGGTATAATCCGAGCTACAGGTGAATTCCACCTTATCATGATAGATGCTTTTATAGCCCGTGGTTTGCAGCAGAACACGAATATTCTCCGCTTTGATACCCTCGCGGATCAGAGCCGCGCTAATTTTACCTCCGGATACAACAAAATCCGTGGTTTCATACCCTACCAGGATGCTGTTCGTCTCTTCCATGGATAGCTCTCCATAGACCTTATAAATTCTATACTCCTCCTCCAATGGAACCCTTCCATAGCCCTCCACCTCAATAAAATCCTCTCCGGACATCAGGACCTTGCCACGAATCAAATCCGGTTTGACACTGATGCCAACCACCCTTTGATTTTCGATGGTGATATCACCGACTACCTCCCCAATGTTTGTTGACAGACGGTTTTTCGCAGGAAATGCTTTGTTAATCCCATTGATAAAGGTATCCACCAATAGATCCTGTCCCTTTTTGATCCAAACGTTATGTAGAACAATCTTCTCTGTGGATATTTCTCTGATATAGATAATCTCCTGTCCACGGACAAGAGCCTTCAGACCTTGATTCAGAAAGCTCTCCTCATAATCCTTCCCTGTTAGACTGTTTTGGGGATTATATGAAGGAGCTGTGTTCCCTGCGGAAAGGGCGGTGTCTGCTGCCGATGAGCTTGTATCCGCTGCCGATGGAGTTGTCTCTACTACTGGCGGGGTAGTCCCTGCTGTCTTAAGCTCTGCTATGAATTCTATATAATCCTTAGAGTTCTCGTAATAATATCTCCCCTTATCGGTAACGATCCTATCCTTGCCCTCCTCAGAGACCTCTCTCGCCAGAACGAATAAGGTCTCCTCCTTCATGCCCTTCTCATCCCCCTGCTTCTTCCAGATAGCCTCATAGAGCTCAAGAAAATCTTTTATTGGCATGTCCTCCTCTGCTTTCATAAAATCAAAGGATAGCCCGGCATATACTCCCTGATAATCAGGTTTTAATAAAATCAGCTTGTCAACCAATTCCTTACAGTAGCCATAGGTCAGAGCCTCCGCGGGGTTATTCTTTACCTCATGCTCAATCAGGCCCATCTTCCAAACAGCATTCACATAGGAATCATACCAGCCGGACATGGAGGACTCCTGATAAGTAATTCCCTTCGGCAGGGTCTCCCGATCCGCCCGGTCATATTCCAGAAAGCTGAGAAGACGGTAGGCCTCTGCCATGGTCATGACATTCTCCTTGACCTTTACCTGATCAGATCCATTCTCCGAATTGATTTTACGAATAATATTCATGGTCAGGATTACCAGTATGATTGCGATACAGACTGCCATTAAAATTAGTTTTTTCCTTAATCCCATATTCATAATGTCTCCTACTCCGGATCCGGCCAGACCCTGAATTAGCTTGATTATCCCATATCCTAATATATTATGTCAATGAACGTATTATTCGTACAAGTTTCTAAGAACCTAATATTCGTACAAGTTCTAAGAACCTAATATTCCTACAAGATTCTAGAAACCGCATTCAACCGAGAGCAAGCTAAACTAAAAAGGGATTGGGAACGATATTTGGTCCTATGACGTCTAATCTATGTGACATATAGAATAAGTAAGGGCTATTTCCTATAGCGGGAGGTGTTTATGAAGAAAAAATTGATGATAATTCTCATTCTGTCAAATATGTTGGCGGCAGCTGCCTGTAATAAGGGCGGTACAATAAATACAAAAGCTTCCCTCGAAGATCCAGGCACGGTACCGGGACAATCGTTAGCCTCTCCTGAAGAGGGGGAAGATGAAAACGATACAGCCATAAAAGAGGAGAAGGACGGTGGTCCTGTGGATACCCTTGTCTGCCAGGATTTTTACCCGCTTAAGTCTGATACGGAATATGTGTATGAGGGACAGGGTATGGAATTTGCCTCTTATATCACCCATATCGACTATATTGACCCGGCAGCTGGTCGGATGCAAACCCGGACCAACAATGGGGGAACCGAAACTGTTCGGGTATTGGAGTTTAAGGAGGGTAAGCTGTATCTGATCCATACGGTTAGTGAGTCTTATTACCGTGATGATCTACTGGATATTCCTGCAGAGGAGGATGCAGAGATACTTCTGATGGAACCCTTGATACCGGGAACTAGCTGGACCCTTCCCGACGGAAGGAAAAGATACATCTCTGCCTCGGATGTCGAGCTTTCTACCCCCACCGGTAAATACCGGACCCTTGAGGTGACTACCGAGTCAGAGTTTGGCGTCAGCAAGGATTATTATGCGAGGTATACCGGTCTTGTCAAATCCGTGTTCAGTTCAGAGGGCTACGAGATAACTTCCACCCTAAGCAGTATGAAGCATGCTCCGCTAACTAAGGATATTTTATCAACTCCCTCTATCTTGGCGAGGATCGTATCATCTATCTGGATCTCTCCTCTGCATTTATAGAAGAAAATAACACTGGTGCAGCTTATGAACAGCTACTTCTTCAGAGTATTACCAATACCCTCGGTATGTATTATGGTGCAGAGGAGTTATCTCTTACCATAGAGGGTAAGCCCTATGAATCAGGCCACATTCTGATGAAGAAGGGTGAGACGATCAAGGTGAATATGGATTTGGTCATCACAAAGTAAGTGAGGATGCTGTCCTGGTATCCTAAGGCATCACAGAAATAACCAGAGGCACCGATACGCTGAAACAAGCCGTATCCGTGCCTCTTTTTATTATGGTATCACTTACTCTTGCGGTACTATTCCATACCTTTGAATTCCTTGATTGTAGTGATGATTTCTTCAATCTCCCGTTTATCCGTGAAAAAGCGGATCGGATTATCCTGGGTTTTTACGATATAGAAGCTGTCATTGTAAGGCATATAGGCTGAGGTTAAGCTATTCCCATTGGTCAGATGATAGGTAATGGTCAGGGTTGTTCGGAGCTCCTCTTCCCTTACCGGCTCCAATATTTCCTTATCATAGCCTGCTCCAATCATAATCTGATAGACATCCTTAAAGATACCCTCTTCCACTTCTTTCCCATTATAGTAATAGCTTGCCTTTGTGATCTCCTTGCCTTCCTCATCCTTCGTGCTAGTCCTCTTGATTTCCATGCTATAGGGCTGATTGTCGATATTGATTTCTATCCTTTGAACGGTGTCTATATTGGGTATGGTAATAAAGGAGGTAAGTACACCGAAGGGATTTGTCTGCAGCATCTGATCGATTGCTTCTGCCTTCATCGTATATACACTGCTGCTGCCCTCAGGCCTTACATAATAATTCTCTCCCCCATCCTTGTTCCCTACATAGATTGTATAGCTTTTATTCTCCTGATAGGTCTTTTCTGTGACTTCATTGCCTGTAATCGGATCTGTTTCCGGCTTCTCCAGGGCCTTTGTAACTGTCTCGTAATAACCGACTGTTATTGTGGCAGCCGGCTCCACCAGACCGTATTTCTGAGGCTCCTTACCTGAATAATCCACATTGTGAACGAACTTTAGGCCAGCGTATTTTGGCAGCAGCTCGGATACCTTCGAGCCATCAGCGGAGTATCCTTCCTCATAGGGCTTTAAAACAACCCAGGGGAACATACCCGATCCGGTTTTATCCGCTGTATTCTCCCTATCATAAAGTAGCTCAAAGCTGTTCCCATCCTTCTGCTCGACAAGGACATGGTAAATGCTCTCTGCAGAAAACACCGGTGGATTTACCAAGGCTGTCATATCAAGATCGCTAACGGCCATTCGTGTACCATAGGAGCTATCCAGAAGATAGACCGCCTCGCTGTCGTTCACCTGGGCATAATAACCGTCTCCGGTAATCACCTTGTCACCGATATTTAACCGTAATGCCTTACCATCCGATTGGACTGCCTCAAAATAGATCGCAGGCTCCTTTAAACCATACTCCTCCGGATCCACCGGCTTCTCCATAATTAGCTTCTTTGCCTTGACAACCGCAGAAAGACTGAGCATATCCACCACTTTTTCCTGATTGATCGGCCTTTCCGGGTCTGCTTCTGATTTCCATAGGGAGCCCTCTAGAATAAGCCTCAGATCGGCTTCCTGATTCACCAGGCGGATGGAATTGATCAGAGACGTATCCATCTTTGCTAATTCAAGATTGGTTGTCTGATTAGCTCCCTCCGTGTCCTGCATACTGCCCTGTTGATCAGGACTCTTCTTCTCAGTTGCCTGATCCCTGCCGGAATACCAGAGATAGAAAACAATTAATGCTGTAGTAGCAAGCAGAAGCGAAATCAATGTAATCGCATTCTTCCTCTTCCTTCTTGACATTAACGCTTCCTCCTTCTAATACTGATCATTACTCCGCCAGCTAAAATAAGGAGCGGTAATACCACCACAGTGATAATTCCCCAGGAATTGGCTTGCTTCTGGGTAAGCGCTAGCGGATCCATCGTCAGACTCCTTGTTTTGACTGCTATGGGACTGATTCCCCCGGCCAGATTACTTATGGTTCCTGTGAAGATCTCATAGTTACCAAATCCCTCTAGGGCCGAATCCTCAAATACAAATTCCGAGGAATAGACGATCAGACTTGAGCTATTGCCTTTAAAGCTGTCCGTTGCTGCCAGTCCCACATAGAAGGGTCCGTCCAGGTCATCCTTTTCCTTAGATAAGGTATTCGTTTCAAGATTAACCTTTGCATATGCCTTATCCGAGGTTACCAGCAGCGGTTCCACCTTGAGAGAGCTCCTGGTATTATCGGTGATCTGAAGACCTGTCGAAGAAGGCATAATTACAAATTTGCCATACTGTAATGCACTACTGGTAATGCCATGCTCCCTTACCTCAGGTATGATGAGGTGAGGATTATTCTGCGCATGCCGATTGGAGTCCCCTTCAAAGATAACGCCCTCCTGTAATTCGATGCCATAATGCTCCATCAGGGATTTTAGATTAACCAGCTTTGTTGCCTTATAATCCACTACAAGTATGACATCACCGCCATTTTCCATATAATCAAGGATCATAGCAATCTCATCCGCAGTAAAATCTACTTCCGGTGAGTTGATCAGTAGGATATCACAATCCTCAGGAATACTGGAGATGGTCAGAGTCGGTGTCGCGTTCGCCTTCACATTTAGCTTATCCAGAGCCGTAGTGAATATCTGACCGGTTTCCCTCTCCTGATGACCTGTGGTGGTGTAGAGGACCGGAATGTCCTCCGTGGTAACATACTGGATGGCAGAGGTTAGCTTACCCTCCACATCGATCCCCATTAAATTATAATTGAAGGTTTCATAGTTGAACTCATCCCCGTAAACCAGCATATCCTCATAATCAATATACATGGCGCGGTTGTTGCTGTGATTTACGACCAGGAAGCTGTTCGTGATCACCTCCTCCTCCACATACTGGGAGGCAAACTTCGGGTAAAGCACGGGGTCCTTTAAAACCACATCAATATGATTGGACAAGCTTTCATATTTCTCTGCAATGCGCTTAAAAAGCTGGGTCTCCTTCCCCGTCTCCACAAGATAGTAGATCGAGATATCATCTTTTAGGCCCTTCACAAGATCCTTCGTAGGCTGTGTCAGGGTGTAATAATTATTTGCACTAAAATCAAACTTTAGATCCATCCTGGATACGATGAGGTTAATTACCATCAGCATAACCAGCACTATGACAGTAAGTAAGGAGGTATATGCCCCACTCCTGAATTTCCTTCCGGAAAAGGAGGTCTTAAGCTTATCGAATGCTCCTATCTTCTTCTCGTCCTGATGATTGAATTCGTTCATTGTTCTCTCCTCCTCCCTAGCTCCATCTCTTCTTCTTAATTACTTGTACCGTTAAAAACAAGAAAAGGATGATGATGCTGAAATAATAAATCATATCGGCCAGATCAAATATCCCGTATTGGAAGGAATCGTATCTGGAGATTAGGGACAGCCATTTCATAATCTTTCCGATGAGTCCGTCAAACATCACTTTATTCATGAAAAACAGCATGACGAGAGCTGCTTCCCCAATGATTCCAATGCTTATGCTGACAAACAGATTATGCATCATCAGATAAAGGATAAAGCTGATTAAGAGAATTGCCGCAAGGCAGACAATAAAGGATATCTTATGGTCCACAGGTAAAATCGGAGCGATGATATCCATCAGCATGGTAATTAAGAAGGTAAAAAATGCAATGACTGCTGCTACCACCTGACTCTCCGTCAGAGATGAGATGAAGAGGCCGATGGCCAGGTATGTCCCTCCTAGAATGAGAAACCCTAAGATACTGGCATATGCAGAGGCCATGGGAACATAGCCATACTGCTTCATGATTATAGGATAGAAGGAGGTAACTGCCATGACAGAGCCATATACCGTAAATACGGCAAGGTATTTACCAAGGACGATGGATCCGGCAGTAAGCGGTGATGTAAATAAGAGCTGATCCGTCTTCTGTCTGTTTTCCTCCGCCATTAACCGCATGGTGATCAAAGGAATCAACAGAATAAAGATAAAGGTAATCCCGGATAGGGTAAATTCAAAATTCGGTCTCCTGGAATATAAATTCTGCAGGTAAAAGAATATGCCGATAATCATCAGGAAGAAGGCGATGAAGACATATCCGATGATCGATGTAAAATAGGTGCGTAATTCCTTCTTATAAATTGCCAGCATCTGAGCTTTCCTCCTCTCCATCTTCTATAGCCTCTACCGTTGCCCCATCCTCTTCCGTCAGATGTTCCAACAGCTCAAATCTCTTATCCCTGGTTGCCATCAGATAGATATCCTCCAGGGTCAGGCGTTTCGTTTGCATCTCCAGCAAAGGAGTGTTCGCTTTATGCATCGCATAGAAAATATCCTCACGAAGATCTACACCCTCATCACAAAATACACTCAGCTCCACAGTTCCGGCCTCGAAGCTGTCCGTCTGTTCGATCTTCTGAATTCCCTTCAGCTGCATCAAGGTCTCAACTACCTTCTCCTTCTCTCCCTTCACTGTAAGCTTCATATCCCCGGTATTACCGAAATGACGGATTAGATTCTCAGGAGTATCCGCCACCACCATCTTGCCACTGTCAATGATCAGAATGGTATCGCAGACCGCACTAACCTCCTGCATGATATGGGAGCTGAGGATAATCGTATGATTCTTGCTGAGCCTACGGATTAGATCACGGATTTCAATGATCTGCTTTGGGTCAAGTCCCACAGTAGGCTCATCCAGGATGATCAGCTCCGGATCTCCGAGGATTGCCTGTGCCAGTCCTACTCTCTGCTTATAACCCTTGGACAGATGTTTAATCAGTCGGTTTGCCATAGGAGTAATCTTCGTTGCTTCCATAGCCTCTGTAATCATCTTATCCTTCCCAGCCTTCTTAACCTTCTTGATATCCGCTGCGAAATACAGGTACTCCTTCACCGTCATATCCGGATAAAGCGGAGGGAACTCCGGCAGATATCCGATCATTTTCTTTACCTCTTCCGGCTCTTCAAAAACATCCAGGCCATTTATGGTAACGGTACCTTCCGTGGCAGAGATATAACCGGTTATTATGTTCATGGTTGTTGATTTTCCTGCACCGTTGGGACCCAAGAAGCCAAGGACCTGTCCTTTGTTCACGGTAAAGGAAAGATGATCCACGGCGGTATAATCACCATAGCGCTTCACTAAATTCCTTACTTCAATCAAAATCGTCTCCTCCTAACCACATGATATCATATTCTCCTCATCGAACAGCCTCCGGTAATAAAGAGCTATTCGAACCAACTGTATCCATATTAATATAAAATTACGAAAAATTTGTGAACAAACTTGTAAAATTTCTCAAAAAACATCCGTTGAGCCTCCCTTGATGCCTTCCCGGGGATCACAGTCACGGGGACGGGGATCACATTCACATGGATTTATTTACTAATGGTACAACATAAAAAACCTGAGACCTCGTATCCAACCGATGCCTCAGGTTTACAGCTATACATAAGAATTATCCAATTACATCACTCATTCCATACATTCCGGCAGGTTTCCCGGGCAGATACTTCGCAGCCTGCACCGCTCCCTTCGCAAATACCGCCTTGGAATAGGCGGAATGCTTGATCTCGATGACCTCATCCGTCCCTGCGAAGATGACCTCGTGTTCTCCTACGATGGTTCCGCCTCTGACGGAGGAGAAGCCAATTTCCTTCTTGCCTCTCACAGTACGTTCAACCGAACGGTCATATTTGTATCCGTACTCATTCCCCAAGACCTCATTCATAGCATCTGCCAAGGCAAGGGCTGTACCGGAGGGTGCATCCACCTTCCTGTTATGATGTCGCTCTACAATTTCAATGTCATAGCCTGCCTCTGCAAGATTTTTTGCTGCCTCCTGCACCAGCTTTAGGAGCAGATTGATCCCCATGGACATATTGGCTGATCTGAGAATCGGAATTACATGGGCTGCTTCATCAATCAGGAGCAGGTCCTCCTTCGTAAAGCCTGTCGTACATAATACGATACCAATTCCTTGATGCATGGCATAATCCAGCATTTCACCTACATTGACAGGAGCTGAAAAATCAATGATAACATCCGCCTTCACATTACACTGCTTGAAGCCTTGATAGACCGGATATTTATTCAGTCTGTTGGAAGAGACATCCACTCCTGCCACAATCACCGCACCCTCATCCTCATCAACGAGTTGTGTAATCACCTGTCCCATTTTACCGTTACAGCCGCGCAAAATGATATTTGTCATAAGCTTCCTCCATTCATAGGAACCTAGGATTCCTCACTGTTCCTTATCATACCAATCCTACGGATTTTAATGCATTGGCCAGACGTTCTGTATTTGCCGACTCCATCTCAGTCAGTGGCATTCTTAAGGGTCCAACCTGAAAGCCCATCAGATTTAATGCCTTCTTCACCGGTATCGGATTTACCTCACAGAACAGGGCATTAATCAAAGGCAGATATTGTAGCTGCATTGCACAGCTTCCCTTCACATCCCCATCAAGATATTTGACTACCATCTCATGGGTCTCTTTCGGAAGGATATTGGATAAAACTGAGATTACGCCTACTCCACCCAGTGATAACACCGGGACTACCATCTCATCGCAGCCGGAATATAGATCAATGTTGCTTCCGCATAGCTGCATAATCTCTGCAACCTGTGCGATATTTCCACTGGCCTCCTTAATTCCCACGATATTATCCACATTCTTTACCAGAGTTGCAACGGTCTGTGGAAGGAGATTGCAGCCGGTACGGCTCGGAACATTATACAGAATGATTGGCAGAGTCACAGCATTTGCTATGGCAGTAAAATGTGCAATCAGTCCCTTCTGTGTCGCTTTATTATAATAAGGGGTAACCAGCAGCAATGCATCTGCTCCGTAGCGCTCTGCTTCCTTTGACAGGTAGATTGCTGTCTCTGTACAATTGGATCCGGTGCCTGCAACCACAGGAACCCTATGATTCACTTTATCTACCGCAAATCTGATACACTCCAGATGCTCCTCATGGGTTAGGGTGGATGCTTCCCCGGTGGTTCCGCAAATAATAATACTGTCCGTCCCTTCCTTAATCTGAAACTCAATCAGCTCCCCAAGCTTCTCATAATTCACTTCATTGTTTTCCTTAAATGGTGTTACAATCGCAACACCTGCTCCCTGAAATACTGCCATATCCTTGCCTCCTATATTGTTTTATTGAGGTGGCCAGCCACCGTCTGAAATTTTGTCGGGTATCTGCAAGCTTCCCGTGCAAAAGACATTGCATCCAGTATTTTAACGTAAAAAAAGTCGACCAGGAGTCGACACTAAAGAATAACCGAAAGGTGACATGAATCAAAATCCATGCTCCTACTGTCCGAAATATTCTTTAGGCAGCTCTCCATCAAATTCATGATGACAGTCATATGGTTCTTTACCATATGCCCAGCAGAAATGTATCAGATCCATTACCGCTTCGGCACTGTTTCCTTTCGACTGCGTTCCTCTATGTCTGACATATCCCGCAGCTTACTCTTAAACAATGCTCCTCTACCATAAGCAATATGTTTTTTCACAAAATTCGTAACTTCATATTAACACCGGACCCTTTGGTTGTCAATGCCTATTTTCCAGTTCCGGAGCTGAATTTGTCATATTCTCTCATTTCCTCCCTTGTAAAAATCCCTTATTCTTAAGGATGCTCAGCCGACCTCCAAATATACCGTGTTACCGGTTACATAACCATAATATTCATATGGTATGGTTTGGTGAAGGTATAAGAACGCTGCTCCTCAAGAATAAGGGATTGATAAAATCTATGTGACTAGCTAAGGCTTTAATATTCCTCCAGATACTCCAGCTTGCTCACGGACACCTCATAAGCAACCCTCTTCTCAAATTCCGTATCATTGAGCTTCTTCTGATACTCCCTGCTTTGAATTCTTCCCCAGATTTGTACATGGCCGCCGACGGCGAAGCTCTCGGCAAATCTTGCATTTCTACCCCAGCTGATGCAGGGGATATAGTCTGACTTGCCATAGGGGCGGTTAACTGCCAGTAAAATATCTGCAATCTCTCTTCCCAGCGGGGTTTTCCTATAGATTGGGGGCTTACAGACAAAGCCATCCAGAAAAATGTGGTTCGGCTTCGCATTTTCGGATAACTCTTCCATAATCTTTATCTCCCTGGCAAATACGGACAGTACCAGCTTGTTCTTGCTCTCCTCATGCCTGTTATAGGATCTGAATTGTCCTAAGATCTCTGCGAACTTCCCCCTAAAATCCTGCTTTACATCAATGAGTCTTTCTGATACCATGACAGGAATCATGTCATAGGAATTGCTAAGCCTGTTTACCAGGATCTCCAAGATATAAAACCCTTCTCCAAAGACATCATGGCTGAAGGTAAACTCACTGATTACCTCTCCTGCAATACTTACTTGATTGTTATCAAATACTTTATCCGTCATATCGTACCTCTCCCTTCTCGACCGGCGTTCTTTTTGGTGCCAATCTGCTCTAAAATGTAGGGTAAATTATCCTGTTCTGTAAACAAGCTTATTTTACCTATGATAATATATATGCTATTTTCCACATTTTAGAA
This sequence comes from Bacillota bacterium, assembly GCA_023435645.1. GTDB lineage: Bacteria > Bacillota > Clostridia > Lachnospirales > Lachnospiraceae > Mobilitalea. Next base: position 50,037 of record JAEYRK010000073.1, read on the forward strand.
GTAAAAAAATTAATCTATTTTATAATTATCCATATTTTGTTATTTTATACAAATTTATTGAAAAAATTTATTTATTTTTCATGATACATCCGTTGATTTTTTATTTTGCCCTGTGCTACAATATATAGGTTGCAGCTAGACAAGCATTTTATTACTTTTACTATCTGCTTATGAGTCACATTGTGATTGAAGATATATATAGAAGGAAGGAAAGATATCATGAAGCGAGAGGATATAAGAAATATAGCAATAATCGCTCATGTCGACCACGGCAAGACCACCCTGGTAGACGAGTTATTGAAGCAAAGCGGGGTGTTTCGGTCGAATCAAAATGTAATAGAGAGAGTAATGGACTCCAATGCCATTGAGCGGGAACGCGGCATAACCATCTTATCCAAAAATACCGCCGTCCAATATGAGGGGGTTAAGATTAACATTATAGATACCCCCGGTCACGCAGATTTTGGTGGAGAGGTGGAGCGAGTTCTTAAGATGGTAAACGGTGTTGTCCTGGTTGTGGATGCCTTTGAAGGACCGATGCCACAGACAAAGTTCGTATTAAAGAAGGCTCTGGAGCTGGATCTGCCGGTTATCGTCTGCATTAATAAGATTGACCGTCCGGAAGCAAGACCCATGGAGGTGGTGGATGAGACCCTGGAGCTTCTGATTGAGCTGGATGCCCATGAGAAGCAGCTGGATTGTCCCTTCGTATTTGCATCTGCAAAATCCGGGGTGGCTACAATGGATATCAATGCAGAGGCTACCAGTATGAAGCCGCTGTTCGAGACCATCCTCGAATACATCCCTGCTCCCGAGGGAGATACAGAAAAAAGCACTCAGGTACTAATCAGCACTATTGATTATAATGAATATGTAGGAAGAATCGGTATCGGCAAGGTAGATAACGGTATGATTCGTGTCAACCAGGAGGTTGTACTGGTGAATGCCCATGATCCTGAGAAGAACAACCGGGTTAAGATCAGTAAGCTTTATGAGTTTGACGGTTTGAAGAGAGTAGAGATCAATGAAGCAACCATTGGTTCGATTGTAGCCATATCCGGTATTGCAGATATTCATATCGGGGATACCATCTGTTCTCCTGAGAATCCCGAGCCCATCCCCTTTCAAAAAATATCTGAGCCTACCATTGCCATGTACTTCAATGTAAATGATAGCCCTCTGGCCGGTAAGGAAGGAAAATATGTGACCTCAAGACATCTCAGGGAAAGACTCTTTAGAGAGCTGAATACCGATGTCAGTCTTCGAGTTGAGGAAACAGAAACAACGGAGAGCTTTAAGGTATCCGGCAGAGGTGAGCTCCATCTCTCCGTCCTGATTGAAAATATGCGCCGAGAGGGTTTTGAATTCTCTGTCAGCAAGGCAGAGGTCCTATATAAAACCGATGACCAGGGTAAGAAGCTAGAGCCCATGGAGCACGCAATGATTGATGTCCCTGATGAGTTCGCTGGTACTGTCATCGAGAAACTGGGACAACGGAAGGGCGAGCTGATCAATATGCATACCTCTGATCACGGCCATACCCGGATTGAATTCTCCATCCCTGCCCGCGGATTAATCGGTTATCGTGGAGAGTTTCTTACCGATACAAAGGGTACTGGGATTATGAATACCCTGTTTGATGGTTATGGTCCATATAAGGGTGATATTCAATATCGGAAAACCGGAAGTCTGATTGCCTTCGAGTCCGGTGAGAGCATCACCTATGGACTCTATAATGCACAGGAGCGTGGCACCCTGTTTATCGGCCCGGGAGTTAAGGTCTATGCGGGCATGGTGGTTGGACAGAATCCGAAAGTGGATGATATCGAGGTAAATGTTTGTAAGAGGAAGCAGCTAACCAATACCCGTTCCTCCTCTGCAGATGAAGCACTTCGCCTCGTTCCTCCGAAGCAGTTAAGTCTGGAGCAGGCCCTGGAATTTATAGAAACCGATGAGCTCCTGGAGGTCACCCCTCAATCCTTAAGAATCCGCAAGAAGATACTGGACTCCACACTAAGGATGAGAGATCGAAGAAACAAGAACAGCTAACAGCCCTACCATATGGAAGCATCCGGGAGAACTCCTAATCGAGTCTACTCCCGGTTTTTTATGCTGTCGTAATGTTTATGAGATAAAAGGACATTGTGCTTTCCGTCAGGTGCGATTGATATGAGAAACCGCCGACTTTGTATGATGAGCGAACATTACTGTTCGTTGGCAGCATACCAAGTCGGCGGGATGTCATTTCATATGTTTGTTGTGCCTATGCGCGGGAACCCCCAATTCTCCTTCCGTCGAATACACTAAAACAAAGAAGGACTGCATTAACAGGGTTACAGCAAGAAGGAGATCTTACAACAGTCCGTACACTGCTATACTATCATTTCCTTGATATCCTGCAAGCGGCGATCGGGGTAATGAAAAATTTCTTTCATGCCTGTGATATGATATTGGGCAAGGATTTCCTTAAAATATGCTTTTATCGTATCCTTAGAGATGATCTTATTGTTATATTTGTCCCTCGATATCTTGATCATGGACCTCTCAAAGGCTGTCAGTGCCACAAGAGCTCTTGGTCCAAACCAGGTGTAGCTGTCAAATACGGCATCCACCAGCTCCTTCTCTTCTTCCGTTAAAAAATCCTCATTCAGCTCCAGCGTATGAATCCCACAGCGCTTCATACTATCATACAGCTTAGGATAAGGAACATGCTCATTGTTAATGGAATATTCCTCCGGAAAGGCTTCTCTGTCATAAAGAGCCAGAGAAAATGCCTGAACATAGTAAAGCAGATACTGAATATAGCTGGCACAAATCTCTGCGTTGCTCTTATTGACGATATAGTACGCAACCGCATAGATCTTGGAAGACATAATCTTCGATAATACCGCTTGTCTGCTTTTTTTGTACGCAACACCGGTTAAGCATTCCTTACGCTTTATCAGCAGGTCATAATAAAATTCAGGATCATTTAAGATGACCTTCAGCTTATTGGAATACTCATTGGAGGGAATGTCACCCTCCATATAGCGGATGATCGTAGTCTCTCCCCAACCCAAGAGCTTAGCCAGTGGTTTCTTGCCGATACGATATCGGTCAAGAATCATTTTGATTTCGTCGGAAGTAATAATTACTTCACTGTCTGTTACATACCTGTTACCCTTCATATACTTACTCCTCAGCTAATGTATCTTTGGTTTTGTTACTTTTCCTCCGATTATATATTAGCACCGAAGTTCTGGTGTGTATATGGAACTTTAGGATTATTTTCTATTTTTACCTAAAACTTCCTAAACTCATTAATATCCTGCATAATGATCTTAAAACCTCCGATCAGACGGTCGAAGGTACCGATTCGGTAAAGGTTAACAAGTACCATTCCGATTGGTATCCCGAGAATCAAACCAAGTACTCCGTAGAAGCGATATCCGATATACATGAATACCAGGGTACTCAAAGGGCTGATACCAATGCTGTCTCCAACCATTTTGGGCTGAAGAACCTGCTTGACGATCTGGCAGACCAGATAGATTACTACAAGGCCAATGGCACGCATATAGTTACCCATCAGCATATCCGCCAGCGCCCAGGGCCAGAGTATCGTTCCGGTTCCAAAGACGGGCAGCAAATCAAGCAGTGCAATCCCGAAGGCCAAGAGGAAGGAATAGCTGATCTGCAGTATCTCAAATCCGATAAATATGATAGCGATAATAATAAACATAATCTTAAATTGTGCTTTAAAATATCCTCCTACAGCTGTCTTAAAATTATCATAAATAATTAACCAGCCGTTATTGATGGAGTTGGGTAGATTGCTTTTTAGTCCGGCCACCAGCTCATCCCTCTTCGCAATGAAGAAATAAGCAGATAGAATGGTCACGATTACCATCAGAAAAATCTCAGCGATGTTCTTCGCAAAGTTCCCGGCCATAGAGATTGTCAGTATATTCTCATCCGTATTGAAATTTGTTATATTATCATTAATTCCGGTTAACAGATTATTAATGATCTTCTGGATACTATGGGGCAGGGACGAGGTAATCTCATTCACCCGATTCGAGAAATCCCCCAGCTGCTCCTCAATCTGTGAGAATATGTTGGGCAGGTCACCTGATAAGGAGCTTACCTCCCGCACCAGGGCTGCAATAATCAGATAAAAGGCGCCCACGATGATTGCTACCACTACGACAATGATGATTGCCGAGCTATGCTTCCTAAGGATCCTTACCTTCTTCTCAAGGAATTTTACCAAGGGATTTGCAATCATTGCCACAATCCAGCCTATGACAAAGGGCATAAAAAATCCCAGTATCTTCGGGAGCAAGAGGAAAACAAATAATACTACCAGAATAGCAATGATAAAATTAGTCATAATTTTTAAGTATATCTTCGGTTTGCCCATAAACGCCTCCAGCTTCATGATATCTCTATTATAATACAAATTTCTGGAATTTGTACAGATAGAACATGCTAGAATTATGATTGTGAATATAGTAAACTATGATCTGTCACAGCCTAAGACCCATATAAGCAACAATCGAGCGTGTACATACCCTTCCTTAGAATATTACAGGGAAGCCAACTTTTGATAAAGGCGCAAAAGATCGCGCAAATAAATTACCCACTTTATGGTAAGCCCTTTGAATATGAAAGTGGGTTCGTACCTTCGTACGAACCCACTCCTATACATCTGATGAAGTACAAAGACTCCTTTGATAGCTCCATCCTATGAATTCAATTGTATTTTTTCCCCTGACGCAGGAATAGGGTCAGGAAAAACAGCAGAGCTGCTATGATGACAATGGTGGGGCCGGAGGCTGTTCCACTATAATAGGATATGATCAGCCCGGTAATTCCTGAAAACAAGGAGATCATCACAGAAAACAGGTGATACTCCCTCATATTGGTCGCCAGATTTCTGCTGGCAGCTGCCGGAAGTATCAGGAGCGCATTGATAATCAATATTCCCACCCATTTGATGGAGAACATGATTATGATTGCAATGATGACACTAAAGCAATCCTCCATCAGTCCAACTTTAACTTTTTTGCTTTTTGCCAGGGATTCATTCACCCCCACCGCATGTAGCTTATTAAAGCCAAACATCCAAAATAATAGGGTTATCACAAAAACAATCAATAATAAACCGATTTCCTTTGCGGTGATACTGAGAATATCACCCACCAACAGATTCGAATACTTCGCAAATTCACCACCCTGGGATAATATCATCAGACCAAGAGCAATGCTTAAGGAAGAGAATACCGAAATCACTGTATCTGTAGAAACAGTTTTCCTTCTTTTGATCCTATTCAGCAGCAGAGCAAAGATGATAGCAAAAATCAGCATGGATAAATTGGAATCTGATAAGCCCAGCAGGGAACCTAAGGCTATTCCGGTTAGAGCGGAATGTCCTAGGGCATCTGAGAAGAAGGCCATACGATTATTGACAATCATCGTCCCCAGAACACCAAACAGAGGGGTGATAATCAATATGGCCAGCAGCGCATTCTTCATAAAGGTATACTCCATCCAGGAGAATGGCAGAAGTACTTCCATGATATCATATATTGTATTCATCTTGTCCTCCCCAGAACACCTGCTTAAATTCATCGCTTTGAAGCACTTCCTCCGGTGTACCCTCCTTTCGGATGGTACGATCCATCAGGATAACATAATCCGCATACTTTCTAACGAATTCAAAATCATGTGAGACAACAATCATTGCCAGATCATAATGCTCCTTCAGCTTCTCGATATTATGATAAAACAAATTCATTCCGTTCTTATCAATTCCTGATACCGGCTCGTCCAAAAGCAACAGGTTGGGCACCGGTGTAACAGCGATAGAAAGCAGTACTCTCTGGAGCTCGCCACCGGATAGATCACAGACTCTCTGATCAATGTAATCCTGAGCATCAAAGATACTTAGCTGCTGCCTCACCCTCTCATACACCCTCCGATTCTTACGGAGGAAGATCGGCGAATTACTGATATAGCTGGCGAATAGATCGTATACGCTCATTGGTGTATTCTTCTCAATATTAATATGCTGCGGAACATATCCAATGGTCAGCTTGGACATGGTGTTGTCCTTCAGATCAGTGAACTTAATGCTTCCTTCATGGCGGAGCTCACCGAGAATGGCTCGGATCAGAGTAGATTTCCCAGCCCCGTTTTTCCCGATAATCACGGTTAACTTGCCGCAATGAATATGAAGATTAATATTCTCAATAATTATTTTATCTCCATCCCGGACACTGATCTCATTGATTTGAATACAATGAAGTCCGCAGGCGCTTTCCTCGTGATTGGTTATTTTAGATTCTTGCTCTTTCAAACTTCCCATTTTGGCCTCTTTCTACCGGAGTCGGATCAACCAACGTATCACTCAAAGGAATAACCCGCTTTGTATGTTAGTTAGTGCTTATTATCCTGACTCAAATTAGATGTTGTTCTATGATAAAGCAGTAGCATGCTCTCTGTGCTCGTTTATTGAAAGATTTCCTTCAGGGTGTTTAAATTCCTCCTCATGGAGTTCAGGTAAGAATCCTTTGAGCCATCCCCTGTTACAGCAGAATCTATCAAATAGGCCTTGGCTGAGGTCTCTTCAACGATCCTATCTGTAATGTTAGCACCGTATTGCTCCTCTGTAAACAGATATTTAATTCCCTCACTTTTGATGGTTCTGATGATATCTGCTATCTCCGTTGCACTTAGGGCCGTATCCTCTTCCAGTTCTACTGTTTTCTCGACTGTCAGTCCTACACGGTCTGCCAGGTAGGCAAAAGCCTCATGGAAAATGATAACCTTCCGGTCCTCCTTCGTACGAAGTATAGGGATCAATGCCTGAAGGTCCTCCTCAAGCTCCCTTACCTTACTGATATACTGCTCCGTATTATCAGAGATTCTCCGGATGGCTTCCTCTTTATATTCCAGTGGCAGATCCTGACGCTGAGAAATATACAGAATCAATCCATTCTTCATCTGGGCGGCTTGCTCCATGTACCGTACCGGATCCAGCCACACATGGGAATTTAGCTCGTGGTCGTGTCCATCTTCCTCTTCATGATTATGATTATGCTCATGCCCATGGTTGTCCAACATATCGATACCCTCACTGATATTCACCATGACAAGCTCAGGGTAATTCTTAGCCACATCCTCTATGTAGCTCTCCATTCCTCCTCCGTTCATCAGGAATAGGTCTGCATCCGCCAGAAGCTTCATATCACCTGTAGTAAGCTGATAGTCGTGCAGGCAGCCAACCGTGAAATCCGTAAGACTATTCACCTTAAGCTCCGGGATTTGATCCGTTAGATTCAACGCCATGATATAGGTCGGATAAAAGGATGTAACAAAATTCAGCTTCAAATCTCCATTTCCTGTCTCCCTTTTGTTCCCTCTGTTCATTGCTGATATAAGGAATGCTCCGGCTGTACCGGCAGCAATCATAAGCAGTATCAGTAATAGTGCTCTTTTCTTCATTGTATTCCTCCTAATTGCAATTCATTTGCATTTACATATTATATTATAAGTATTGCCCTCTGTCAACGGGTATAGACATAGCCATATTTTTCAATATACACATGATTTCATTCTTTCAGCTTATATCTCAAGCCATCGTATAGGATTTTCTGAGATACCAGTCTCAAATTCTGACCTCACCATAAATTCATCAAAGCTTGATACAGTTCAGGTTTTATTTTGTCATCCCCAGAAACTTACTATTTCTTTCCCTATTTCTCAATTATTTCTTGTAAAGGGGAACTATCTATGTTATTATCTTCATTAAAATTAATGAGTATAAATAATTGTGATCGGGGAGGTACAATGAATAAAAACTTACGAATTTATGTGGCAGCTGCCTTGATGGCTGCACTAAGCTGCGTTGCTACCATGGCAATCAAATTTCCGTCTCCTACCGGCTATATCCATCCGGGAGATGCATTTGTTCTATTATCCGGTGTTATCCTAGGTCCCATTTATGGTCCTCTAGCAGCTGGTATCGGGTCCATGACCGCCGATCTCCTGGCCGGATATCCGCAATTTGCATTCGCTACCTTATTTATTAAAGCCTTAGCAGCCCTGGTTGCCGCATTAATCTATAGGAAGGGTAAGATAAGTACCATTATCCTGTCCGGTGTCATAGGGGAACTACTGGTCACCTCCGGGTATTTTATCTTCGAAAATTTCCTCTATGGGTTTGGCCCGGCAGTAAAGTCAATTCCACTGAATCTGGTCCAGAATGCCCTGGGTATTACCTTGGCTACCCTTCTGTTCCCTATCCTAAGAGGAGTTCCTCAAATCAGGGAATTGATGGATCACAGATACAAGGGTTTGGTACATAGAAGTAGGAATCGCTAATAAGAGCTATTAAGCTGATCATAAGCTTTGTATTGACTAAACTGGAAAGTCAATCTATAATGAAATTATACCGGAACTGGCGGAACAGTGGATAACCACAGGGGACCGGTAACTGCTTCTTCTCAGAAGCTTTGTGTGAATGTCGACCGCCTGGGCTACGTAATATTCGTATGTCCAGGCGGTTTTTTGTTTACTCGCTTATATTTCAGTCTTATGACTCAAAGGTTTCTAAAGTTTTTGGTGTTTAGAGTTTATGTTTCGTAATTTTTGATCTATTAATATTCTATTTTCATGTTTTTTACTTAGGTCTATATTTAAGGTGTTTTAATTTTGTATAACATTAAGCTTTTTATATGAGAGAAGGAGCTGAATCCAATGAACCCATGGTATGATTTTAGACCCGGTATATGGCAGAGTACAATCGATGTGAGAGATTTTATTATGAGGAACTATACTGCTTATGATGGTGATGAAAGCTTTCTGACTCCTGTCTCCAAAAGAACCCAGGCTTTGAACGAAGCCTACAGGAAGCTGTCAGAGCTGGAGCATGAGAAAGGGGTACTCTCCATCAATACGGATGTAGTCTCCTCACTGCTTACCTATTCTCCCTCCTATCTGGATCGTGAAAATGAAATTATCTATGGTTTTCAGACCGATGCTCCGCTTCGCAGGGGTGTGAATCCCTTCGGTGGAATTCGCATGGCCAGGCAAGCCTGCGAAGCCTACGGTTATACCCTGTCGGAGGAGGTAGAGGAGCATTTCCGATATCGTACCACCCATAACGATGGAGTATTTCGTGTCTATACCCCGGAAATGAAGAACGCTCGTAAGAGTGGAATTATCACCGGACTACCGGATGCTTACGGAAGGGGAAGAATTATCGGGGACTACCGCAGGGTACCTCTTTATGGAGTCGATGCACTGCTTAAGCAGAAGGAGACAGATAAATTAACCCTGGGCAGTAAGCCCATGTCTGAGGAAACAATTCGGACACTGGAGGAGTTATACCGTCAGATCGATTTTCTGAAGCAACTGAAGGAAATGGCAGCGGGCTATGGCTTTGATCTCTCAGGCCCTGCTGTCAATGCCAGAGAAGCTGTACAATGGCTATACTTTGCTTATTTAGGAGCCATCAAGGAACAGAATGGTGCTGCCATATCCTTAGGAAGAACCTCCACCTTCTTAGATATCTACTTTGAACGTGATTTAGCCAAGGGTATATTGGAGGAGGCAGAGGCACAGGAGATCATTGACCAGTTTATACTGAAGCTTCGCATGGCCAGGCAGCTTCGTACCCCCGAATACAATGAACTCTTTGCCGGGGATCCCATGTGGATTACGGAGGCTCTTGGTGGAATGACGGAAGATGGTAAAAGCCTAGTAACAAAAAACACCTTCCGAATGATTCATACCCTGACCAACCTTTCCCCTGCTCCGGAGCCAAATCTTACCGTACTTTGGTCCGATCAGCTTCCGGTACCCTTTAAAAGTTACTGTGCCAAAATGTCCATCACTACAGATTCCCTTCAATATGAAAATGATGATCTGATGCGTCCCAGCTATGGGGATGATTATGGCATCGCCTGCTGTGTATCAGCTATGCGGATCGGGAAGCAGATGCAGTTCTTCGGTGCCCGCTGTAACCTGGCCAAATTACTCCTCCTGAGCCTAAACGGAGGTCGGGATGAGCTCAGCGGTGATCAGGTGGGTCCGGAAGCCGCTCCCTATCCGGAGAAGGTCGTACTAGATTATGAGGAGGTCTGGGGCTCCCTTCTCACCATGATGGATTGGCTCTGCGGTCTGTATGTGAATACCATGAACATCATCCACTATATGCATGACAAATATGCATATGAGAAGCTACAGATGGCACTACATGATACGGAGGTAGAACGTTCCATGGCCTTTGGTATTGCCGGCTTATCCGTCGTTGCAGATTCCCTAAGTGCCATTCGATATGCCAAGGTCACTCCCATCAAGGATCATCGCGGCTTAATTACTGAGTTTCGAATTGAGGGTGATTATCCTGCTTACGGGAATAACGATGACCGTGTGGACCTTATTGCTAAGGACCTGGTTAGGGAGTTTTTGACGAGACTTCAGAGCCATCCTACATATCGAAATGCGGTTCATACCTTATCCATCCTAACGATCACCAGCAATGTGGTCTATGGAAGGAAGACCGGCTCCACTCCTGACGGCAGGAGGAAGGGAGACCCCTTTGCCCCCGGTGCCAACCCGATGCATGGCCGGGATCGAAAGGGAGCCCTTGCCTCCCTGCTCTCCGTAGCGAAGCTTAATTATGATCTATGCCGGGACGGTATCTCCAATACCTTTACCATCACACCGGATAGCTTGGGAAAAACCCCGGAGGATCGAATTCATAATTTATGTGGAATACTGGACGGATATTTTACGGAGGGTGGTCATCACATGAATGTCAATGTCCTAAACCGTTCCTTATTAATAGATGCCAAAGAGCATCCCGAGAAATACCCCAATCTGACCATTAGGGTATCAGGCTATGCAGTCAGATTTCATACCCTCAGCCCGCAGCAGCAGGAGGAGGTAATCACTCGAACCTTCCATGATAAGCTGTAGCCTCTCAATCTAAAATAGCAACACGTAAGGACCTAATTCATTTGCTGAGCTAAATGAACCTAGACAAGTAAATTAGCCGTTTCTAATAGCTATATTAACCAGTGAATGGCAAATGGAATATAAGAATAGAGTATAGTCCATCGTTCCGATCCCATCTTAAGCCCTCAATAGATCCTCAATAGTGAATTCTTAAGCATCATTGCTTGAAGTTGTGTTCTAAACTCATTCCATCCTTATACAATTACGAGTTCAACAAAGAGCTAGAGCGGGATTCATTCACAGAATCCCGCTCCTATAGCTGTATCTAACTTATGTGTATATACTGTCACAAAAACGGAGCTGTTGCTCCGCTAACTTTCGTTAGCTTTGCAACAGCTCCTGATAAATCATATCATCGTAAATTACTTAGTAATGGTAACTGTTCTGTTTACATTGAAGGTATATGTTACTGTAGGAGCGCCTGCTGACCAAGAAGTAGTATACATAACTTTCTTAACGAATATACTATTTCCTGCTTCAACACTAGTACCTGTACCATCATCAGAAGCAACTGTACCACCCTTAGTATACTCAATATCGAATACACCAGCGGTTTCAGTGATAGAGTCACCATTAATCTTGAAATTGAATGCCGCTCTAACAGCCGCATCAACAGTTGTTGCTGAAGTCTCACTTACGGAGAGCTTATCAATTACTACCTCAAGAGAAGTTGAATCTTTAACCACAAGAGTCTTTGTGTCAATACCTACTCCTGCTGCTCTCTTTGTAGGGTTAGTAGCAGCATCGCCAGTAGCCTTAGCAACTACATTGTAGGTAGCAAGATCTATAAAGTCTAATTCGCCGCCAACTTCTGTTGCCACAGGAATAGAATTATCTGTTACACCTGCAAGTGCTGCACTGTTTGCCTTCTTAACTTCAAGCTCATAGTTGGCACCATCAAGAAGATAAATTCTTGCACCAAATCTATTATAGCCATAAACATAAGCGCTTACACTTACTGCATCATCAGCTTTCTTTAAGTCTACTTCGCCAGAGCCTAATTCTAATGACCACTTACGTACATCAGTTTCAGCATTCTCAGACTCACCATCAAGAACAGTTACATAGACATTAACATCTTTGGAAGCATTTAATGCGCTAATTGTAAACTTAAAGGCATAGGTCCCCTTATCAGCACCTGCTGCTGTAAAGTCAAGATAGTACTTACCAGCGGTATTAGCATCCTCAGTTAATAAAGATACTGTAGGTGCTACATCACCAGTCTTAGCCTTTGTAACAGTAGTATTAGTAATAGATGCGCCTGAGATACCCTCGTTCATGCTATCCTTAAGAACTACTTCTACAGTCTTCTTCTCATTATGAGTGAAAGTAACAAGACCTAAATCAGCATCTAAGTCAAAATTACCAAGAGATACCATCTGGGTATTAAGTGTAGCAGATGCGAATGATCTCTTCGCCATAATAGTAACATCTACTGTATTAACAACTGTGTCACCGCTCTTTACAAGAACAGTTACAATGCCCTGAGCAGCAGGGTAAAGATAATTATTATAGATAACCAGCTTATCGGTATCGGTTGATACTAAAGTGAAGTCATCACGATCTGCATAGGTCCAATCAGCCCAGCTAGGATCTGTATTGTTCTTATATCTGATCCAGAGGCTATATACATCGTCTTCTGCAGGGATTGCAAGGCTTGCTGTGGAAGGCCACTTGCTGGGATCATCATAGATATCAGCCTTGCTTACTGTAAACTGCATAGCACCTGCATTAACAGCAATTGCAACACCGGTTCCGGTTGCCTGATCTTCAAAGCTTACAGGCTTATAAGTATTTGTTGCACTGTCTAAAACGAAGTTAGTATATTTTGCTGTGAAGACTGCAGAGTAGCCATTCTTATTAATAAATGCTACTTTGTCGCCAATCCAGCCGTTAGCATAATCGCCACCGTAAGTAAACTCAAGGAAATCCTTAATCTGTTCACCAGTCTGGATTACTACACCATCTGCGTTTACTGCGCTTACTTTTTCCCAAAGATTTTGACCACCTGCAGAGAAATCAGTAGCTACTGTAAAGTCATCGAATACGATACCAGCGATTTCTGAAACATCTGCATTAGCACCTGTGAAGGCGCCGGTTACATCGCCATAAACAAAGTTGTAGAGACCCTTGGAAACGATGTTTCCGTAAAGCTCAACAGTTACCTTGTTTCCATCAAATGCTACAGACTTAATCTTCTCTGTACCGGTAGTAACCTGCTTGCCATTGATTACCTGGTAAACAAATGCATTGTCCTTGGTAAGAGTCTTGCTAACATCATCGTTAAACTCTGCTACGAACTTATTAGCGTTAAGCTGCTTAACTTCTTTGATCTCTACAGGTACAGTTACCTTGTAGGAGTCAGTTGCTGCTAAAGGCTCGTTAGCTTCGAACTTAGCCTTAGACTGATAAGTCTTTGCAGTAATTGTATACTCGCCAGCCTTAGTTGCTGTGAAGATACCCTTATCATCGATGG
>JAEYRK010000109.1 GCA_023435645.1 Bacillota bacterium
TCAAGGATTAATTGTCCAAAGTAGGGATAGCCCACCTTATCGGTCACATCATAATGATACTCTCCCTTGCCGTTAGCAAGGAATATATGATTAGAATCCTTAGAGGTACCTAAATTGATGTATTTTCTAAGCTCTATATATCCTTCCGTTCCCAGGATGATGGTTCTTCCATCCCCCCAGGTACCAAGTCCGTCCGGAGTAAACCAGTCAACCCGGAAGTAATTGGTTACGCCATTGTCCCCGACGATGGTGCAGTCGCCGAAGTCATCCAGTTCGGGATGGTCGGGATTGTTATAGTTACCGATTTGGCTTCGTGCGATGGTTCCATCCTTCACCTTACCATAGAACAGGAACTGCTCAATCTGATGGCTGCCAATATCACAGAGGATTCCCCCGTAGTGTTCCTTGATAAAGAACCAATCCGGTCTCGAGGGGACATTAAGACGGTGGGGTCCGAGACCGAGAACCTGAACCACCTTACCGATAGCACCATCATCAATCAGATATCCGGCATAAATTGCACATTCCACATGGAGTCTTTCACTATAATAAACCATATATTTCTTTCCGGTTTCAGCCACCTTATCCTTTGCTCTTCTTAGCTGCTCCAAGGTGGTTAGGGGTGCCTTATCGGTGAAATAATCCTTACCGGCATCCATCACCCGCATTCCCAGGTCACAGCGCTTTGAGGTTACCGCAGCCCCTGCTACCAGCTGTACCTCCTGGTCCTCCAGGATTTCCGCTTCACTCCGGGCCACCTTCACTCCGGGAAAGGATTTACAGAAGTTAGCCACCTTAAGAGGATCGGGATCATATACCCACTTTAAATCCGCACCTGCCTCCGTCAATCCATTACACATCCCATAGATATGCCCATGATCCAATGCAATTGCCGCTATTTTAAATTCATTCTTCTGTACCACCGGCTCCGGCTTTCCCTTCGGAGCATAATTCATTCCATCCTTGTGATTCATCTTAATATCCTCCAATCAACGGTCCGAAGTCCTCTTCGTTTCGTACCTGAACGGGCCAGCTGTATGTATTTGATGCTTAGATATGCTCATAACGGTATTTATAATTACTTCCCGTGGTAATCGTCTGGTCCGAGAAATTCTCCAGGAAGGTAGTCTTCTCATGGAACCTTCTCACATGCTTCATAATCCCCTCTGCCGTATACCAGGGATCCTCCTGCTGTATGGGTAGCTCCACAGTCCTTTCTTCAAAGCCTGATTTATAGATTGCCGTGATCAGCTCAATCGTATTCCTTCCGCTCTCTCCGGTGATCAATGGCAGCGTGCCCTTCTCCAGAGCGGTCAGCATATCCTCAATCTCACCGGTGTGTGCCTCATAGGCAAGCTCCGGCAGGCTCTCATAATATGAGCTTATCTCCTGCTCCAGAGCAGGGTTCTTCTCTGGGAAGCCGTTCTCTTTAGAATCAGAGGCAGTAACCTTCCAAGGTGCTGAAATCCTTGCCTTCGACCCATGAAACTCAATCTTCTGATCCTCCCCATGATGCAGCAGGGAAGCAGTTAACCTGCCCATGGATCCGTTCTCATAGGTTAACACAGCCACAGAGACATCCTCTACCTCGGAATTATCATGAGATACATTGCCAAGTACTGCATTGACCTTCTTTGGTACTCCGCCCATCATCCAGTTCAGCAGATCAATATGATGAACTGCATGATTTAAGGTACAGCCACCGGATTCCTTCTCCCAGGTGCCGCGCCACCACAGATCATAATAGCTTTGTCCCCTCCACCAGAAGGAATCCACATCTGCCCATACCATAGTTCCGATCAGCCCGGCATCCAGGGTTTTTTTCAAATTCATAATTTGAGTCCGGAAGCGATTCTGAGCCACGATACCTAAGAGCTTTCCTGTTGCCTCAGAGGTAGCAAGCATCGCATCACATTCCTCCAGGGAGGAGGCCATGGGTTTTTCACACAGTACGTTCATTCCTGCCTTCATGCAATCAATGCTGATGCCGGCATGGACATAGGGAGGGGTACAGACACTGACCAAATCGATGTCATCACGGCTTAACATATCTGTATGAGAGCTATAAACAGTCGCATCCGTTAAGCTATATTCCTCCTTCTTCTTCTGTGCCTTCTCCGGGTAGATATCCACTAAGGCAACGATCCGGCACCTATCAGGAAAGGTCAGATATCCCTGGATATGAAACGCTGAAATATTACCGGTTCCAACAATTGCTACATTCAACATATACACTCCTCCATCGATTTAGTCTATGTAAGCCAACTGCCCGATTCATGCTACGACCGTTTTCAGACAGTAATTTTATGTGTTTAGGATACTATACCCATATTGCAAAAACAATGTTTCGCTACGTTTTCCTAAGAAATTACCAAGTAATCGTTGATTTTTACATGCCGGATTGATTGGCAACTTAAAAAAGCCCATCTGACAAGTCGTTCCTGTCAGAATGGGCTCAAGTACACCTAAGCTTTGTTCTATTCTCTCCTTAAAGTAAAAGGGTAATTGCACCATGAATATTCTTGATGTGGATCTCCTTACCACCGGCATCATACTCCCCATCAATGGACCAGGGAAGCTGCTTCTCCATGAAGAAGGTAACCTCCGATGCCTTGATGAATTCTATCATTTTATCGCTATAATCCTTCTTTGTGATTGCTCTGATGATCCTGCTAATATCAAGGGGAGTCTTAGGATTCTTAATCAAAATGATCTCGAAGAGCCCATCATTTAAATCCACCTGTTTGGAATCCAGCTTAACCATTCCTCCGATGGAAATTGAGTTACTGACTGCACCAAATATGTAGTCATCCTCATATACCTTACCATCGACCTCCAGCTTGATATGGTATGGTCTGATATTCGGTATGTCCTTCACACCCTCCAATACGTATGCAAAATGTCCTATCGTATTCTTATAGGACTGTGGTGTTGTATAGGAGCTTCCGGTAAATGCTCCAAAGGAAGCGATATAGCTAAAATATCTCTTCCCATGAAACAGTCCGATATCCAAGGACTGCTTTCTGCCATTCATAATTGCTTTTACTGCGGTATTTACATTATAGGACAGCTTCAAGCTACTGGCAAAGTCATTGGTGGTGCCGGCAGGAATATATCCCAACGGTAGCTTCACTCCAAGCTGCATCATACCTGATACCACCTCATTCAAGGTCCCATCCCCCCCACAGCAGACAACAATATCATTCTCCAAGCCCTGTTCCAGTACAATGCTGGTGGCATGACCCTTGGATACAGTTTTCTGCAGTGTGACCTCATACCCGTTATCATGGAACAAATCTATGGCACGGTAAACGCCGGATTTCGAATGGGTCTTTCCGGCAATGGGGTTCACAATCAAAAGTAATTTTTTACCCTCAGACATCTGGCATCTCCTTTTGTCCATTTCTTATGTTAATACAATATAACATACTACAAAAAATTTCAAGTATTATGGTAAAATGTTACATGATATTCTATTCTGTATATTGTGTCCCACCTTTTCTTAATTTATGGATACAGATATCCCTTCCTGTAATAGGAATTCCGCTCCTCACACTGAGTATTCATCTCACGAAACGAAATAATTACCAAATTTCAGAAAGTGCTTTTCTTTTTGTCAAGTTCCTATATAATAATAGCTGACTGTCTGTTTATTACAAAAAGCAGTCCAAACTTAATCCACTCCAAGGAGAATTATGAATGAAATCTAGCTCCAATAAAGCAATCGGTTATAATTTACTACTGATTAATGCTTTCGTATATATCGCAGCCTCTGTCTACGGACCCTTCCAGAGTGCTTACTTTTCCTCTCACGGCATGAATTCGGTCCAGATCGGCATTCTGATGACCATATCCCCGATTGCCTCCATCTTTATTCAACCATTATGGGCAATGGTGAGTGACCGAACAGGCAAACGAAAAGCAATTCTGTCCCTGGTGGTTTTGGGCAGTGCCTTATCCCTGCTAAGCTTTTATCTTGGTAATACCTTTGTCACCTATTTCATAGCATCTGTAATCTTTGCATTATTTATCACCTCCATCATCCCCTTAAGTGATGCCATCATTATCCGGGAGGCAAATAAAATATCCTTTGATTTTGCCATCATTCGAATGGGAGGAACCTTAGGCTTTTCGATTATGGTGATCCTGGCTGGAAGAATTCTGGTTCATCAGCCCCACTCCTTATTCTTTATGGGGTTTTTAGGTTACCTCTGCCTTCTGGTTTTTGTCCTTCGGCTGAAGAAGGATCCGGTCAGAAAGGGTGAGCAGGTGGTTAAGGTACAGGAGCAAGTGTCTCAGAGGAAGGATAGGGGTATCCTAACCATTTTCCGCTCCAGGATGATATTATTTGTACTGGCCTTTGCCTTCATCAGCCAGGTCGGACTCAGCTTCTATTGGAGCTTCTTTGGTGTATACCTTCAGGATCTGGGTTATGGTCAGACCACCCTGGGTTGGATGAACAGTATCTCTGCCCTAAGCGAGGTGCCTGCCTTACTTTTCATCAAACGACTGATACGAAGATTCGGTGCTATGAAGATCCTATTTGCCTCCTGTATCCTCCTAAGCATCAGAATCTTTCTGATCTCCCTGGGCAGCCTGCCGATCATCGTAATGGCACAGCTTCTTCATGGCTTTACATATATGACGATTTATTTTAGCTGTGCTGTATACATTAGTGAAAATGTATGGCATGGCAAACAGTCTCAGGGACAGAGCTCCCTAGCAATCGTTCAGACCGGCCTTGGAAGCATCCTCGGTAACATCGCCGGAGGCTTTCTGGCAAGACAGCTGGGAATCACCTCTGCCTATGCCTTTATGGCTACAGCCCTAGCGGCGGCTGCTCTAACTATAGGCCTGATACAGCTTCTTTATAGGAAGAAGCAAACCTACCAATCGAACTAATATCCTTCTGTTGAGGTCACCGAAATGATAAAGACTGCTTCAAGACCCTTCCTCATGGTTTTGAAGCAGCCTTTTCTTCTTCCTTTCGCAAATAGTCATCCCCATAATATTCGAAGAATTGATCAAGCTTAATCAGGATGGAAACTTCTTCATCAATGCTGATCTCATCTCCATGATACAGAGATAGCTCCCCGGCTCCCGAGCGAAGATCAAACTCTTTTAGACAGAGTATTTTCATATCACCCAGAACATGAAAATCATAAACCTCCTCCGATATCTCCTCTGCTTCCGCTCCGTCGTAATACATTAGGGTTCCGGAGTAAGCCGTCTTGTCATAATCTGAAATATAATAAAATCCGTTTCCTGATTCCGAAGGGACGATTACAGAATCTTTGACCTCCTTATCAATTCTATCCTTATCCCTGTATAAATCACCGCAGCCTGCTCCTTCCCCTTTCCAGTACCAAACACTATCATAGCCCTTCAGGAGCAGATAGGAGCTTACCTCCTTCTCATAAAGCTCCTTTGTGCCCAACCTGGAGTTCCTGATTGGAGCCCTGGATAGCGTAAAGCTTTCCTGGTCAGAATCAGGATTCTCCATATAATAGAGGTAGCTCAGACTGGAATCAAACTGATAGGCTATTCCTTGCTCCTGCTCCAGCTCAGAGGATATTCCTCCGATTGCGGCATAGTAGCTCGGATCGGAATGCGCTCTGCTACTTACCCAGGCAGCAGCCTCCTCCTTGCTGGTGATTTCCGATAGCTTAGTCTTCCCTGTGCTCTCCCTTCCATATTCCGCATAGACCATGGCAGGCCGATCCTCTGCGATGATTGCTACCCTCTGATAATCATCCGAAACAGCGACCGAGGTCTTCGTATCATAATAATACAGGGTGCTATGACCTACCCTTATCATTTCCTGCTCCAGGTCTTCTCTTAAACTGTCACGTTGAAGCTTCCTGTGGTAGACCTCCTCTGCTGCCTCATAGGCCTCATACGCGCGGTCATAATCCACCAGAGCCTCCTGATACAGCCTGTCCCATTCCTTATTATAGTGTTCCATTTCCTTTATATAGTGATCATAGGTCTTCTGATCGATTTCAGGGTCTGCTATCCTCTTACGATCCGTATCATGAGGTCGACCGGGCTCTTCCGGTATCGGTATATCCGGCCGGTAGTCTTCATAGGACGGATATTCGGGCCGTCCTGGCATTATGACCTTCCTGTCTGACTCCAGCAAATCATCCTCCACGAAATCCTTCAGTCTCTGATCCTGCTGAATCTGATTCAGATAATAGATCTCACCGGTCTCATAGATTTTAAGTACCTCGGTTACCCCGGTAAGTATCCTCTCCCCCCTCTTGCCGTCAACGGATAAATAGACACAGTCATCTTTTTGATAGTAGATCTTGCTCAAATCCGGGGTCCAGTCAACAAATTCGGTGTGGCTGTCAATCCTCCCCCCGTCTCCGTCCCCCCAATGAAAAAATAGATTGCCTTCCCGGTCAAAGTAAATCAGCCTGAAGCCATCCTCACTGGTGATAAAATAAGAAACCTCGGATGCTATCCTCTCCACTTGAGATAGATTACTCTCATAAAGCTCATTCTCCGCATTCAGATAATATACCCTGGTGCCTGCATCATTGATTTCATAGTTCCATATGTTTTGAGCAATTCTCTCCGGTTTGTTGCCCTTGTTCTTCAAGTCCAGATAATATAGATCCATTGTTCCACCGGGCTCAGAGATTTCACCCGGATAGAATACCCTGTCCCTGTTCTGATTGAATTTAACCCGATAATTCATTCTGTATTCAAAATACCGATCGGGTTGGCCGTTGCCATAGAAGGCCTTAGTAAGCTGTATGGGTTCTGTGTTCTTCGCAGAGGAATAATATAATGCCCCCTGCTTCAGATAGACAAAGCCTTCCTGGGTCTTCGCCGAAAAAGGAAACAGGCATAGGGCGAGAATCAGGGCTACGATGCCAAGCCCCACCACAGGAAGGAGGATATGCCGCTTTCTTCTGCCAGCAGCCCTTAACTCCTTTCTGGGCTGGTAATTGGATTTTATCCGTTTTTCGGTTCCTCGCTTCCTCAGGTCATTACACAATTTCGCACCACAGTTTGGGCAGTAATGCGCATCCACTGTAAATATTGTATTGCAGACCGGACATCTCATCCTTGGTACTCTCCCATCTCTTACGATTATTCTTTGATTCCTTCTGAAACGAGCTTCTTCTTCCCAATATTTGGAATTCTCTGCTTATTTCCTATGATATTCCAAAATATGGTATTCGTCAACCCTTAATCTACAGAGGTGAATCGAAATATGTTTATCCTATGGATGTATCCGTCCAAAAAAATGGCTGCTCAGTGTTAATTCTGAAACAGCCATAATCTACAATATGAATGATTTACAAATAAACTCTACTCTTGATTGTTACCAAACTCAGATAATAGCAGATCCTTATTTCTCTCCAATGCCATTTTGATACTCCAGCTGTTGACAAAGAGCAGCAGGGGATTTCCCTTCAGATCCTTCACCTTCTTCGTATCAGAGGATACACTCAGCTTAGTCACATCTATCTCCTTGTTATCAATCCAACGGATAAATTCATACGGAAGCGTATCCAGCCTAACCTCTACCCCATATTCAAATTCTAACCTAAATTTCAATACATCGAACTGAAGGGAGCCTACCACACCTACGATGATCTCCTCCATACCCGTATTGTACTCCTGGAAGATCTGGATCGCTCCTTCCTGGGCAATCTGGGTAATTCCCTTCAGAAACTGCTTACGCTTCATTGTATCCACCTGACGAACCTTCGCAAAATGCTCCGGGGAGAAGGTTGGGATACCCTCATAACGGAATTTTCTGTCCGGCATGCAGAGGGTGTCGCCGATGGAGAAAATTCCGGGATCGAATACACCGATGATATCACCGGCATAAGCCTCCTCAACGATTTTACGTTCCTGTGCCATGAGCTGCTGAGGCTGGGACAGACGAAGGATTTTGTTCCCCTGAACATGGTGAACCTCCATCCCTGCCGTAAATTTACCGGAACAGATCCTCATAAATGCGATACGGTCCCGATGGGCTTTATTCATATTGGCCTGTATCTTAAATACAAAGGCGGAAAACTCATTGGTGATTGGATCAATTCTGCCCTCTGAGGAGCGTCTTGGTAGGGGTGAGGTAGTCATGGATAGGTAGTGCTTTAAAAAGGTCTCTACCCCAAAATTCGTCAGTGCAGAGCCGAAAAATACAGGGGTCAGCTTTCCCTCCAGTACCTGCTCCAGATCAAACTCACTGCTTGCTCCGTCAATTAATTCGATTTCCTCGGATAGGATGGCGTGGTTCTCCCTTCCGATCAGCTGATCCAAATTAGGATCCCCCAGCTCCACTTCTATCGTTTCCACTTCCTTCTGTCCGTTATGGGCTGCATAGAAGCGGCTGATATGTCTGGATTCCCGGTCGTAAATGCCTTTGAAATTCTTACCGGAGCCAATTGGCCAATTCATCGGACAGGTGCTGATCCCCAGCACTATTTCAATCTCATCCAACAGCTCAAAGGTATCCCTGGCTTCCCGGTCCAGCTTATTGATAAACGTAAAAATAGGGATGTTTCTCATAACACAGACCTTGAACAGCTTCATGGTCTGGCTCTCCACACCCTTAGAGGCATCGATCACCATGACAGCCGAATCAGCAGCCATCAGTGTACGATAGGTATCCTCGGAAAAATCCTGGTGTCCGGGTGTGTCCAATATATTAATACAATAATCTTCATAATTAAACTGCATCACAGAGGAAGTAACAGAAATACCACGCTGCTTCTCTATCTCCATCCAGTCAGATACGGCATGTCTCTCTGTTTTTCTACCCTTAACAGAACCTGCCAGATTGATCGCTCCTCCATACAATAATAGCTTTTCTGTGAGCGTTGTCTTACCTGCATCCGGATGAGAGATAATCGCAAAGGTTCTTCTTTTTTGTATTTCCTTCGAATAGTCTGCCAATGATTAGCCCTCCAAATCTTTAATAAACCAATCTATCATATAATAAAAGGTCGGTCATTGTCAATAAGTGATTTCTTCCTTTTGATCTGAAAGGAAAAGACCTGCATCAAAAGTGGATGCAGGTCTTTCCAAACATGAGGAGGGGTATGTTACTCTAATTGAGATATTGATAATGATAAGTACCTATTCCAGGCTTTGTTCACAATGATAGTAATCAAAATCTGCATAGCCTCCGGTTTGACGGGTGGCATAGCAGAACAGGGCCGCCCTGTATCCCATGAAATGATCAAGGGTATACTTCATAGGGAGGGTATCCTTAAGCTCTGTCCATTGCTCCCCATCATAGGAGTAATAAAAATATGCGGTATCCACCACAGTAAGCTCAGGAATCCTACCGGAATTAAAGTGGAAAAGGATCCGTAAGGTCACCTGATTTTCTTCCAGTGGTAGTTCAGCCCTTATGGCAGGATTGCCGGTTCCATCATTGCTTGCCAGGATCAGCTGTTTCATACCATTCTCGTCCACCCTGACCCCCAGCATCCCATAGCCATTCTGGAATGCGGCTATCCCTGCATAATCTCCCGGCTTCATACCCCTGGTATCCAAACGGGTTTCACAGGTACAGGCAGGACCTAAGGTTCTTTGGGTCAGTGTATTCCTGGCGGACAGGATATTTGAAGCGATGCTTCCTGTTGTCAGGCGAAGATAACCGGGTCTTGCTGTAACAGACCAAAGAGAAGAATCCGGGTTATGATTCCATTGCCAGGGCAGCTTCAATCTATTTACTTCATAGCTAAACTCGTCATTGGTAACGAGCTTCGCTGAGGGCCGGTCCACAGTCCTGATCGACAATTCGACTGGAACCTTACCCTCAATACCAAACATTGGCCATCCCTCATTCCATTCCACGGGTAGCAGAATAGGGATACGTCCAACGGCATGATGGTCCTGGAACAGGAAACCATACCAGTCCCCCTTGGGTGTTTCAATGATCCCACCCTGAGCCACTCCATGATTCCAATAATAAAAATCATCATCCAGGACGACCCTTCCCTCATAATCCCCCAGCAGAGAATCACTCCGATAGCACCACTGAATTCTTCTGCCGGTGCCGATATTGGGCCATTCTATTACAAACAGATAGTATTTCCCTTTGATTTTATAAAAATGACTTCCCTCGGAATTTAAGAGATTCGTACTTCGAACGGTATCCACCAGAATACGATCCACTCCATCCGGCATAACACCGCTAACATCCCGGGTAAGCTCTGTAATCCTGATTTCTCCGTTTCCGTGGATCAGGTACACCCTGTCATCCTCATCGAAGAAAAGGGAGGGATCATGGTAGGTCCCGGGAAGGACGGACCTCTCCCAGGGACCCTGTGCCATATCCTTCGTACGATAGATATAGGTCCGGTTCAGATCCAGACTGGCAAAGCAGACATAGAATAAGCCCCTATGATATCTAAGGCTTGCAGCCCAGGAGCCCCTTCCGTAGACCTGCTTGCCCTCCTTCAGCTGATAGCTGTCATTCTCCTCTAAAGTCTCATATGCATAGGATAGGAGCTCCCAATCAACCAAGTCCCTGCTTCGCATAATGGGTACCCCGGGGGATAGATGCATCGTTGTACTCACCATATAATAGTAATCCCCCACATAAATCACATCGGGATCCGGAACATCAGCCCAGATAATCGGGTTTGATGCCTTTTTCATACAGCCATCCTCCTTCCTACTTCACACCCAAATCCTGAGGTATGAAATCCTTCCAATCCTGGCTCATTATCTCTTGAAGTACCAGCTGTCGAACTGGAAGCCCTCGCCACAGAAGGTGAAGAATAAATCATGAACGCCTGTGACACCCGAAATAGGGACAGTAACCTCCTGATAATCCTCCAGACTACCGGTGTTCGGTACCTCCAGATAACCCAGGCAATCCCCATTGGCTTTATCCACAGTAATCCTGATCAGATTGCCTGCGGTCTCACTGGAAATCTTAGCAGTAAAGGTGGTGGGAGCCTCCTCTCCGAAGTCGACATCTGATAAACCGATCCAATCTCCGGTCGTCAGCCCGGTTACCACATGATTTACCAAACCATAATGCACGCTCTGTGTACCTGTCTGCTCAGTCTCTACGCCACCCATCCAGGCAAAGGTCTCAGCCTCTGTTACCTGGTAGGGATCGAGGTTCTTCAGCTGCTTTACTCCGAATCTTGAGGCCATGATGTTCACGATGCTTCCGTCCTCACGGATCGTCACTTCATCCACATGGGTACAGCGATAACCGCCCTTTATCCCCATATCATCCTGTAACAGCTGTGTATGATAAAACATGTACCACTTACCCTTGAATTCTACCATACAGTGATGGTTATTTCCCCAGGTACCAAAGAACCTTCCCGGATTCTTAAGAATGGGGCCCTGATACTCCCAGGGACCGAGGGGACTCTTACTGGTCATATAAATGATGTCAGCGATTTCCGGAACATATGGTCCTTTCGCATTATCCCTGGTATCCCAGTTAGAGCAATAGGTATAGTAATAGGTATCTCCAATTTTATTGATACCGGAATCCTCAAACAGATAAGGAGCTTCAATGACCACCGGTGTTCCGGCAAGACTGATCATATCCTCCCCCAGTTCAGCAACTCTGGCAGTATTCGGCATCTCCTCCTGTCCATCCGGTACACCGCCTCCAAAGTATAGATAGGATCTGCCGTCATCGTCTGTGAACACCGCAGGATCGAATAACCATTTGACATCGGAGCAATTCTCTGTCTCCTTGGTAATCATCGGCTTACCTAGGGGATCCAGGAAGGGTCCTACCGGACTGTCGCTCCGAAGTACGCCGATGGAGCTGGCATTATTCGCATAATATAAGAAAAACTGATCCTTACCGTTAATCTTCTTATGAATGGCTGCCGGTGCCCAGGAATTCTTCGTCCAAACCGAACCACCCCCCTTGCCTCCGATTTGAATGATCCCATGATCCGTCCAATTTACAAGATCATCAGAGGAGATACATCCCAGATTATCAATCTTACTATAGGTATTTTCACTGATATTTCCTGCTTCATCATATTCTAAGATATCATTTGTCATATAGACATAAACCCTGTCTCCATAAACAATCGCATACGGATCTGCGCCAAATCGTTGTGATATTAGCGGATTATGATAGCCGATTGCTTTATCCGGCTTTGTCAGCTGTATATTCTCGAACAGCTTCTCAGGATGTTCGATGCTTGGCCTGTAGCCGGATACGGCAGCACCTGCTGCTCCCTCCTCAGGGCTTCTTTTGGCTGTTGTGATATCCTTCATCGTTTCACTTTCCTCCTTATTTGTATTTTCCCCGTTTTCTATTCTTCCTTCTTCTGCTGCTATTCTTCCTTCTTCCGATGATGGATCCTCTGCTCCCATAGAAGCCTCCTTAGAACCCTTGGATTGCGCTTTACAACCGCATAGGAAGGACAGGCATAGCCCTAAGATCAGAAACAGCAGTGCTACTTTTTTATTCATGAAAGAATCCCCCATTCCTTCGCTGCCTTCCGGTCCATTAAGCGGAAAGCCAATCAGAAACTCTATCCGTTAGGTTTACTCCTTCTTTTGACCATAGTACGCATTCGCCCCGTGCTTTCGGAAGTAATGCTTATCCTGTAGAACCTGCGGGGCCGGTACGACCTCCGGATTCAAGTGCTCTGTCCGAAAGGCCATCTTCGCCACCTCCTCCAGAACCACAGAATTATGGACCGCCTCATGGGCATCCTTTCCCCAGGTAAAGGGTCCGTGGTTCTTACAGAGGATCCCCGGCGTCTCCATCGGTGTCTTCCCTTGGAGAGTCTCTATGATAACAAGACCGGTATTCTTCTCATAAGCCTCATTGATCTCCTCCTTCGTCAGACTACGGGCACAGGGAATCTCGCCATAAAAGTAGTCTGCATGGGTCGTGCCATAGCAGGGAATCGCCCTTCCTGCCTGCGCCCAGCTGGTTGCCCAGGTGGAGTGGGTATGAACAATGCCTCCAATCTCCGGGAAGCTTTTATATAGCTCCAGATGGGTCGGAGTATCTGAGGAGGGTTGATATTTCCCCTCAATCCGATTGCCCATAAGGTCAAGTACCACCATATCCTCCGGTTTCATGGCCTCATATTCCACCCCACTGGGCTTGATTACCACATACCCTGTGGTTCGATCTATCGCACTAACATTTCCCCAGGTATAGGTTACAAGGCCGCGCTTGGGAAGCTCTAAATTCGCCTCATACACCTCTTGCTTTAATTTCTCTAACATGAATCTTTCCTCCTGTTACCGATATGCTGCATGATTCCAGAACAGCTCCTTCTTTAAGCTCCTGATCGTCGTAGCCTTATCAATGACGATGCTTTCGATTCCCATGGCTGCCGCCCAATCCTCCATCTGCTCCACCGTAAGATCGTAGGAGAAGGCGGTATGATGAGCACCTCCTGCCAAAATCCAGGCTTCAGCTCCAGTATACAGATCCGGCTCCGGTGTCCAGAAGGCAGAGGCTACCGGTAGCTTCGGCATCAGCTGGTCAAGCTTCTTACATTGTACCGCATTGATAATCAGACGGAAACGGGTTCCCAAATCCACCAGAGAAACTGCCACTCCGGGTCCCTGCTTAGCGGTAAATACCAATCTGGCCGGATCCTCTCTATTACCCATGGACAGAGGATTTACCCTGATGCTAACCGGACCATCGGCAATGGTAGGACAGACCTCCAGCATATGGGCTTGCAGAATCCCTTCTTCACCCGGAACCAGATGGTAAGTATAATCCTCCATGAAGGAGGTCCCCTTAGTGTCCTTCGTGTTTGCTGTCATCAGCTTCATGATACGAACCATCGCAGCAGTCTTCCAATCCCCTTCTGCACCGAAGCCATATCCTTTTTCCATTAATCTCTGGATCGCCAGACCGGGTAATTGCTTTAATGCACCCAAATCTCCAAAATGAGTGACAATGGCATGATAGTTCTTCTCTTTCATAAAACGCTCAAAGCCCAGCTCAATCTGAGCCTGTACCGCTACATGCCTCTTAAAATCCGCAGGTCCCATATCCTCAGTCTGTATGATATATTTATCATAGTATTCCTCCACCAAAGCATTCGTATCTGCAATTGATACGGAGGAAACTGCATCCTCGATTTCATTGACCGGATAAGCATCAATCTCCCAACCGAATTTCAGCTGGGCTTCCACCTTATCACCCTCTGTAACTGCTACATTACGCATGTTATCAGCAATTCTTAACACTCTCACATGACTGCTTTCCATGATTCCAATGGCAGTCCTCATCCAGCTACCGATCTTCTCCTGGACCTTAACATCACTCCAGTGTCCGACCACTATTTTTCTCTCCAGACCCATACGGCTAACCATATGGCCGAACTCTCTATCTCCATGGGCGGACTGATTCTCATTCATAAAATCCATGTCAATGGATTCATAGGGAAGCTCTCTGTTAAACTGCGTATGCAGATGCATTAACGGCTTCCTATATTCCTGCAGACCTAATATCCAGGATTTCGCCGGGGAGAAGGTATGCATCCAAGTAATAACACCGGCACAGGAAGGGTCGGCATTTGCTTCATTCAGGGTCCTCCGAATCACTTCATTTGTAATCAGAGTAGGCTTCCATACCACTTCAAAGGGCAGAATACCCGAACGGTTCATTTCGTTTACAATGATCTTTGAATGCTCTGCTACATGCTCCAGGCATTCCTCACCATACAGATCCTGAGATCCGGTACAAAACCAGAATTGATAATCCTTCATATATCTTACCATACCTTTCCTTTAGATTTTTATTCGTTTTAGAATCGGGTACAGAACTTATCACACTGATGCTTTTTCTGCTTATTACTATCCCATCCTAATTAGATTTTATAACTTGTACGCTCAAGTATACAACTTGTTTTTTCTATGATATACTTCTTATATTAAGTATCTTAAAAAAGAATGGAAAAGAGGGGATACCATGTCACAGAACAGCACCACAAAATACGCCAGAATTATGGAGGATATCAAAAGTGACATCCTATCCGGTAAAATAAAGCCGGGTGACCGGATCACCTCGGAGAATCAGTTGTGTGTTGAATATCAGGTCAGTCGCCACACAGTCCGTAAAGCCATCGCAGAGCTGACGAATAAGGGCTACCTGGTCAGTATCCATGGTAAGGGGACCTTCTGCAGGCAGCATATTACCCAGTCAATCGCTTCCCGTAATATTGCCGTCATTACAACCTATATTTCCGATTATATCTTTCCCGATGTCATTCGCGGAATCGATGAAGTCCTGTCGGAGCAGGGCTATAGCATTATTTTGAAGAGTACCGGTAACAGCCAGAGCATGGAAGCAAAATGTCTGGAGGATATTTTATCTAAGAATATCGACGGACTGATCATAGAACCAAGTAAGAGTGATATCATAAACCGGAACAGCTATCTGTATGAGAAGCTGTCAGAATACCGGATTCCCTATGTATTCATCCATGGAATCTACCGACAGCTGGCGGATCAACCCTGTGTTTTACTGGCGGATCAGCTGGGCTCCTATCTGGCAACCAAATATCTGCTTGATCACGGAAGAAGAAACCTGATTGGCATCTTTAAGATTGATGATTATCAGGGCAAGGAACGCTACAAGGGTTATATTCGAGCATTACAGGAGGAGGGTATTTCCTTCGATCCGGATAGAAGCATTCTCTTTCACACGGAGGACCGCAAGCGCAAGCCTTCCTTAGTGACCCAAGAGTATCTGAAGAACGGAGTAAGCATCGACGGAATCGTATGTTATAATGACCAGGTAGCTTACAACATCTATCATGAGCTGCAATCCCTTCAGATCAGGGTACCGGAGGATATTGCCCTCATTGGCTATGATAATTCCTTCCTGGCAGAGAGTAACCGCATTCCTCTTTCTTCTGTTCAACACCCGAAGGAGGAACTGGGCAGAGAAGCTGCACATCTGCTCTTAGATATCATGAATGGAAAGGCACAAAAGGACCAGCTCCATAAGATCATTGCTCCGGAGCTGGTGCTTAGAGATTCTACAAACATTTAGAAGACGGTTATCTGCTTTCCTTGATACCCTCAAAAACAACAGTAACCACAGTACCCTTCCCTTCTATGCTTTCGACCACTATCTGTCCATTATGCTTATCAATAATGCCTTTGACAATTGATAAGCCAAGTCCCGAACCACCGACTGCTCTCGATCTGGATTTATCCACACGGTAAAATGGTTCAAAGATATGCTTCAATGAGTCAGAAGGGATTCCGGGGCCGTTGTCGCTTATTGTGATAAGGACCTGGTTTCCGCTTAGCTTACTCTCAACCGCTACCTCTCCCCCTGTTCCACAATATTTTAATCCGTTCTCCATCAGATTATATATTGCTCTGTAAATCAGGGTACGATTACCCCGAATGGTCCCTTCCCTCTGAATGATTCGGAGCGAAGTACCATAGTTTAACGAGGCTTCCTTCAATTCCTCCTCCAGTTCCTGAAGGAGCTTTTCCATGGGAACAATGTCCGTAAAGCTCTCCTTTGTTTCCCTGGTCAATACCAGAAGGTTATCGACAATCTGAATCAGACGTTCATTGCTCTCCTTTACGATCTCTACTGCTTCCTTATAATCCTCCAGGGATGGTTCCTCCTCCATCTCCAGAACTTGAATACCTGCCCTGGTCGTAGCTAACGGAGTCCTCAGCTCATGGGCTGCATTGGCAGCAAAATTCTTCTGGATCGCAAAGGAAGAGGACAAACGATCCAGCATCTGATTATAGGAGGTGGTCAGACTGGCAATCTCATCCTTCGTCCCGGGTACTTCAAGCTTCTCATACAGATTATTCTCATTGATTCTTCTCACTGAATCACCTAATTGTTTGACAGGCTTCAGCGCCTTGTCGGTAACATAATAGATCAGAAGGATTCCAACAATGACAAAGGCTGCAGCGATAACTACACTCTGAGCTGTGAATTTTCTCTCTGCACCCTGTAAGAAGTTCGTTACCGGGTCACTACTCTGGCTGCCAAAGATCTGTTCCTGAATACCGGAAGGAATAAATTGCTTCGCAATATCGAGCGCTTTATTAATCTGCTCCCCACCCACACCGCCGAAGGTGGTCCCGTTTCCATCAATGCTTAAGCTGAAGATATCTCCGAGATTTAGATTGAACTGGTTGGTATAGGTATTCTTCGCATTATAAACACTAATGATGGTTAAGGCCACGGACATACCGATCAGTATCATACCGCAAAGTAGCGTAACTCTATGCTTTAGTGCCATTTTCTTCATGATCGGTCCACCATCCTATCCTCAATGATATAGCCTTGACCACGGATATTTCGGATGACACCGTCCGAGAGCTTATCAGTAATCTTTTTTTTCAAGGAGCTCATATGGAACTTGAAGGTATTGGAGAAGGGATCTGTGTCACTGTCCCATACATGCTCGATCAGCTGCTCCGCACTGATTACATGATTCTTGTGAAGAATCAGATATTGCAGTATGGAGTATTCCTTCTTCGTCAGTCCCAGCTCCTGGTCTCTTGCCAGAGCGATACATTTTGCCAGATTAAGAGTGATTCCTGCAGCTGTCAGGTTTGTCTCCTTCATCACCACTTGCTGCCGGAGCAGGCATCGTATTCTTGCTTCTAATTCTTTGAAATCAAATGGCTTTACCAGATAATCATTGCCCCCATCATCGAGACCCTTAACCCTGTCCTCGATATCCGAGCGTGCGGTCAGAATTAACACCTTCACAGTACGGTTCGTTTTTCTGATGATCCGCAGTACCTCCATACCGTCCACCTTTGGAAGGTTCAAATCAAGCACTAACAGATCGTATTCATTCACTTCAAACAACTCGAGCGCTTCTTCCCCATCGCCTGCTGTATCCACTGCATACCCACATTTCTTCAATCCCTTGGCAAGGATCTCCTTCAGTCTGATTTCGTCCTCCACAATTAAAAGCTTCATACTTTCCTCTCCATTTAAATCATTCCATCAGTTGTTCCGAATAATATCGGTATACATTCCCCTTCTCATCCGTTTCCGTTTTTACTAAAGTCAGTCCCTTCACATCCGTGTCATCCTCATTACAATTCTTTGTTACAAGGTAGCCATCTTTGAAACGAATACTGATATTCCTCTCGTTTCCATTCACCAACACCATCTTTGTAAGCAGTGTCATATCATCAAAGAAGTTCCAGTTGAACTCAAACTGCGCGTCCGATATGATTTCGGGGAGCTCCTCCGATAAAAAATCCGATAGTGAGAAGGAACTGAAGACTCCCTCCACGTTGATACCGGACAGATCAATATCAACCGAATTCCCCAGTAATCCATCCTTCACATGAATACCGCTTGCATTGATATTTACCTGGCTGTTACCATCTTCAACATGGATTCCATCCTTGGTGATTTTTACGGTTTCCTTATCTTCATTTACAAGTAACCCATCCTTATCTAGCTGCACCTTATCACCGCCCTGTTCTACCGTAAGCTTCCCTTCCTGCAAGGAGATAACAACCTTGCCATCTAAAGCCTTGGAGCTAGTATCCTCATTGCTTAGTTTTACAGCTTCCGTCTTCCTGACTTCATTATCTTCATCGGCGGCAGCCTTTCTGTCACTTGAAACCTCCGATGAAGCTTCTATACCGCACGCAGTGAAACCTATCAGGCAAATCAGAAGTAGCAACGCTGTCAGTGTTATTTTTCTAACCTTACATCCATTTAACATATTTCATCCTCCATTTAAGATATTTGTTCAGATCAGGGTTTGCCTGTCTGATCCTATCTTAACAAGAGGAAGGTTAGATAAAGGATAGGTTTTCTATATTTTTTATTATATACCAAATGATTCTTCCATACAATTGTTACCATAAAATTAGCCCAATATATGATAAACATCACTAACGCGAAAAGGGTGCGCACCATAGTGCGACACCCTCTCCTATTATGTTCTAGTATGTAGAAAAGCTACACACGGTATCGAATTAGTCAATGTACTTTGCAGCACGCTCATCAATGATTTCCTGAGCACCGGATGCTAACCAATCAGCAATACCTGCATCCCAAACCTTATCAAAATCTGCGGGCTTACAGGTAACAGCGTCTGCCATCAGAACCTTGCCCTTATCCTGAAGGTTCTGTGTGTAAGGTCCTGCCGCACTGAGCTGAACAGGAACGATAATTGCAGGGCGTCCATCCTTCATGGCATTAGCATAAGCATCCATAATCAGCTGAGAATCAACTGTATAGGACTGTGCCAGAGCCTGTGAATACTTGGAATCGTCACCGATATCAAGTCCATTGATCATGATGGTGTAGTCTATGTTCTGAGCAGAGTTCATGATCTTCTCGTTGGTTGCAGCAATAACCTTCGGAACTCCGTCTACCATCTCATGAGTCACGCCTTCCTCACCGATCTGCAGGAAGTAACGGTTCTCAAACTTAGATAACCAGTTGACATAACGAAGTGCGCCATCTACGTTCTTGCTGTTAGCAGGAATAAACCAGTTTACGCCAGCGGCATCATAAAGTCTCTTTTCTGTCTTGCCTGCGCTGTTAACGAAGGGATCGATGGTTACGATCTCTGCATCGGGTACATTCACCTTCAGGTCACGTAACAGTCCGGGGGTATCACGGTAAGCCTGATCCCAGTTGTGAATGAAGGAACCTACCACACCGCTCTTAATGAGGTTATCACTATCGGTATCATCAGCATAAAGCGGGAACTGAACATCCACTAAACCATCATTATACATCTGGTTCAGTACACGAGCGCCTTCCTTATAGCCGGGAAGCAGGAAGTTACGGTCAACCACCGTATTTACCCAACGGTCTTTTCTGCTTAAATTAGGATCTACGAAGGAATCCAGTAAGGAGCCGGCACGCCACTGAACATCACTGGTCATGGTGAACGGAATCACCTTATCAGCGCCAACACCGCCGGGATCCTTTGCCTTGAATTCCTTTAATACATGAATGAATTCATCGGTGGTAGTAGGCAGGCTTAAGCCGAGCTTATCTACCCAATCCTTACGGATGAAGGTATTCATAGCAGCAGTATTCATACGACGAGCAGGAATGGAATAAAGCTCACCGGTCTCGGTATTTACGTTTCTCATGATCATATCACGGCCTTCCAGTGCCTTGTCGGGACCAAGGAATGCTTTCAGATCAGACAAATGAGAATCAACATAAGGAGCAAGGTCTGTCAGACCACCCAAATCACGATAGTTCGCAATCAGGTCATTGCTGTAGGTTAAGCATACATCCGGAGCTGTCTTAGCAGCCATCAGCGTATTCAGCTTGTCTGTTTCCTCCCAACGGGATACTGCAACAAAGGTAACGCCAATATTAAGCTCCTCTAATACCTTTGCTTTGATCCAATCCGTATAAAAATTGTTGGTAGGATCCGTCTTACCGCCATCGGTACCGCGGTCAAAAATCTCAACTGTAATTTCACTGTATTCAGGCTTAGCTTCCTCTGTCACAGCAGGATCTGTCTTGCCATCATTTGCTTCCGGAGCCTTAGTAGCCTCCGTTTTGTTCCCTCCCTGATCAGGTGATGCTTTCTCTTCGTCCTTCTTGCCACAGGCAGCGAGAAGGCTGATGATCATAGCACACGCAAGCAGTAATGACCAAAATCTTTTTTTCATTTTGCACCCTCCTATGAATGATTTTATAAATCACAACGTCGCATAAGCGAAACGTTGAATCTACCAGATATGTAGCTGTTTCTTACCGGCCAAAAGATGATTGCTAATAGGTAGCTATTCCTTAATGGCTCCCAGTGTAACACCCGTGATAAAATATCTCTGTAGGAAGGGATATACCACTAGGATCGGTATGGTTGCGAACATTACCGAGGCGGCCTTCAAGCCATCACTTGCCGCAGGTGAGGCAAAGCCCTCCTGTTGGGCGACATCAATGGCAGACCTGTTATTGATGATTTCATACAGCTTCAGCTGTATCGGTTTTAATTCTGCCTTGGTTGTATACAACAGAGCATCCGAGAAGCCGTTCCAGCGTCCTACCGCATAGAATAATGCCAGGGTTGCCAGAGAAGGTTTGGATAGGGGCAGATAGATTCTGATCAGAATATTCAGTGGACCTGCACCGTCTAGCTGGGCTGATTCACGTAGACTGTCCGGTATGGTATAGAAAAAGCTTTTTAAAATAATCATATTAAATATGGACAGACAGTTCGGGATAATCAATACCAAGGGCTTATCAATCAAATTCAGCTGATCCATCAGCAGATAGTTGGGTATCATCCCGGCGCTGAAATACATCGTAAAAAGCATCATACCGTTAAAAAATCGTCTTCCCTTCAGAACGTCATAAATCAACGGATAGGAGCAGAGTATCGTCATCGTCAGAGATACCAGCGTACAAATCAAGGTCAGGAATGCTGTCCACAAGATGGAACGAGTAAAGGAATTATCCTTAAATACATAAATATAGGAATCTAAATTAAATTCAACCGGAAAGAACGATACCCTATTATTGATCATCGCCTGTGCAGAGCTTAAGCTTCTTGCCAAAAGATTAATCAGTGGCAGGAGACATATCAATATGAAGAGAAAACATACACCGGCAATGATCAGGTCCTGGACTTTACGTGCTTTTGATTTTACCATTGTTCTCTCCACCTCCTACATAACGCCGCGTTCGCCGAACCGCTTTGCAATTGAGTTCGCCGAAAACAGGAATATGATACAGATCACTGACTGGAATATTCCTACAGCTGCTGTCAGAGAAAACTGGGAGCTTCTGATACCTACACGGAATACATAGGTACTGAGAACGTCCGCTACAGCCATAACCTTACTGTTCATCATCGCATAGGGACGATCAAATTCGCTGCCTAGAATTCGCCCAAGATTCATAATCAGAAGTACTACAATGGTGGACCTTATTCCGGGCAGGGTGATATGCCATATCTTCCTAAGTCGGGATGCCCCATCCACTTCTGCCGCTTCATAAAGCTCCGGATTAATTCCGGTGATTGCCGCCAGATAGATGATGGTATTCCAGCCCATCTCCTTCCATAAACCTAATATTACATAGGTCATCACATAGAGCGTATTATCCATTAGAAAGTCGATCGGTCCAATACCGAATTTACCGAGCCCTACATTTACCACACCGGAATAGGGGGCAAAGAGCTGTCTTGCCATCCCGCTGATGATGATCCAGGATAAAAAGTGCGGAAGGTAAACAATGGCCTGTGTTACCCTCTTATACCTGGGGAAGGCCAGCTCATTCAGCAATAATGCCAGTACAATTGGCATCGGAAAGCTGACCGCAAGGTCCAGCAAATTCAATGTCAGAGTATTTCGAAGAGCAATCCAAAAGTCTTTGGTGGCAAAGGCCTTCTCAAACCATTTAAAAATCGGATCCGACCAGGGAGAATCCCATACTCCCTTAAACATATTATAATCCTTAAAGGCCATGGCGATATTCGTCATGGGAAGGTATCGAAATACAATGGCGAAAGTCACTGGCAGTAACATCATCAGATACAATGTCCAGGTCTTCTTGAAATACAAAGCGGTTTTATTGCTGCCTTTTTTTCGTTTCATAAGAGTCCCCCTTGTTATCCTGCAGTTCTGTTTGTCAGTACATTTTTGTCATTGTCCGTATGGATCCGGTCATAGGTAAAATAAACATACATACTGAAAAGGCAAAAAAAATAATTGTGCATGTTATACATATACATTAGCAATAAAACCATATTTTATATCATTATAACAATCTACTATATAAAAAAACATGGGTAAACTATTGAAATCATGTAAAAATCACGGATAATTTCACTCGTTTTTATTCATAAAAGCCACATAAATCGGCAAAAGGATTGACATTGACTACCTAATAAAGTAAACTTAGTAATATCCTACTAAATGTTCCAAATTGTGGCTTTTATGCGATTATGCACCGTTTCGGATCCAAATAAAATGAGGGATGATCATGGATAATCAACTTTTGGATAATATCGTTGCTACTGTTGACTATTATAATCATAGAATTTGCACCCCTTCGTGGTGTATCAGTGATGATATCATAAACTTTGTTGACATTACCTATGTGATCAATGGACAGGCAGAATACATGATCAATGGCATCAAATGTATTGTGTCCTCCGGTGATCTTCTTTGCATTCCTTCCGGTAGCAGACGATCCGCAGTCAGCAGTCCCGATGCTCTGATGGAGTGCTATTGTATCAATGGTATGATGCGGGATATCGACGGAAATGACATCACCCTTCCGCTTCCTCTGCTCTGTAATATCGGATTGCAGAAGGATATCATAGCGCTCTATAATGACCTGAATTCCGTCTGGAGGCTGAGGGACCCGGGCTACCTATTAAAGGCCCGTGCGATCTATCTCATGATACTGCAACGGTTTTTTCAGCTGGTTATTTTTCGCAAGGATACCAGTATCATGGATAAGCGGATTAAAAAGGTACTACTTCATATGTCCAACCATTACAATGAGCCTTTGACGGTCCAGAATATGGCTGAGCTGGTCAATCTAAGCGATATGTATTTTGGATGCCTATTCAAACAGGAAACCGGAATGTCCTTCCGTAAATTTCTGACCATGATCCGGATGAATCGTGCAGAGGAGATGCTTTACAGCGGAGAATATAAGGTAAATGAAATTGCAGATGCCTGCGGCTTTTCCGATGTATTTTATTTTAGCCGACTCTTCAAGGAGACCCGTGGGTTTGCTCCCTCCAATGCCTTGAGGTCTAAGAAGGGCAAACGTATTAGTGATTAACTGAAGCAATTTGTGTAGTACATAGATGCATTTTTAAGATGCATGAACCAAATTCAACTGTTGAGAAAAATGGGCTGTCGCTTCATTAAGCGACAGCCCCCAATTTATTGTATTATCCCTTAGCCCTTAAAATCTGCTCAGAAGTCTCCTCCTCACATACCCTGATGATACCCTTCTGAACTAAATCTATAAATAAGCTGGCCAGCTTAGGATCAAATTGCAGCCCGGACTGCTCCTCCAGGATCAGGAGGGCGGTACTGACGGACAGTGGCTCCTTATAGGGACGTTTGGATATCATAGCATCAAAGGCATCCGATATGCTTAAGATTCTCGCAGCCACCGGAATATCCTCCCCGGCAATCCTTCTGGGATAACCGTTCCCATCATATCTTTCGTGATGTCCGATCACCGCAGGAATTACATAGTCCAGTGAGGGCAGATGGCGGATGATGCCGATGGAGTTCTCTACATGGCCCTTTACAATCTCATACTCCTCCTCAGATAGCCTTCCCGGCTTATTTAAGATCTGCTCGGGAATCCCGATTTTACCGACATCATGGAGCAGCGCCGCTTCACGGACAATCTCCACGCAGTCCTCATTCATCCCAAAGGCATAAGCAAGCTCCGTTGCATAATAGGCAACATTTCTGGAATGATTGAAGGTATAATGGTCTTTGGTATCAATCGCAGCAGTCAGTGCATAGATCGTGGAGGCATATTCTGAATAGATGCTTTCCCTGCGCTCCGGCTTCTCCTTCCCTTTCTTAACCAGCTTATAATCACTGCCCGAATAGATCATAATCGCATTCTTCCCATTGTGCTTCACAGTGTAGATTGCCATATCCGCATGCTCGATGAGCTGTTTGACATTACTGGCAGAGTAAGGAATGGAGCAGATTCCACCGCTGACTGTAAGCATTTTTAAGGCATAGTCCGTATCCCGCTTATTCATATTCATAATCTGTTTTCTGATGGTCTCAGCCAGGTTCTTCGCCATGAATACATCATATGAGGGGAGAATGATTGCAAATTCCTTCCCGCTGTACCTTGCCACATGGCCATTGCTGCCGACACTGGCACTGATGATCTTAGCGATATTCTGAAGTGCAATATCTCCCTTCTTATTGCCATACAACTGATTATAAAGCTTAAAGTCATCCAGATTCATGATAATGAGTGCCAGAGAACCATTCTTATTCCTCTCATATTCCTGCTGCAGCACCTCATAGAAATATTTCCGGTTCAGAAGTCCGGTTAGTTCATCGGTCCGGGCCTCCAGATAAACCTTTTCAAATAATTTGGAATTCTTCACGGCTATGGAGCCCATGGAATTTACGGAGTCCAGAAAGCTGATATCCTTATAAGTGTAGTTTGATTTCTTCTCTTTCTCGGATAAGAGAATCATACCCAGAATCCCGTTGTCATCCCGAAGCGGCACCACACATTCTATCCCCATGGAGGCAAGCAAGGACTTTTCATTTTCCCAAAGGGATTTGTACTCCATTGTTCTTTTGAAATCCTTTATGAGAATGCATTCATTATGGCTTTCCAGCCAGGAAACCAAGGGATTATCCCTTCGTATGGCTACCTTTCTCATCCCCAATGGATTTGAGCTATGTACTACTTCAAAATCCTTCTGTTGATCTGCGATGGAGATATAGACACCCTTTACCATAATCGCCTTTTGTATGACCTCTGCCAGCTCCTGAAGAATTTCCCGTACGTTGAGGCTTTTGGTGATATTCATGCTGAATTCCTTAAGACTTTCCGCCTGCAGGACCTCATCCCTGATGAATATTTTATCAAGAAACCGCTTCATGACATAATAAATGACCGCTGTGGAGAATGTTATGATAAATGCAATGATTAAAATGGTCTTGTCCGTACTGATATCAAAATTCCTGTTGATGGACAGCTGCAGCGGACCTGCCAGATTGATAAAAATCCCATAGGTTATACCCGCCGATAGGGCATAGCAGCTACCTCTTGACATGATCAGCTTAAGTCGGAACAAATTCCGTTTGTATAATGCATAAAACATAAATAATGCATTAAATACCCCTGAAAGTATATCCGTCGGAAAGCCCTTGAATAGGGGGATTAATATCATGACATGCCCTGCAAACATGATTATGATACCCAAAATAATCGGCATGAACTGCTTTTTCACCTGTCTGTTCTGACTGCTGTATTTCAGAAGAACAAAAATCATATTTAGCATTGCAGCAATACAGATCACATATAAGATACCTACCGGCCAGGAGTAATCATAATAAAATACTGTCCTGTCCTCCGGGGAATGGATTGCCCTGGGCGCCTTAAGAAAGAAGCCTGTCAGGATATTGATGATATTGACGGCTGCCATCACCGGAACCCAGAACCTGATTGCAAGCTTGCTCTCTGTCTCCGCATATTTCATCACGAAAATCAAAAATGAGAGCGGCAACAAGGTGAGTCCCAGAATAGAGACGTCATACCAGAATTTTAGGGAGGGCCATAGCAGCATCCGCATGCATAGAGATCCTCCGGTCCATAAAATCATAGCTCCAAGTACGAACAGAAAAGCATTGATGATTTGATTTTTCTTCGCCGCCAAAAAGGTCAGAAATAAAAGCACATAACAAAGCAATGCGATGACCGGCACAAAGATATAATTTCCCATTAAAGACCCCTCCCCCCAATCAGCTTAAAGTCACTTTGCTCCATGCGCAGCAGCTCCATGACCTCATAGGCTGACGGATTCATATGTTTCAAGCCCCTCCCCTTCTTCTTCTCAAATTCTGCGAAGGTTCCGCATTTTAAGATCGTAATTTCCAATGGATCCATGCCGAGGATTCGCTTTAGGTCCTGATAATCCTGGTCTACATATTTAAAATAGATGGATAAGTGCTCTCGTAAAACCTCCTTACTGATGGCTGCATTCGTCAACGCCTGCTTCTTCATCTCAACATAAAGATGCATGATCGGTCGATTTTGCTTATTATATTCCTTTACAGCAAACCACTTCTCCACAGGCAGTCCGGACAGGTCAATTACCTCCTGTATGGAGCGCTCGGATATCCGAGTGAAGCCGGCGATGTCAATAATGGAAGGGATACGGTCTATGTATTTGAATCGGGGAATGCTGGTTCCGTCCTCATGATTTGTCAGCCCCACACACTGATACATATCCCCTACACGGTATCTGGCAAAGGCTCCCCCCTTCAGTACAGAGATTACAATTTCATATTTTTCCCCGGGAACCACTTCGTTCATCAGATAGGTTTCCGGCTGGTAGGATGTATCCTCCAGATTTCGCAGCATATCCTTCTCAGGGATAAATTCGTAGAAACAAGCATCGGGAAAGAAGTACATGCCATTTCGAGTCCAGGTCTCGGTTCCAAGGACCGTGGGTTCTGTTCCTGCGAACACCTCCATCGGACGTATCCCCCAGAGCTCTTCAAGATCATCCTTATAGCAGTGATTATCCGTTCCTGCACACATAAAGCCCTTCAGTCTGAATAAGTCCTTTGGCTTTAAGTCCCGATTTTCCTTTTTACAGCGGTATCTCGCTACAAGGAGCCTTAGCAGCATGCGAAGCGGTAGATGAAAAACACTAAAGCTTTTGGATTTCTCCCCCTGAGTTTTAGAAGTTCCCTTACTCATGGAGGACAGGCTGATACTGACATAATAGGAAACGCTACCCAGACCAAAGAAAAAATCAATGCCCTTTTTTAATCCCAGCTTAAAGCCCTTCTTATTCCGTTCGCTGAAGGACATCTTCACAGCCTCTCTCACCGGCGGCAGGAACTCCATTTCAATCTCTTCACCCAAAGCCAGCGGCATCAGGCCGGTTGCATAGGGAAGAGGCGCCAGAGCATACAAAAAGGTATCCTTGGGCCGTACAGTAAACTTACCCTTCTCCGGACTGGTGGCAAGTAGCAGGCAGGCAATCATGTTATTGCGATAGGTATCCATCATGCTTTTGGTATAGGGAGCAACCTTGATCGGATGTTTTCCGCCCTCCCAGGTGGTCTGAATCCATACCAAGGGTTCATCCGGAAGCATCTCCCCCTTTTTCTGAAGAAGGATGTCCGCATAATCCCCGTAGGAGGTCAGGGGAACCATTCTACGGAATTCTTCGACGGTCTCCGGTCGTTTCCCCTTCAATATACTCTTACCAAGCTCACTATCTGACCATAGCTTAATCTGCTCCGTCATTAACCTATACTGAATATTCATATAAGCATCCAGGTCTAAATCCAAAAAACCGCAGTACTCTTTCCATATCAGATCTTGTTGATTAATCCGTAGCTTCTCCTCAAAATTCATTTAATTTAATTAGCCTCCTATAGTGAAATAGTCTTCATACATTTCCTTATACTGTGTATTCCAGGTATTAAAAATGGGGTTTCCTGCTTATATTGCTTATAATCCGGAAATATCCTCATAAAGGTCCAGGAGTCCTGAAATATGACATAGAGCACATTCAAACCACTGAAGATGGCCGATGCTATATAAAATATGGGCAGCTGCAGCATAAGTCCTAAGAATAAGTACATCCCGATGAACCAGAGTACTCCCGGATGTCTGCACAGGGCATAGACCCCGTTCTGATACACCTTAGGGGGAGCCTCAGTCCCTAAATAGGTGTCTTGAAAGGGGAGGGCGAAAAACAAGGTATAGATCAGCAGTGTAAGAAATACTGCCGCCATCAATCCACAAAGACCAGTCCTGATGATAGAAAGCTTAACCTGGTCTGCGGTGGAAATAATGATCCCCGTCGTAGCAGCCGTCAATAAGCAGATACCCGCAAAAAAGCAACCCTTTAACAGCTTATTCTTTATAATGATGCTGTTAATGTCATATAAAAAGAAAAGCAGATAAGCCATAATACCCAGAATAATGAAAACCATGACTATATTCCCCCAATTTAGATTCTATGTAAGATTTTAACATATATTTTTGTATTTTCCAATAGGAATTTCTAATTATTTACATTTTATATAAAATGTTTCCTTTTTGATCCTATATTCCAACCACAGATGGGGCCAATTGCAT
Source organism: Bacillota bacterium (assembly GCA_023435645.1). Taxonomy (GTDB): domain Bacteria; phylum Bacillota; class Clostridia; order Lachnospirales; family Lachnospiraceae; genus Mobilitalea. The sequence goes on from JAEYRK010000109.1 coordinate 28,778, forward strand.
TGATTTCAGGACTTTCCTTCTGATGATGTACTAACAAATCCTCTCCTAACATAAGCATATACAAACAAGAATAAGGAGCGACCTGTCGCTTGAAACAAGTAAATGTAAGACTCAATCCTTTGGTTGGCAGACTTAATTTGCCCACGGTAATAAAAACAGTGATTTTCCGGGGGATCAGATGGAAAGCCTGATCATTGCAACCCAGGTCGGTGAAATCTACTCCTATAGAAACGGAGCACTCGGAACCTTTCTTGATAACACTGCCATCGAAGGACTTATTGCTTATCAGTGCTTGCGAGCTGAGGTAAGGCCTGCTTATTCCAAGCCCTGTTACCTACTCATAACTTAAAAAAGAAGCTGGCCATCAACAGTTGTACACCGCTGATGTGACAGCTTCTTAAATACGTAAAATTGTCAACACAAGTTTTCAAGGCTAAGCCTTGGTTCAATAATTGTCCCTTCATATTCAATTTCAGCCAGCAAGCTAATAAGGCCTGCCTAAAGAGTCAATCCTTCTCTCCTCCCACCAAGTCTCCTAACCATCGGACCTTCCCCGGCGTCCACAAGATAAAAGCTTGCTTCATAACCAATCCGCTCCAGGTACTCCTGTCCCACAGCCCGGACAAACTCTTCCAGGTAGGCTTCCTGCACAATACCTACGGCACAGCCACCAAACCCTGCACCGGTCATTCTGGCTCCGTAGACTCCTCCCTGCTTCAGTGCTGCTTCCACAATCGTATCCAGTTCTAATCCTGTTACCTCGTAGTCATTTCTTAAGGATTCATGGGATTCCACCATTAGCCTGCCGAACAATGCAAGATCATGTTTCTGTAGGGCCTCTGCTGCCCGGAGGGTTCTCTGATTTTCAGATACGGCATGACGCGCCCGCCTTCGATTGGTTGGATCCTCGATATATTCCTGATACTCCCTAAACTGCTCCTCTGATAAATCACCGAGGGTATTAATCTGCAGGACCTTTTGTAATTGTGCAAGGGCTCTCTCACATTCACTTCTTCTCTTGTTATATTCCGAGGCCTCCAATCCCCGTTTTTTATTCGTATTCATAATTACAATTTTTGAATCGCCTAATTGTAACGGAGCATATACATAGGACAAATCCGCTGTGTCGAGAAAGATCGCATACCCCTTCTTCCCCATGGCAATGGCAAACTGATCCATAATACCGCAATTTACCCCGATAAAAAGATTCTCTGCCTTCTGACAGAGTAAGGCGAGCTTTATTGGGTCAATCGGAAGCCGAAAGATGTCCCTTAGGATAAAGCCGGTTAATACCTCTATGGAGGCTGAGGAGGATAGTCCGGAGCCATGGGGTATCGTTCCGTAATAAAGAAGGTCCATCCCATGTGTTATCTCATATCCCTCCCTCTGAACCGCCCAAATCACACCCTTGGGATAGTTCGTCCAGGAATCCTCCCTCCTATATTCCAGATTCTCTAGGGATACCTCGATCACCCCTGTCTCAGTAAAATTCATAGAATAGAACCGGAGTAGCTTATCCTTCCTTGGTTGCACAACACAATACGTTCCTATGGTCAATGCACAGGGAAACACATGCCCCCCATTATAGTCCGTATGCTCCCCAATTAGGTTCACACGCCCCGGTGCAAAGAAACTCTCATGATCACCTATGGAGTCAAATATCCGATTAAACTCTTGAATGATTTCTCTCTCAATGCTCTTATCTTCCATGCTCTTATCTCCCATACACCGATCTCCCATCCCATCCTCTTAGCCCAAGTCGTGCTAATGACAAGGGAAATCTGTAAATTCAACACTTATATACCCATATACCCTTATATCCTTATGCTCATTATAAAGAATACCCTTTGCCTTGTAAAGGTCAGCACCTTAATGAATGCCAATACATTTCTAATGTAAATATTTATGCGATATGTTATAATAGTACAAAATACAACAAAGGAGCATCCTGAAGGAAATGAAAATCATTATAGTTGGTTGTGGTAAGGTAGGATCCGCACTAGCTGAACAGCTTGACAGAGAAGGGCATGAAATCACGTTAATCGATCATAAAGCCTCTGCCATTCATAACATCAGCAATACCCTTGATGTTCTGGGTATCATAGGAAATGGAGCAAGCTATAGCATTCAGATGTCAGCAGGAATAGAATCTGCAGATTTACTTATCGCCGTCACAGGCTCTGACGAGTTGAATCTTCTCTGCTGTCTGATTGCAAAAAAGGCCGGCAATTGTCACACCATTGCCCGAGTCAGAAACCCGCAGTACAATGGTGAAATAGAGTTCATCAAGGAGGGAATGGGTCTCTCCCTGGTAATCAATCCAGAGCTGGAAACAGCGACTGACATCGCCCGTTTGGTGCGACTTCCTTCAGCCATCAATATTGATGTCTTTGCCAAGGGTAAGGTGGAGCTGCTGCAATTAAAAATACCAGCAAACTCTGTTCTGCATCATATGCAGATCAAGAACATCCCCAATCAATTGCACTGTAACATCCTTGTATGTGCGGTGGAGCGTGGGGAACAGGTAAGTACTCCGGCCGGTAACTTTGTTCTTCAATCAGGGGATAAGATATCCATTGTTGCTACTCCAAGAAATGCACTGGAATTCTTTCATAAAATCGGTATTACAACGACACCCATTAAAAATGTCTTAATTGTGGGCGGTGGCAATATTGCCATTTATCTGACAGAGAAGTTTAGCGATATGGGTATTAAGGTGAAAATCATAGAGCAGGATCGAGACCGCTGTGAGCTGTTAAGCGAAGTACTTCCCGAAGCACTGATTATCCATGCCAATGCTTCCGACCATAATGTACTCATTGAAGAAGGGATCGAAAGCATGGATGCTTTCATCTCCCTTACAAATTTGGATGAAGAAAATATTCTACTGTCCCTTTACGCCCATAAGAACTCCCGAGCGAAGGTATTTACGAAGATTACGAGGCTGACCTATGATGAGATCATTGCAGACATGCCGCTGGGAACCATTGTGAAGCCAAAGCTTATCACAGCCGACCGTATCGTACAACATGCCCGAGCGATGCAGAATCCGAAGGGCAGTCATGTCGAGACCTTATATAAGATTATTGATGATAAGGCAGAAGCCCTGGAGTTTCGCGTAAGAGGAAGTTCCAGGCTAGTTGGTATCCCCATAGCCAAGCTGTCCTTAAAGTCTGATCTTTTGATATGCTGTATTTACCGCAAGAATAAAGTCATCATCCCAAACGGTCAGGATTCCCTGAAAATAGGCGATTCTGTGATTATCGTTACCACCAGAACAGGACTGGATGATCTTGACGATATCTTAGAATAAACAGGAGTAATTATGAATAAATCAATTATTTTACACATTATTGGCTGGATTCTAACTGTTGAGGCGGCACTGTTGGCACTACCGGCCATCGTTGCAGTTATTTATGGGGAGCAAAGTGGCTTTGCTTTTTTGATCACCATTGGTCTGTGCTTACTGATCGGGGTACCCTTGGTGCTTAGAATGCCTAAAAGTAATCTCTTCTTTTCAAAGGAGGGTTTTATCAGTGTTGCCCTAGGCTGGATTGTTCTAAGTATTATGGGTGCACTACCCTTTTATATCAGCGGTGAGATACCCAGCTTTACGGATGCACTCTTTGAGGTAATCTCCGGCTTTACTACAACCGGCTCCAGCATTTTAACCGATGTGGAGGCTCTCTCCAAGAGTATGCTGTTTTGGAGAAGCTTTACTCATTGGATTGGCGGTATGGGAATACTTGTGTTCATTCTTGCTATCCTTCCAATGACCGGTGGAGAACGGATTCACATCCTCCGTGCTGAGAGTCCCGGTCCATCCATTTCCAAGCTAACCCCTAGGATGAAGACCTCGGCCATCATCCTGTATGCCATCTATTTGGGTATGACCCTGCTACAGATTCTGCTGCTGCTACTTGGTAATATGCCAGCCTTTGATGCCCTGACTCTCACCTTCGGTACGGCCGGAACCGGTGGCTTTGCCATCAAAAATTCAAGCCTTGCGGATTATTCCACCTACGATCAGCTGATTATCACCATATTCATGTTTTTATTTGGTGTGAATTTTAATGTCTATTACCTACTCTTATTTCGCAAGTTTAAGATTGCTTTTAAAAGCGAAGAATTAAGATCCTACTTCCTGATCGTGTTAGGATCAATTCTATTAATTGCCTATAACCTGGGAGGCATCAAGAACTTTTTTGGTTCCCTGCATCATTCAGCGTTTCAGGTTTCCTCGGTCATTACGACCACCGGCTATGCTACAGTTGATTTTAATACCTGGCCCACCTTTTCGAAATACATCCTGGTATTTCTCATGTTCATCGGTGCCTGTGCAGGCAGCACCGGCGGTGGTATGAAGGTTTCCCGTATTATTATCCTATTTAAGACCTTGGGGAAGGAATTATCCTATCTAGTGCACAAGCGCAGTGTTAAGATATTGAAATTTGACGGAATGAAAATAGAACACGAGGTGCTACGCTCCATCAATGTTTTTTTCGTCTCCTATCTATTTATCTTTGCCGCCTCTGTTCTGCTGGTTTCCCTGGATAATCTCGATTTTACATCCAGCTTCACTGCTGTAGCAGCGACACTCAATAACGTCGGACCTGGTCTTGAGGTAGTCGGTCCCTTAGGGAACTTCAGCTCCTTTTCGGATCTTTCTAAATTTGTTATGATGTTTGACATGCTTGCGGGAAGGCTTGAGGTTTTCCCCTTGCTGCTACTCTTTATGCCAAGCACCTGGAAGAAGTAATTTTAATGAAAGCTGCTAAGTCGTGGCAGCCAATGGATTGGCAAGGTTTAGCCGAAAAAGGGCGTCGTACATAGTAGTACGCTGCCCTTTCCTTTTATAACCGAGTGCTTAGGTTTCCAGCTGGAAGGATAACAGGCTTGCATTTCCTCCACCGGTATAAGTTAGATAAATGGCATGAACTCCATTCTCTATCTCGATATCGGAGGAATATTCCTCCCATACATTGGTATAGTTCACCGGGATTTGAGCCAATACCGGTCCATCCCAGGTGGTTTTTACCTGAAAGGCTCCGTTGGCATAGCCCCGTACCTTGATTGTAATTCTTTTCACACCCTGACAGTCAAAATACTTAAAACCGGCTGTAGCCGAATCGGTGATATTTGCAATATACCCCGGCTCCTCATCCCCATCCCTGCCGTCCTGCATGATTTTAGG
>JAEYRK010000007.1 GCA_023435645.1 Bacillota bacterium
GCAGCCATCGGTAACTTCATCGGCGGAGGACTCATCGTATCCGGTGCCAATTACCTTCTGGCATATCGTGATATTGATAAAAACATGAAGCAGTAAGTGTTATAAGGCGATTTTTATTGAAGGAAAATTTGGATGAAAAATAGAATAGATAGAGAAGATAAGTCTTTATGTGACCATAAGGACTTATTTTTATGGTATCAAGGATTGGAGTATCAATTGTACCTTTCGTGGTCATATGTTACCATTTCAACTGTTATTAGAATCGTTAGTGCCAGATAATTTTTTCTCATAAAGCTTATAATTTGTATATTTTCCCTATTAAAATCCTACAAAAGACCCATATATTTACAATATAAATACACAATATGTAAAAAACAAACAAAAATTAACAAAATATTTGTTTAGTATTATTTTTCAACTAGTATTTACAAAATATGGCTCATGCATTATGATATAGATATCTAATAATTCCAGAATTATACACTTCTAACTATCATGATGAAGCAAGATGCTTCAACATTCATTTCTTAATTTCATCTGAAGGAGGTAATCTATTGAAAATCGCGTTTTGGAGCAATTCCTATGAACAATCCATGGTCTCCTACAATCTGGCAGCAGTCAGTATAGCGAGTGTTATGCGTTCTCCTTATACTATCACAGTTCTGGAAAACCATCTGAGCAAGAATAATTTGGGGCTTGCGTTCCTGGGTGCTGGTAGGGTACCATTTTTACGGGAAGTCGGTACGAATTACTATGAGGGGGGAGGTATTGAAGGGTTGATCAGAAGGATCTACCGAGGAGATAACCACCCGGTAATGCTCCGACACTATCTGAAAGAAATTATACCCAAGCATCTTTACTACCTTCCGCAGAGCGGATATATACATAATGAACTCTTTGACTATGAACTAAATCTTAATCTCTCTCATTTTTTCCATCATATAGATGACATTTCTGATCTCTGTTACATAGACACTGCTCCACTGAATTTAAATTCTAAGGCCATCCTTGAAGATGCTGATCTGATTGTTGTAAACCTCTGCCAGAATCAAAACTTTCTTGAAGATTTTATCCAAAGCTATTCCTCACTTATCCCCAAATCAGTATTTTTAATCGGTAATTATTCAAATCGTAATATCCTAAGCTGCAGAAGGATTTCAGAACTCTACGAAATCCCACTGGAGAATATTGCTCCTATCCCCTGGAACCAAGCCTTCTGGGAAGCAAGTACCCGTGGAAGAATAGTGGAGTTTATGACGAGCAATTATCGATGTACGAATGACAACACTAATTTTAGGTTCATCCAATCCGCTAGAAAAGCGGCAGGAATGATTATAAAACAGGCAGAGCTGTCCGGGAATCTGGTCAGGAAGGAGATGCACCTTTGTGGCAGATGACAATACTCAGGCTAGTACTGATGTTATGTACCGGAGGAATGCTGTTCCTAATTCTTCTGATTGTAAATGGGAGATTATCTACAGTTAGGTTAAAAAGACGTAAAAAAAGTAATCCCGAAAGACCTCACATTTCAAAGAGCATTATTGTAAAAGGATACATGATCATTTTATCCGCTATAGTACTACTTTCCTTTATTATTATGAGATATTTCGCAAGAGGTAAGCCATGAAGCTGAAAAGTAAAATGAAAAGAACAACCAGACAATATATCATTGTAGCGCTGATCTGTATTACCATTATTGGAAGCTCGTCGATCGCAACCATCCTTATAATGACAGGTCAGATGAGGCAGGAATATGAAGTGCAGCTGAGGGATATAAGACAGGAAAAAGCAAATAATCAAAAAAGTGTATATATCGCTGAGACAAAAATTAGTGCAGGGGATATGATAACCGAGCATGTAGTAAAGAAGCTTACGGTTTATGCTTCTCAGTCGGAAGAATCCTATATGCAGGAGGAAGGTATAGGCAAAACTGCTTTACTTGAAATTCCTGCGGGAACCCATCTACTGAACAATATGCTTACTGATAGGTCGGTCTCTGAGGACTTTCGTGAAATCGAGTATAACATCATTTTAGTAAATTCTAATATCGTGGAAGATGATACGATAGATATCAGGATCATGTTTCCAAATGGCGAGGATTATATTATTCTGTCAAAAAAAATTCTACGAGGCTATATGGCAGAAACTGGAAGCTGTATTTTGTGGCTGACCGAAGAGGAAATCCTGCGAATGGCCAGTGCTACTGTTGATGCATTTCTATATAGCGGGGCCAAATTATATACCACAAAGTATATTGAGCCTACCCTTCAGGACGGATCCCATGTCACATATAAACCAAGTATCTCAACACTCATATTAATTCAGGATAATCCCAATATACTCGAAACAGCGGAAGACGCCCTAAGCAAACAGATACGAAAGGCAATGGAAAACCGGTTAGCGGCAAGTCTGACAACGAAGGTGGAGGAAATTGATTGGGCTCTATCAATAAGAGAAGATAAGGAAATAGGAGAGATACCTGCTGCTTTGAATCCTGATATAAACAAAACATATCAGGAGGAGCTGAGGGAAAAGAGCTCAGAAATTGATTATGGTCCATAGACTATGGGGCAACTGCTGATAGGGCTTACCACAAGAAGCCCTTACCTCAGGCATGAAATGAAAATTAGACGCTGCCCGCAAAGGCTGATACATCCTTCAGCTGATGCAGTGCAAAAACTGCGTTAGGGGGCAGTGAAATGAAGCAGCTGTAGGCTGCATAACGAAACAATCAGAACCGATTCTTACAGATATTCTAGTCTGTAGCGGAATATGTTTCGTTACTCATCGTCACTACCCTGGTACCAGAGAGTTCCGTACTAAATATGGAGACTAGGTACCTCGGTAGGAATGACGATATCAGTATATTGATTACATTTCTACAATGAGTGTATGGAAAGGAGTGCGGAATGTGCAAGGAAGGAACAGCAATAGGGTTTGCCGGAATTGATAAGCAGGATATTATACTATATCTGGCACGGATCCTATATCATGCTGGTAAACGAGTTCTGATTGTGGATCAATCCGAAACACAAGCTGTCACGGAATGCATTCCATGTCCGGATGGGTTGGATCAAACCATCATCGAATATCGGGGAATTTACTTTCTGAGAGCTCAAAAGAGGGAAGAGGATTGGTCATCGATCCTAGGAAAGAAGGGCTATGATTTTATCCTGACCGATTATGGTTTTCACCCGGATGCTAGAGCATTTTCTGTATCAGATCATATCATCTGTGTGACCGATCAGCAAAAGCATAATTGGAATCGGGTTTTACCCCTGCTAGGCATGGGAGGGGATAAACTGAGTATAATCATTCGGGATGTAGTCGGTCATATAGCAAAAGAGTGGAATCGAAACGGTTTTCCGGAGCTAGCCCTGCTTCCGGCGGATAGAATTCATGTCATGTATCTGGATGAGCTTGATATGAAATGCAAGATAAGGTGCCAGTATGAGATCTCTTATCACTTTAAAAGGCTTTCTATCCCTACTCAAAATGTCATCAAGAAATTAGTTATGGAGATGCTACCGGGTATCAACCGGAAGGAATTGCGCTCTGCATATAGAAAAGCACAAAGAGGAGATTAGTATGGGTAAAATAGTAGCCTTTTGGAGCAGTGTACACGGACAGCCGGGGACAACCAGCAACATGATTGCACTTGCTACAATCACTGCCATGGAGCATGAATGCAAATGCCTGCTTATGCAGACACATTTTAAGATGAATAGTCTAGAGGCATATCTGATTGGCAGTAGGGAAAGCTCTCGAGACATATTCATGGATATCGGTATTGACGGTCTGGCAAGGAGCATCAAGCTGGAGCCACTTAATGAGCAGATCATAGAGAACCATACCATCCCCCTATGGAATCAAAGGCTTACCCTGCTTCCGGGTACAACAATAGAAAACAGTGAACTGTTCAGATATGATATGGCGAAGACAATCGTGAAAATTATGACGGAGGCGAAGAAATACTATGATTTGATTTTCATCGACAGTAATAGCGGATCGGATGAAATATCCAAGCTGGTATTATCCCAAGCGGATTTGATAGCGGTAAATCTATGTCAGAATAAGAGTGTCCTGGATCATCATTTCTCTACCTGGAGGCTTAAGGAGCATAAGCTGATGTATCTAATCGGCTCCTATCATAAAGACTCCTCCTATAATTTACATAATCTGAAGGCACTATATCAACCGTTTCGAAGGACACCGTTATCGATCATACCATATAATGTAGGATTTATGGATTCCCTCTCAGGTGGGAAGGTAATGAAATATATGAGCAGGAACATCAGTATCAAACAATCAGGGGAAGATACTTATTTTATGAATTGTGTCAGAGAGGCATCTGATCGATTGATCAGGCTGATCAATGATAAGCGGGGTGGGATGGCTGTTGGAAGCTAATTTCGTGATTATCGTAATCATACTGTATTTTATCGCTGTTGCGGTCTATTTTCTCTTTAAAAGGGAGGACTCCCATGAGGATGACCATAGGGAGGATGAGTATTCAATCTCCTACTTAAGGGATGCAATCAAGGAGAAGATGAATGAGCTCACTGATACCAGCTATAAGGATCTGAATTTAAGTAAGGCTGCTTCAAAGAAGGAAGAGGCTAGAAAGCTGCAGCTGATCAGAGCCTTAAGGACCTGTGGGTTCGGAGATCTGAATGCGAAGGAGTTCGTAAAGGATTATATCAAGAAGCTTCTGCAGAAGGACTTCGACATCACGGAGGTAACAGTGGATAAGGTCATTCCTTTCCGGGAGGGCAAAAACCTGGAGGTGAGGGATAAATTTGATATACTCCTGTATCTGTATAAGCAAAGGCATGGCTTGGAGGGCTTTTTCTACATGATAACGGAAAACAGCTTCCATAGACGTAAGGGTATCGGCAGCAGGGAGGATGAGTATCGTTATGAAATAACAAGAGAGGACATCGAGAAGCTATATCATAATACAGCGATTTCCCTCAGTTATCTCGATAAGCTGGAGATTATAACGCAGCGGATTTATTCCGCCTATCTTGGAAACGGAGTGATTGACGAGATTAGGGATATGAAGAAGCTGGATGGTATATCTGCCGGGTTATCAGGTCTCACAGCTGAATACTACAATTATATGGAAGAATACATGCTTTGGCACCGTGAAAGCATCGGCTATTATTATGACAGCATCTGGATTATGTTTCAGGGAAAAACAATTCGCCTCTCATTTTTGGGATTTGGAAGTAAGGCAGAGATGATCCGGGTAGCAAAGAAGATTTACAGATATGATGAACCGGGCTATTTATCGGAGAATAGAGGCTATATTATCAACTCTATGTGTGACGGCTCCCGTATTGTGGTAGTGAGACCTAAATTAGCTGAGAACTGGGCTTTTTTTATCCGTAAGCTGAACAGCATAGAAAATGTAGCCATAGAGAACCTACTTACGGATCAGAATGCGGAGTTGCCGATCAAGGTGATGGGCTGGCTGATCAAGGCTTGCTGTACCATAGCTGTAACCGGGAAGCAATTTTCCGGAAAAACCACCCTCCTAAAATCATTGATGGAATTTATCAATAGTACCTTCAATGTGAGGGTACAGGAAATGATTTTTGAGCTTCGCTTAAAGGAGATACTCGGTTATCGATATCGTAATATACAAACCCTTAGAGATACGAATTCGATCAGTATGCAGGAGGTCATGGATTTATTTAAGAAGATGGATGGGGATATCTATATCTTTGGTGAGATCCATTCACCCAGTGCCTGTGCAGTTGTCATTCAAGGAGCCTTGTCAGGAACCAGGCAAATGCTGTTCTCCCATCATGCCAAAACCAGTGAGGCATTGGTGGACAGCTTTAAGGTATCCATGCTGCAGACCGGAGTATTTTCCGATGAAAGGGCTGCCGAAGAACAGGTTGCCAGGACCATTCATTTTGATTTTCATATGTCAACCACCTTGGATGGGCATATCTACCTGGAAAGAATCACGGAGATCATCCCGGAATATGGAAGCCCGTATCCGGAGAAGCTAGAGGATTGCTTCCGCGAATACTTTACTAGGATGACCAATGGAAGAAGATACCGGACACAGGATATCGTAAGGTTTCACCATGGAAAGTATGAGCTTGTTGGAATACCAAGCAAAATCACCAGGGACAAGCTATATGAATTTCTGACAGAGGAGGAACGAAAGGAGTATGAAACCTTCTTTCAAGGCTATCAGGAGGTAATTGCATGAGTATCCTGTCGCAGCACGCTAAAAACAGAAGGAAGAGATCAAAATTCTTGATTCGTTCCTATTATATTTTCTCTGAGTTTACCATAACAAAAAGATATGTGGAACAGATGAGGAAACGGTATGAAATAATCAGTCCGGAAGATTTGAGCTCCCTGATGTGCAAGACAATGGGAATGTGTTATCTGGTTTGGGGTAGCAGTATCCTCCTACTCATTCTTATATTTGGGTGCAACCCTTCCCTGTATACTGCAACGCTGGCAATTCTGTCCGTATGGATTTTTCACCATGAGTATCTGGAACGAAAGGTGAACCATATGGAGCTGCTGCTGATGAATCAACTGGATAGATTCCTTTCGGATACCAGGCATAGCTTCTATCAGCATGGTATGATCGATGAAGCAATCTCGGATGCTTCCGAAAGATGCGGTCGAATCATGAAGCTGAATGCTGTGAAGCTTCAGAGAGTACTTGACAGCTCTGACCTTGAGACTGCCATCAGAAGGTATAATGAAACAGTTTCGAATCGATTTTTGCGGATGTTCTTATCTCTAACGGTATATGTTTCTGAGTTTGGAGATAAATTGGTGAATGGTGTCTCTATCCTTCTGATGAATATCCATACGCTAAAGAGTGACATATATATTGAACTTATGAATCGCAGAGAAACGGAGCATAAGTTTTCCGGTATGGTGTTCATAACGCTAGCCCCGATGTATTTGCTGGGTCCAATTAAAGCGTGGGCGATCAGTACATCCCCTGATTTAGCTGGCTTTTATGAAGGTACTATGGGAATAACCCTTACAATTTCAATCCTTCTGCTCACTGTAATAATGTATGTGATGGTTAACGAACTGAAGGATCGCAATGAATTCGGACTTAAGGAACATTTTGTACTTCAGCAGCTGGCCTATCTGAAGCCAATCCATCGAATACTCAACAACTACGGTGTAAAGAACAGAGGCAAATTCGAAAGACAGGAGGAGCTTCTTTACCGGGTAGGGGAGAAGCTGACAGCTAAGCACTTCCTGCTTAAGAGAATGATTTATGCTGTACTTCTTTTTTTACTCTGCGTTCTGGTATCAATGACAATGCATCATAGGAACAGGGAAAAGCTGCTTACCTCACAGAGACTTACGAGTAATCGGGAGGCGGCTATTCCGGAGAAAATGAAGAAGACTGTCGGTGAAACAGTGGTTTATTATATGAAGACTTACCTGGATCAGCCGATGGACAAGCAGAGGATAGAGAAGGAATTGCTTCAGAAAGGGCAGTTTCGAAGTGAGCTGATTAGAATCAACGTGATTGATGAAATCATATACAGGAAGCAGCAATATGGACAGGAATATTATCATTGGTATGAGCTGTTGTTTGCACTTGCTGCATCAGCTGTTGGCTTCTGGTTTCCCTATTGGATGCTTTATTACCGGAAGAAGGTGTTAGCACTGAATATGGGAAATGAGGTGGCCCAGTTTCAATCAACCATCATGCTGGTTATGAACCTGGATACTACTACAGTGCTTAAGGTATTGGAGCTAATGGAATCCTTCGCCATTATATTTAAGGAGTCCATTAAAATATGCATCAATGATTATTCCTCCGGTGATCTTGATGCCTTGGAAAAACTGAAGCTAAGGGAGCGCTATGAGCCGTTCCGCCGATTGGCAGACAATCTGATCATAGCAGATAAGATCGGAGTCCAGAAGGCGTTTGATGAGATAGCGGAGGAGAGAAAGGTAAGCCAGGAGATGAGGAATCAGGATTATCGTATCGCAAGGGATAAAAAAGTCATGGCCGGTGCTATCCTGTCCTTTCTGCCGGCTACGATCACAATTGCGCTTTACTGGGTAGTTCCCTTTGCCCTAGATGCCCTGTCCGGTCTCAAGGATTATGACTTGATCATGAATGCCTTCAGATAAATATCCTGATACTTTTGATGATGATTAGTTCTATGAATTCTTAAAATGATGGAATAAGAAAGGATCTATTTATGGGGAATGTTTGGAAGTTTTTATTGCTAGCTGTGGGCTGCATCATAGTGGTTGCATTAATCACTTTGAGTTTAAGGGTCTCTAATAAAGGGGAGTCTGATACAGAAAAAAACCTTGGACAGTATAATGAATACGCAGGTACTGCAGAGGATATCGACCTCAAGATTTATGATAATGTTGAAGTGAAGGGATCAGAAATCGTAAAACTGATAAAGAAGTACAAGGAACATGAGTATTTATCCGTCGTGGTAGATACCAATGGTGGAGTCGCGACTGCATACATTAACCCTTGTGCAGCTACAGGTATTACATTGCCAACGGTTAACTCTGGCGTTGATTATTCAGCATTGCCAAAAAATAAAGGAAATGAAAACTATATTAATGGATCGGGAATATTTCGCTCAATGGTTTATTACGATGCCAATGATGTTGTAGCATGTATATGGTTTTCTCAACAGTAGATTGTGGGGAGAAACAGGGATTTATCTGAAAGGGAGAGCAGTAGCCGTATGGGAAATGTATGGAAGTTTTTGTTGTTAGCTGTTGGGTGCATTATCGTTGTAGGATTAATCACATTGAGTTTGAGAATCTCAAATAAGGGCGAGTCAGATACCAGCAAGAATCTTGAGGTATATAGTAGATTAGCCGGTGATGCGGAAGATATGAAGCTTAAAAGACTTGATGAGACAGAGGTAAAAGGTTCGGAAATAAAAGAATTCATTCGTGAGTATAAGAAGGACGATTATCTGTCTATCAAGGTTATAAACGGCAAGAAAGATACGGAAGACTATCTTCATAGTTCGACGATAAATAATAGAATCGCTACAATAGGTGCAGCTGTTACAACGGCGATCTCAGAAGATCCGGCAGAAAGTAATTATATTAATGATGCGGGTATCTTCAAGGCAGAGGTGATATACGACCATAACGATGTGATAGCCTGCGTTCGATTTACACAAAAGTAAATATTTGAGGAGCTGATGATTTGAGTAATGTAACAAAGTTTCTCCTTCTAGCCTTTAGCTTGATGATTACTTGTCTGCTGATAGTTTATTTTAACCGGGTGGTTGATGTGGGGTTGGTTACTTCTGATACAGCGGTGGATAAACTTAATGAGTTTCATAAAGAGTTATCTGAAAGTGAATTCACTATGTATGACGACAAGGAAATAGGTGGTAGTGATGTGGTGAATTATATGAAAAAGCAGCTTGGAAGTATTGATACCACTGACGAGGCTAATATCTATGTCCATGTTATAACCTCGACGAGTGATCATTCCTATCGAAACAGCGCTTCTATTTCTGACATACAGAACTTCACCTCCGTCCGTTATATAAAGCCAACGGCCAAATTTCGGTGCAATGTAATCAGAGATGCAAACGATGTCATTATCGGTGTGAGTTTTCAGCAGAGGTAGATATGGAGAATGTAACGAAGCTATTAAGAGTGTCTTTTTATATCATTATCTTTTTTACCGGAATAACGCTATTATATCTCATGTCAAGAAGGGTGGAAAACGTTACTGACTTGTCCTTGGAAGCTATGAATTCGGATAACATTTTATATGAAGCACCTCTTGAAAACCAAAGGTATTTAGCCAATCAGGCGGAGATCATAGCTCAGATCATGGATGATATACCATATGAGATCAGTATTATTGACCAAACCAGCACATACCTAATCCATACCGAAGCCTATTACGTAGAGGATATGGCTGATATTGTTCTAACGTCTGATCAATATGAGAAAAGCTATCAATACAATGAGGAGGGCATGATACAAACGATACTATATCGGTATGTACAATAGATGAGGAGAAGACCGTGGAGGTTCTAAGTAAAATTATATCTTTTATCATGGTTGTGGTGTTTTTATGCCTGCATCCCCTGGGATATCAACTAGGACACCGTGATTCGGTTGCCAGTGCATATGCCGAGAATGAAACCACCCGATTTGTAGATACAATCAGGAGCCAGGGTTATCTTGATGTTGGCATGTATGAAGAATTCCTGAACAGACTGAGCGTCACCGGTGAACTATATGACATTGAGATAGAGCATGCTGTGCCGAAGGAAGGGGAGTGGCTTAGTGCACTTAAGGATTTACCCGGTATATTGGTGGCATCTGCTGATCTACAGTCTCTTCCTGCGGAAATTCATGACGGAATCGTAACTTCATATGCCACCCATACCCATACCGCAGCCTGTTATGACGGTGTCCTCCATGTATGCGATGGTGTTCATTGTGATTTAGGCTTAACTGCTGTAGCCACGGCTCCAGGAGGGCTCTACTATACAACCAATGGGCTTAATTGGACGAAGGCCATTACTTGTAGTCCAAGAGAAGTCGCGTATGGAAATGGACTATTTGTAGCTGTTGGAACGAATGCCACCTGGACTTCCAGTGACGGTATTGCATGGACAAAAAATAATGTTTTACTTAATTTCAAATGGATTAAGTATGGTTCTGGAGCCTTCGTAGCGGTCACAACTGATCAATGGGGTAATTATGTATATCAATCAAAAGATGGGGTGAGTTGGAATAAATTAGGCGGACTCACAGTTTCAATCGATAGCTTTGCATACACAAAGGGGTATTTTTACTTTGGATACAATAATGGATACTGCACTGTTTATAAGTATGGTGATATATTTGTATTTAACAACAGTGCTTATGTAGAGACGACATATACCCAGGCGGCTGATTATGCAACTTGTTACCATAGAGGCATGAGCAGTGAAAACATGTTGTTTTATTCAGGTAACAGTAGCGTGCTCTGGAGCAGGGAAAGGTCTGGAACATATTACAATTACCAGTGTTATATGAAAGGAAACGGCGAATACATTTTTTTTGCTCCGGCTCAGTATGCTTACAGAGGAACATATAGATCCAGCACTTTACCCAGCTTCGGAGCAAAAATATCAGATTTTACTTTATCTAACAATGAGCTGGGTATTTATTTTGGCAACAAGTATTTAATAACCGGCTATAATTATGGTGGTTCTGCGGAACCTGTTGCAGCCGTAAGTGTTGATGGTATCAATTGGACAACTGCGTCAATACCTGAAAGACTAACTGGTCTTGCATGTAATATAGAAGGGGGAACAGGGGTAATGCCTGGCACCTGCACAAAGGTAGGCAAGTATCTCGATGCAAGCGGGACCGAAGTGCAGCCAATCTGTGACAAGGTAGTTACCTCTATTACTGCCACTCATCCTGAACAGGCAGTTAGGGAAGGTGAACATATTATAACAACTGCCATCGCCACTTACCTTGATGGACATACAGGAATTGTAAACTGTACCAGCTATTTCAATCCGAATGTAATCACCAGACAAACGGTTACGCTTACATATTTCGGTCTTGTAGGTAACGCAAAGACCACCGGAACGAGAACATGCACCATAGAGGTAAATGTCGGCAGCATGCCGGAAGCACTTGAGGTAAGGGCGTCAGCTTATCTCGTTTATCATGGAAGTGAGCCGACCTATACTGTTACGGTTAAATACGCAGGGGGATCGACGAAGGTTATCACCACCGGTTATCGTAAGACCGGTTGGACGCCAGGTCCGGGAACAAAAACTGTCACGTTTTCCTATACGGAAAATGATATCACTGTTTCCGCCAGTGTTACCATTATAGTGAAGCCTAATCTATCTGGAATTACGGTGATGCCAAGCAGTCAATCGGTTGAGAGATATACTGACCCGGTTTATACTGTAAGAGCAGATTATGATGACGGCAGTTTCAGAGATGTTATCGGAGCAAGTATTTCTGGTTTTGATAGTAGTATAATAGGAATGCAGGAGGCGACTGTTTCTTATACTGAGAATGATATAACATGTACAACAGTAACGCAGATAACAGTAACCCCTATGATTAGAGTTTGTTCGGTATGTGGCAATACGTATTTTCTAGATGAGGAAGACTTTGATGCGGGCTGTCCTTCCTGTAAAACAATAGTTTCATATATTCAGATATCGCCTGAATTTATTACAGTCAACCGATATGACCTCCTAAACATCAAGGTAACAGCTACCTTTCAGGATGGTCATACGGAAACAGTGATGGGATGGAGCAGTAATTATGACCCGACTAGAACAGGGATGCAGCTGGTTATGGTTTCTTTCCGGGGAAAGTATGCTTTTATAAGTGTTATGGTTGTCTCCGTAAGTACCTGTAGCATCTGTGGCGCTGACTATTCCCTAAATGAGTATGGCAGTGATCCCGGATGTCCGTATTGTAAAGAAGCATTGGTTTCAATCAGCGCAAGTCCCTCCTATCAAGCGGTGAACCAGGGAGAAGATATTGATCTGGTTGTCATGGGAACCTATCGGGACGGTCATATGGAAGAGGTACAGGGATGGCACTGTAGTTATGACAAGAATATACCTGGAGAACAGCTGGTAACGGTTTACTACGGGGATTTGTCCTGTACTATAACTGTAGAGGTCATATCAGAGTTTCATATTAGCTGTAGTGTATGCGGAGAAGTGTATAACCTAAGAGAGTACCCCTGGGGATGCCCGATTTGTTCCGATTCCATAATAGGAATAGAGGCTTCCTTACAGAGCGGCGGAACACTGGTGCCTTACGGTGAAAAACTTGATCTGAGAGTAATCCTGACCTACAGGGATGGGCAGAAGGCAATAGCATTTGAAGGATGGAGTGATACCTTCGATCCGTATATCATGGGGACCCAGACAGTAACAGTAAGTATTTCTGATAGATTTGGAAATACAGTAAGCTGCGTACTTGATGTTGAGGTAACAGACCGCCTTATAAAGATGGTTTGTGAAAATGGCCATGTTTATTATACGAAGGATCCCTTGACCGGGTGTCCTTACTGTACGGCCGGAAGCGAAAGAATGACAGATAATTATTACAGTGTGACATATGTGGATGACATCCTGGATAATCTCTATACCAATGGGATATACCGCTTTAAATCCGGTGATTATGTTACCGTGAAGGTTACCAGAAGAATTCAGGGAAATAGCTTTACAATGATTATCTTCCATGGGAAGAAGGAGGATACTCCTGTAACCTATGGTGGGGAGGTGGCATAGATGTGGAATGTGCCACAAAAAATCATAGATATCATCCTTGCTGTCCTTATCATGTTTCTTATTCCAGTTGCTTATTTTAGCATCAAAAAGGACAATCTGATTCAAGTGAATACAGATAGGCTGACAACAGAATTTGTAAAGCAGGTTTCCGCCAACGGATATATCGATAGGGATATGTATGAAAAATATATT
>JAEYRK010000038.1 GCA_023435645.1 Bacillota bacterium
GCTTCTCTTTCCTCTCTCTTTCGGAGGAATGCTTCGCCTTCCTTCTCTCTGAGCATACCAGCACACGATTGCAAGTAAACTTGCTCGTGTGCTGGTATGCTCAGAGAAAACGCAAGCGTTTTCCGAAAGGAGAGGAAAGATTGCTTCGCTTCGCTTACGCGGAAAATATAAAACATACAGAGGGACAACATACCCGTCCCTTCTGTATGTTTCAGTTTTATCTATTCATTGCTCTGAATATATTATTATTCAGCTGCTACATATGCGCCGCCCTTGATTACAACTGCTCTGGGAGCCTTGTTAACCTCACCGGTTGCCGCCCAGGTCATGCCTGCGCCGGTCATGCCGTCAAAGCTAATCTGTGTCATTGCTGTTATCAGGCCATCACCAATCTCACTAACCTTCATATTAGGATTAACTCCGGCTTTCTCAGCTGCAGCTTTGATGATATAGATTGCATCATAGGCATCTGCCGCAAACTGGTTCGGTGTATCGCTATAAGCTGCTTTGTAATCTGCTACGAATTTCTGAGTAGCCGCATCCGCTGCATCTGCTGCGAAAGGTGTTAAGAGCATAACGCCCTCAGCCAGTGCTGTGTCAAAGTTCTCTACACCAAGGATACCATCCAGACCATCACAGCCAAAGAAGATCGGCTTATAATCCAGAGAAGCTGCCTGTGTCAGGATTAATGATGCTTCGGAGTAGTAGATCGGAAGGAATACCAGCTCAGCACCGGCATCCTTAGCCTTCTGAAGCTGAACGAAGAAATCGGACTTGCTGTCCGCAGTAAATGCTTCTGCAGCAACGATCTCAAAGCTCTGGCTACTTGCCTCTTCTGCAAATTTCTCATAAATACCGGAGGAATAGATATCGGAGCTGTCATAAATAACAGCTACCTTTGTCGCAAGACCCTTTGTTCCGATATACTGAGCGGAAGCGATACCCTGGTTAGGGTCAGAGAAGCATACCTGGAAGGCATTATCATTCTTAATGGTCTCAGGTGAAGAGCCTGAGGGTGTCAGCTGGAACATGTTATCCTTTACTGACTCTGCTGCTACAGCGGTACTAGGTGTAGAGGTAACCGTACCCATAAGGATCTGCATTCCCCAGTCCTTTAAGCTGTTATACGCATTTACAGCCTTCTCTGCATCATGTTCATCATCTTCAAATTTGAATTCAATTAAGGAACCATTGATACCACCGGCTGCGTTAATTTCCTTCACAGCCAATTCGGCACCATTCTTAACGCTCTGTCCGTAAACGGCTGCACCACCGGAAATCGGACCGATACCTCCGATATAGAACTTTTTATCGGCATCTCCACTACCCTTCGCGTCATTGGTTTCACTTGTACCTTTTGCCTTATCGGATTCCTTACCCTCTTCCTTGGTTCCGCAGGCAGCTAAGCTGGCAACCAGCATAGCCAGTACTAAAACAAGACCTAAAATTCTTTTTTTCATAAATATCCTCCTTGCTTCTTCGGTGGATTTCTCCTCCTGATAGTTCAGGACATTAAGGCTTAAACGCTTTAACGTATTAATTTGGTGTCCTGTTAATGGTATAAATAAGACGTTCTATATGGATAAACAGCGAAATTTTCTGTTATACATCATGAACGCCTTTATTCTGCATCTATCATACCCTTGCTTTTTTAGTTTGTCAATATAATATTTTTACGATATTTTAACAATTGATACTACAATTCCTAGTCAAAATGAACCTATAATTCCCCGCCGCATTTGTCGCAAAAGTCCAACCCTTCCAGCGTGATCCCTCCGCAATCCGGACATATGATTTTTTCAGGCAGAATCTCCCTCTCGACAATTTCATACTCCTCATCCTCTGCTTGAGCTTCCACGGAAGTCACCTCCTGACCACGCTTCTCCTCCAGCAACAGCTCCTCCAGCTCGTTCCTGTGATGAAACAGTGACACAACAATCCCCCTCTTCCCTTGATTCCTATATACGCTTTCCCGATCAGAGATTCGCAGTCCTCTGCGGAATTACCTTATGCTTTTCAGCCCCTCTCATCTCAATGACGGGTACGCCTTTACCCTCGATATAATCTCGGGTTATAATGACTCGGCCGATGTTATCATCCTTTGGTATCTCATACATAATATCTAGCATAATATCCTCAAGTATTGCCCTCAGCGCTCTGGCTCCGGTTTTCTTCTCCAATGCTTTCTCTGCAATTACCTCCAAGGCCTCCGGTGCAAACTCCAAATCCACCTCATCCATGGCAAGCAAACTCTGGTATTGCTTCAGGATTGCATTCTTTGGCTCCTTTAGCACCTTAATTAGCATATCCTTCGTCAGACCCTCCAGAGAAAAGAGAATCGGAAGTCTTCCTAAGAATTCCGGAATCATCCCATACTCTCGGAGATCCTCAACCGTGGTCTTCTCCATGATATTCATATCATCATCATATTTATCCTTAAGGTCCGCTTTAAATCCAATGGAGGACTGCTTATTCAGCCTGGCCTTGATAATCTTATCCAGCTCAGGAAAGGCACCGCCACAGATAAATAGAATATTCTCTGTATTCACTGTAGTTAGAGGTACCATTGCATTCTTTGAAGAAGCTCCAACCGGAACCTCCACATCACTTCCCTCCAACAGCTTCAATAGCCCCTGCTGAACAGATTCTCCACTGACGTCCCTGCTGTTCGTATTACGCTTTTTGGCTATCTTATCAATCTCATCAATAAATACGATTCCCCGTTCTGCTTTGGCAGTATCATTGCCTGCCGCTGCCAGAAGCTTAGAAATCACACTTTCCACATCATCTCCGATATAACCTGCCTCCGTCAGGGAGGTGGCATCTGTAATCGCTAACGGTACATTCAGCAGCTTTGCCAGGGTCTTTACCAGAAAAGTCTTGCCGCTGCCGGTGGGCCCGATCATCAGCATATTAGACTTCTCTATCTCGATGTCACGACCAAGCGACGAACCTATCCTCTTATAGTGGTTATACACTGCAACAGAGATGACCTTCTTCGCCCGCTCCTGTCCGATGATGAACTCATCCAGCTTTGCCTTAATTACGTGGGGGGAAGGAACATTTTTGCGATCAAAGACCTCCTCCTTATTCTCCTCCTCCGCTTTCTTCTTTTTCAGCTTCTGAGGCTCAGAGAGATCACTTTTCAGGCCGGTCATCCGGAGCAGGTCCGGAGAAATGCCGATCATATTAAGATACGGATTATCTCCCTTATTAATGGTATCAAAGGTCTTCTGCATACAATCAGAGCAAATGCTGATGTTGTTTGGTATATGTACCATCTTACCTGCAATGCCCTCCGGTCTTCTACAGAGGTAGCATACCTCCTCATAATCCTCATGGTCCTCATGATGGGTGTTATATTTATCTTTATCGATTCTATCGTTATTATCCTTCATATGATCCTCCAACCTTCTATGGCAACTGTGAACGAAACAATTCTGATTTTATATATTATCATATTATATCGTATCCGTTCCAATCCTACAATAGTTTAATATAGACAACGAATAGACTGTGATCTATGAGAATGCTTGACTTTGTATGGATGTATAAAAATCGGGCGGATAACAATAACGTTATCCACCCGAATTAATCAAGGAATGTAAGGTCTTTATTGTGCTGTCGGTATTTCTGCTCTGGAGCCGAGGGTTACAGTGATATTTTGCTCCTTATAGCTACCGCTCTCTCCGCGCATAAAGGTTACGTTGATATCTGTGCCTGCCTTAATGCTGGAGACCAGTTCTCTCAGCTGAGTACTGGAGGTGATTTCCTTATCATTGATCTTCGTAATGATGTCACCCTGAAGAAGACCCGCCTTAGCTGCCGCTCCGCTTTCCATTACCTCGGATAAGAACACACCGACCGGAATATTATACATCTTGGAGATTTCCTCCGTTACGTCCGTAGGGGTCACTCCGAGGAAACCCTGATCCTTTGTCTCAAGAATTTCTCTTGACATCAGGTCATTGATGATCGGTGTAGCTCTTGAGATTGGAATTGCATAGCCCATACCCTCAACGGCATTTGAGGTATACTTCACGGTATTAATACCGATGACCTCTCCTTCTATATTCAATAGAGCACCTCCGCTATTACCGGGATTGATGGCAGCATCTGTCTGAAGCAGTACCATGGTCTTATAGGAATAGCTATCAGAAACCTCAACCTTTCTGTCCTTGGCACTGACATAACCCACTGTTACAGACTGCCCATAACCAAGGGCGTTACCAATTGCAACTGCCATCTCACCAACCTTGACCTCATCCGAATTGCCCAGTTTTGCAATCCTAATCGAGTCCAGGGTACTTTTCTCCATATTGGAGATATCCACGGTGACAACAGCCAGATCAGCGGCTGAATCCGTACCCTTAATGACCGCATTCACCTTTTTTCCGTCAATGAAGGTAACCGTAATCTGATCTGTTCCCTCAACAACATGATTATTGGTGGCAATCAGCAGCTCCTTCTCATTCTTTCCTACGATTATGCCGGAACCGCTTCCTTCGCTGCTGTATTCCTGACCAAACCAATAATCCGTTTGTGTGGAAACGCTGGTAATCGATACGATGGACGGCATGGTAGCATCCACCATATTACTTACCGCCTCACCGGTGGTCATTTGAATATTGCCCTGTTCGGTACTTCCTACAGTCAGTCGGAGTTCACCGGCATCCTCCTCATTCCCGCTGCCAAGGATAAAGGTAGTATCCTTCCCTGCTTCCGGATTGATTCTATGATACAGGGTATTCACTCCAATAAAGCTTACTCCAGCCAATAATCCAAAGCAGGCAGCCTTCAGGATGAAAGAAAAGGGTCTGCGTTTCTTTGGTGCAGGAGCCTCCGCTCCAGTCGCAGCGATCGGGATATCAGAATTGTAATAATTCCAGGAGCTCGGTCTCGGTGTGTTATCCTGCTGCATCCCCTGGCTTGACATCTGCTCTGCCCAAAAGCTGTATTCCGGTGCTCTATATCCCTGCTCCGGTCCTCGATACCCCTGCTCCGGTGCTCTATATTCTTGCTCCGGTGCTCTATTCACCTGGGGTGATTCTATATGATCATTCTGAGAATCCGCCTGATTCCAATCTTTGTTTTCATAATCTGCCATATGATCTCTCCTTTCATTGATCGCTGAATTTAGAAATTGCAAATCTAATTCATTCTTTTCGTCCCTGTCCGAGACTTCACTATTCACTGTTTCAAGTTTGATTATGCATCAGGATCTATATCCTCCTGTTTATTTCATAGCATGAGTGTATCAGTATTTTGTGTAAAGATTGTGAAAAAAAATCAAAAAAATTGTGGCGTAAGAAGAGAAATCATCGTCGGCATTAAAGAAATCTTAATAAAAATCATATTGTTGAAAAGCTAATAATCATGTATTATAGTAGAGAAGCTGACTAAATACTGAAAACGAGAGGTGACATCGAATGATAAAGGATAACCAGAGAATGTTGAACAGAGTTCAAGTCCTGTTGGATACTTTTATTATCATCATTGCATATTTGATCACATATTACTTAAGATTCTTCAGCCCCTTGACACGGATTCCGTTTTTCTCGGCTGAGGTTGGCACCTTTTATCCACTGGCGGAGTATGCTCGTTACTTGCTGCTCATCGTTCCTCTTTATCTGATCATCTATTCCTATATGAAGCTCTATACACCAAGGAGGAATAAGAAGAGATGGTCCGAGTTTTTCAGCATCATCTTCTCCAATATCATCGGAGCGGTATTTTACCTGGCTCTGATCTATATGCTGGGAGAAAAACACATCTCCCGAACCTTTATGGTTCTGTTCCCCCTTACCAATGTACTGCTCACAACCTCATCTAGGATGCTGCTTGCCTATACCCTACGGACGGCAAGAAGAAAGGGCTATAATCTGAAGCATGTTATTCTGGTCGGTTACAGCCGTGCCGCAGAGAGCTATATTGACCGTATCTTTGCGAACCCTCAGTGGGGGTACTATATCCATGGGATTTTGGATGATACTATGGAGAAAGGAACCGTATATAAGAAGGTACCCGTCATCGGAAGCCTGGAGAATCTGGAAAGCTTCCTGACAAAGATGACCTTGGATGAGATTGCGATTACCTTAAGCATCAACGAGTATGAGAAGCTGGAGCAGGTGGTGGCTACCTGTGAAAAATCCGGAGTCCATACAAAATTCGTTCCGGATTACCACAACTTCATCCCCACAAGGCCTTATACCGAGGATTTATATGGTCTACCGGTCATTAATATCAGAAATGTGCCCCTTAGTAATACCTTCAATCAGCTGGTGAAGCGGCTTGTAGATATCATCGGTGCAATCTTTGCTCTTACCATCTTCTCCCTTCCGATGCTGATCGTCGCCATATTGATTAAGCTTTCCTCCAGTGGTCCTGTGATCTTCACTCAGGTCCGTGTCGGTAAGCATAACAAAACCTTTAAAATGTACAAGTTTCGTTCCATGGTATTACAGAAGGAAGGGGACGAGAAAAAGTCCTGGACCACCAATGGTGATCCCAGAGTTACCGGAATTGGTAAGTTCATCCGTAAGACAAGCATTGATGAGTTTCCCCAGTTTTTTAATGTATTAAAGGGAGATATGAGCCTGGTCGGGCCCCGTCCGGAACGCCCTTACTTTGTAGAAAAATTCAAAGAGGAAATACCCAGATATATGATTAAGCATCAGGTTTCCCCCGGCTTAACAGGTTGGGCTCAGATTAACGGCTATCGTGGAGACACCTCCATCCGGAAGCGCATCGATCATGATCTTTATTATATTGAGAACTGGACCCTTGGTCTGGACTTTAAAATCATGTTCCTAACCATATTTAAGGGCTTTATTAACAAAAACGCTTATTAAACCACGCTTCCTGAATACTACAGATCGGTATATCCGTACAGCTTCTGATCATAGACCGAATCAGCTGCTCGTATACAAAATGATAGAATCAATATCCTATCAATGGTAAATCAAAACCCGTTCCTCCGTAGCTTAGATATCTCTCTAAAGCTAGGAGTGAACGGGTTTCTTCTATATTTCATGCTAATCTTTCATGCTAATCAGTCTAAGTATTATTATTTTACCTACTCCCTGATGAAACGTAGTAGCCTTTCTGTGGCCTTCCCATCGAGATAGGAAAAATGATTGTTTCTGAAGGTGCTTATGACCTCCATATCAAAGCGATTCTCTCGAATAACGGCTGCTGTCTCCTCTGCCGTAGCTGTAACCGGCCCTGGTACATATGCCTGATAATCACTGTAAAAGCCTCTTCCATGGTCAGAAAATTCCTTCAAATCATAAGCATAAAACACCATCGGTCGACCAGTCAGACAGTACTCAAAGATAATGGAGGAATAATCTGAAATCAGAACATCCGAGGCCATCAGTAAGGAGTTCAGGTCTGTTTCAAAGGACATCTGGCAAACTCTCGGCAAAAGCTTAAGCCCTAAGCAAGCCTCAGCGATAAAAGGATGCAGTCTTAATCCCAGGTAATACTCCTCCGGCAGAACCTTCTGTAAATCCTCAAGCTTTTGAAGAATTCCTGTTCCCTGAAGCTCCTGATCCCGGAAGGTTGGTGCATAAAGGATCAGCTTTGCATGTTCAGGAATGGAATATTTTTGATAGATAGCTTCCCTGTCCTGATTAAGTCCAAGCTTCTCTGCCTCCTTAATCCGTCGGATCAGCTCGTCTGTCTTTGGAAGTCCAATCGGATATACCCTCTCCTCACTGATTCCAAAGGTCTCTGCATACAGCCTCCTTGTCCCTTCTGAATTAACAATCAAATGGGTTATGTTACTGTTTGCCTGCTTCTCCAGCATCTTCAACCGACCGGTATTCACATGCTGTCCGAATTTCTTGATCGTACCGGTACCATGCCATAGCTGAATGACCTTGACTCCCCTTCTCCGCTTTATATACGCCATCGGCAGAAACACATTATCCATCAGGATAATCTGTGCACGGGATAGTTCGAAGGGTTTCCTGAAGAAAAAGGATAGAAGCCCCGGAAGGCTTTTTAGACCTTTTACATCCAGAGTCTCTCTCTTCGTGATATAGGAAAAGCTGTAGCCTTCCTCCTGTTCCTTCAGTGCCTTTACGACCAGGCTGACATTACTACCCTCACCGTCATCATGGGTCATGATGCAATGCACCCGCTTCTTCTTTGTCGGTAACAGTCTGCATATATCATAAATCATTGCAAATAATCGGTATCCAATTTCCTTTCGCATGAGCCTGTTCTCCCAAAAGCTATAATCTCGGTCTATAGATCACATTTTATCATAAGCTGCTGATCTCCTACAGCAGTATCCAATCTTCAGTATCTCATCTTCAGTATCTCATCTTCAGTACCCTATGACATAGGGGGATCGATGCCTTGCGCCAGCTCCTCGATCAGCGCAACCACCTTCCGGGCTGCCTGTCCATCATCCGCATGGTTGTATTTCGCCAGAAAGGCATCATATCTCGCCCGGTATTCCCGGCTGTCATAATGAAGTATCTCATGAAGCAGCTCTTCGCTTGTCACAGCAACAGGTCCCGGAGCCTCCTCCAATAAATTAAAATAAAAGCCCCGGAGATTATTCCGGTATTCCTCAAGGTCATAGCAATAGAACAGTATGGGTCTGCCTAGTAAGCTAAAGTCAAACATAACTGAGGAATAATCAGTTATGAGAAGGTCGGAAACCAGATACAAAACAGAGATATCATAGCTCATATCAAAGGAGCGGATGAACTCCCCATAGATGGACCAATCGATTTGGTCCATCACCAGATAATGATATTTCACAATCAGCACCGAATCCTTACCCAATCCTTCCTTCAGCAGGGAAAAATCAATCCTGGGATTAAATTTATATTTACCGTTCCCATAGAATTCATTATCCCTCCAGGTGGGTGCATAGAGAATAATTCGTTTATCCAGGGGAAGTCCCAGCTCCTCCTTAAGCTTTACAATATCGGCCTGCTGATTCCTCCGAAACAAAACATCATTTCTCGGATAACCGATCTCAAGTATCTCCTTCTTAAAATCAAAGGCCCTCCGAAATATCTCAGTTGAGAAGCTGTTCTGGGAAATGAGATAATCCCAGGTCCTCGTATTCTCCCGAAAGCTCTTCTTATAGTCCTCGATCCCTGTTTCTCCTGCCATAAACACTGCTTCCATATCCAATGCAAGCTTCTTTAGCGGAGTACCATGCCAGGTCTGGATATAGGTACAGCCCGGACGTTTAATGATATACTTCGGAAGCCTGGAATCGCAGACCCATATACCTGCGGTAGCAAATAACAGGAAATACCGGAAGCGGTTCCTTCGTATTTTTCGAGCCGATCCCGGTATTACAGTCGTCACATCCTCCAGTATAAAATAACAACGATACTTTTTGTCCAAACCCTGCCGAACCATTTCTTCATAAATGGCTCGGGGATTACCGGTATAATTTCTGCCAAGATTACTCTCAAACAAAAGGATCCTCCGATTGACCTTTAGAAGCCTTGTGCAGAGCCTATAGCCGAATAAAACAATCCTCTTAAGCATAAAAACCATCCTCCGCCGCTTACGCCAGTGACTGCCGAGGCCTCCTAATCAGGGAGTCCTTTCATCCTTCAAAGGTAGTCTGGCGGCATTCCCATTGATTATTTCTTGCTGTCAAGCTTTAGATCCTGCTTTATTTTCGTAGTGGAGATCCCATCGGTTCTGGGTAGATACACCACCTCACAATAATCCTTTAAGAAATCAAACTGACCCTTCCAGTCATCTCCCATGACAAATACATCAATTTGATTGTCAACAACATCCTGAATTTTCTGCTCCCAGGTATACTCCGGAAGTACCTCATCCACATATTTGATGGATTCTAAGATGATTTTTCTATCCTCATAGCAATGATATGCTGTCTTATGCTTGATCGCATTAAATTCATCGGAGGAAAGCACTACTACCAGATAATCTCCCAGCTCCTTCGCTCTTCTTAACAGATTAATATGACCTACATGGAGTAAATCATAGGTCCCATAGGTAATTACTTTTTTCATAGTAAGCCTCCTTCATTCGTTGGGTCATCCTTACCCTTGCCAACCTCTGCCGCGGTGCTGTCCGCAGCTACTTCCTGCACTACTGTGCGATCCGCTGTACTTATCTCCTGCGCAGTACTGTCAGCTGCTTTTTCCTGTTGCACTATACTGCTATCAGTAGCTACTTCCTGCACTACTGTGATATCCGCTGTATTTAACTCCGCTTCTGTACTACCCACAGCTACTTCAGTTCTTTCATGGGCAGGGGGAAGGGGCTTCTCCTGAATGACCACTCCCTCCTCCTTATGCTCCGCAGCTTCTACAACCGAATGCTCCGCAGCTTCTACACCCGAATGCTCCGCAGCCTCGGGAACCGGCTTTTTCTTCTTTTTCTTTTTCTTCTTGGCTTTCTTTTTTGCCTCAGCAGCGTCCGTATCTCCTATCATGGTCTCATAGATACCGCAGACCTCCTCTGCCGATCCTTCCGCAATCAGGCTACCATGCTCTAATAGGATTGCCTTATTACAAATCCGTTTGATCTGATCAATATTATGGGAGACAAATAATACGGTTATTCCCTGATCAAACATAGCCTGGATTCTTTTCTCACTCTTCTTACGAAACTTCGCATCTCCGACGGACAGAACCTCATCCAGAATCAGAATTTCCGGCTCCATCACCGTGGCAATCGAGAAGCCAAGTCTTGCTTTCATACCTGAGGAATAATTCTTCACCGGAACATGGATAAAATCCCCCAAATCTGAAAACTCTACGATTTCATTTAACTTTTCTTTGATAAAATCCTTGGGATAACCCAATACAGCTCCGTACAGAAAGATATTTTCCATCCCTGTATATTGGGGATCAAAACCTGCCCCCAACTCCAGCAGAGGCACAATCTTCCCCTTAATACTGACGCTTCCCTCCGTCGCCTTTAATACACCTGCGATAATCTTCAACAGCGTACTTTTTCCGGCACCGTTAAGGCCTAGTACTCCCAGCCGATCTCCCTTATTGATAGAGAAGGAGATATTTTTCAACGCCCAAAATTCCTGGTAGCGAAGCTCCTTCTTTACCAGCTTTATGACATACTCCTTTAGATTATCGACTTTCTTTTCCATTAAGTTGAATTTCATGCTGACGTTATCAACCTTTAAAACCACATTTTTCAAAATAACCTCCATGTGCCGTCAGGCAAGTAACCTACACAAGCTGCATGCTATGTGCTGTTTTCAAAGTGTATCACTTCATGTTTCCAGAACCAGGCTGTCTCTAGGGTCTATATGTTCAAGATGAATTTGTCCTGCTGCTTATAAAACAATACGATTCCGATTAGTAAGGATCCGATACAGTACATTGTGGAAATCAGCATGGCTTCTTTGTCAATCGGTAATCCAAAGATACTGTTCCTAAAATTAATAATAATTTGATACAAGGGATTCAGCTTATAAATCCACAAATTTTCTTTGCTGACAATCTCTATCCTGTAAAAAATAGCTGAGGTGTACATAATGAGCATCAGAATAACCCCCCACAGATATTCCAAATCCCTGAAGAATACAGCGAGAGTCGCCAGTATCAGTCCCACTCCTAGGCATAGGATCAGGAGCTGGAACAAGGGAATGAAGACAGCGAGCAGGTGAATCGTAGGCTTGACGCGGAAAATCAGCGCAGCTCCGAATAATACCACTAGGGAGATTAAAAAGGTCAGATAATTTGCTAATATCGTGGAAAACGGGTATATGTACTTCGGTACATATACCTTCTTAATCATGGCACTGTTACTCCTGATTGCTTTCATTGCTGCTTTTGTAGAATTTGAAAAGTAGGAAAAAAGTAAACGTCCGGTCAGGATATATACCGGAAACATATGGTCCTTCTTCTGATAAATGGTAGAAAAAACCATAGTAAGTACGGCGGTTGTTAAGATGGGTTCCAATAAAGTCCACAGGATGCCCAGATAGGAACGGCGGTACTTGAGCTTAATATCCTTTTTCACCAATTCCATCAATAAAAACCGATATTTCTTAAAATTTTTAATCGAAGTACCCACGTTTATCCCCACACTTCCTGTATAACTTCAATAATTGTTGCAGTGCTCCTACGCCCACACTTTCCGCTAAGAAACATGGATCTGCTGATTTCAAATAATATACTGATCAGAAGTTTCGCAATTTCTTACGAAATATTACTGATTGAATACTGATTCTACCACTTTTTGTGACGAATGTCCATCTTCCCACTCACAAAATCTGTTGTAGAAGACCTCATACCTGGCTGCATACTCCTTCTCTATGGAAGCAATATTCTTTACAGCCTCTACTACCTCTTCCGTAGTAAATAACAGAGGTCCGGGGACTTCCTTCTCTATATCAATATAAAAGCCCCTTAA
>JAEYRK010000108.1 GCA_023435645.1 Bacillota bacterium
TACCATAGCTGTCTCCACTGTCGTTTGCCGCTGCGGTAACGGTGTTGACGCTGCCCATGGTCGTGACGATGGTTGTATCGCTGGGCAGAGAAATACCGGTGGTATCGGTGGTGCACACAAGGTCCACCCCGTCAAGCACCAGCACATTGCCAGTATAAGTTTTACCGTCCACTACCTTGCCGTTTGTATACCATGCCCAGCAAGTCATGTTATCGCTGTGAATGTGCCCGTTACCTATGGGACTTGCAGTGGTGCAGTCGACATTGTCTACCACACTGCTCAAATCCAGCATCTTATTCATTTGGTTTTCGCCGACAGCATTTCCGCTGTCTTTTTTAGCGCTTGCTCCGATGGGTAAGACTCTGTCAGCCACTTCGGCAAACGCCGTGCTCGGTATCAGCGTGAGCACCATACACAACACAAGTATCATACTTAGTATTCTTCGTTTCATGTTATGAAATCCTCCTTTAGGTTTGTTTATATTTTATGTTGTTTGTTCCATAACATTTGTAATCACTCGATTTCTCCCTTGGATCCGCATTTCCTTGCTTTTTCCTCAAAGCTCCAATCCGGCACGTTCTCATAGACTAATTCACACTGGTTGTAATCTGTCCCTTTGACGATTCAAAGGTTACAGCGGCAGAGTAGGCAACATTGCCCTGACTGTCCTGCATGACATACATCATGATGAAGAAGCCGTCGCCCAGTTCGGTTTCTGCAAAGGCGGTATTTGGGGTCACCTGAATGGTATCAATCGGAACGGCAGTCAGCTCGCCACTGCCACTGATCGCGGTTGCATAGTGAATGGTTTGGATTTCATCACCTTCCACCAGATAGCGCAGGTTTTTATCCGCTGCACCGCTCTCATCCAACGGCTTTCTGGCACCCTCAATCAGATATTCCCCTGTCTCAAAGTCATAGATGATGATCAGGTTGTATTCCTCTCCGTTAAGTAGAATCGGCACCGAATACTGGTTATAGCTATCTCCCTCATAGGCAATTTCCATATAACATAAGGCA
This sequence comes from Bacillota bacterium, assembly GCA_023435645.1. Lineage (GTDB taxonomy): Bacteria > Bacillota > Clostridia > Lachnospirales > Lachnospiraceae > Mobilitalea. Next base: position 1,021 of record JAEYRK010000108.1, read on the forward strand.
CCGTCCAGGCTCCCCCAAACGCCTCGGAAGTTATCCTTAAATACACCCTTGTCCCAGTCCGCCACAATATCGTTATCGCTACCCAGACAGAGCAGGATGTCCTCCTGGGGATCCGCATAGTAAAGCTCGAAGGTCAGGGAGGACAGAATATTGATCGCCTCACTGCCCAGCGTAAGGGTCGCATTACCGCCCTCATCTACAGTTACCGGCATATCCTGCCAGTTTACACTGTTTAGGGTCAATAGCTCGGGTAAAGAGCTGTAATTCATCTGGGAGAGATAGCTCATGCCCTCTTCGGATAACTCGCCGGTTAAGCCGTAGGCAAATAGATATTTAAAGGAATCAGCCGGGCCGATACCGGCATAGGCAAGGAAGTCATCCACATCCCCGTTATAGCTGTAATAGCAGGAAAGGCCAGCCGACTCCGGGCGATATTTACCGTTTACCTTATACACAACACAGTCAGCAAGTGCAGCTGTAACAGCTCCGGAGGTCTCGGGCAGCAATCCCGAGGATTTTATAGCAAGTGATCCAAGGTCGGTCATATTGGTATAGCCCTGTTCGCGGGTATTACCGCCATAGTTTTCAACATTGTTCGCAATCTGGGAGAAGTGAGCAAAGAATGCCGGATTTTCGACCGCCGAAGCAAGAGCTTCCTTACCGAAATCATCATAAGCAGCAATGAGATCCGATATCTTGGAGAGATCTGTAACCGACAGGGTAATATTGTCCTCTGTCCCAACCTCTACACAGCCTTGTACATAGCTGTCGCAAATCAGCTTAGAGAGCTCCAGAGGTTCCATATCCGGTTTCCCGGCAAGTGCCCCAAGCCACCCGCTATAGAGCCATCCATTGCCCGGTTCTATCTCCTGTGAAGCCACCAGGTATTTGGCAATACCGGAGAAGGTATAAGCCGTATCCACCGTTGCCATAAGGCAGGTGTCAAAACCGATGATGTCCACCGGCCTTCTCTGAGGATCTTCTCCGAAGGCTTCCGCAAAAGCTTGATACATCTCTGCAAGGCTTAAGGAATCCATTCCGTACAGTTCATCAAAGGCAGCACCTGACACTGAGCCACCGCCGTGGTTCCAAATCACTACTGCCGTGCGCTTTGCCGGGTAATGTTTCTTCCCGAAGGCTAGAAACTCCTTAAGTGTCTGTGCATCCCCCATACTGGCGGAGGGAAGCTCTTCTATGAGCTGCAATCCGTTATGGTCATAAACATAGCGCCCCAGTGTATCCGCACTGATGATATCGTTTTGCCATAGCAGCGAGCCGCCGGTTTGAATAACCACCTTCACATTCTCAGGCATTGTCACATCCATCAGCTCCGCCAGGTCATTGGTGGCCGCTGCGTAGTTGCTTTCCAAGTCGCTTCCACAGAGATACCAGTAAACTGTCCATTCTATGCTGGTGTCATCTGCTCCCTTATCAGTATCTTCTTCCGCCTGATCGCTATCTACTACAGCCAGGTCAGTGTCAGCAGCCTTATCGGGCGGCTCCTGCGTGGCTTTCTTTGTACCTGAGCATGCTGTCAGAGAAAGCAATATTAAAATGGTTAAAAGAAACGTGATCCGTTTTTTCATATTTGTCCTCTTTTCTGTGCTGTTATTACTATCATGTTGGTAAAAATATGAGCATAAACTGGTTTATGTACCCTCTCTTATATGCTCAAGCGTGAATCTTTTACTTCTTTATTTGCAGATCTTTTTCCTGATCCAGAAGCACCTGCAACCTTTGGGTTTCTTCGACAAGCGTATCTCATATCCCACGCTCCTTCCCTGCAGGATGAAACCCCATAATATAGGCTGGAATACGGTTTAGCGTTCCTGCATATGTAATCTACGGTGCATTTGCACCTGCTCAGTGATGCTTTCAAGGCTATTCTGCTTTGCGGATAGTTCCTTATAACTCACTAAAAACCACAATGTAACAAATGCTGCCACACCAATTCCTGCAATAAACCAGCCAAGCGTAGCTGCTGTCACGGAACATCACCCCCATAATTCATGTTTTTATTCGCTGTATCGCGATATTATACTAACAGATTTTATTATTAGAAAACCATTTACCGCACGAATTGTATCTTCTACCGCACGAATCGTATACCTTGGATGTCATCATGCGGTGTTTGTAAGGAAATGGCATATCGCTTTTCGCTTAAAAATAGTGTCGAATTCTTGAAGCTCTGATGGCTTTATGTTAAAATAGAATTGGTTAATTTTACTTCTGGAGGTATGACATGCATATAGCTGTTTGTGATGACAATTTAGATGAACTTTCCCATATTTCCTCTCTACTGGAAGATTACTGCCATGAGTGTGACAGTTCGGTTACATACGAAGCTTTTCACAGTGCTACGGAGCTTATAGAGACTATGAGATCTAGACGGTTTGATCTATTGCTTTTGGACATCCTTATGCCTGCTATTACAGGAATGGAGGCTGCGGAAGAGATCCGTCGTCTGGATAATGAAATTCCAATTATTTTTCTTACCTCTTCCCGTGAGTTTGCGGTGGAGAGCTACCGTGTAGGTGCCAAGGATTATATCATGAAGCCCGCTTGTAAGGACCAGATATTTCCTTCCATTAGCAAGCAGCTTGCTATATTTAAGCAGGAGGATTCGTATCTGACTCTGAAAACCGGAAGCGGCATCGTAAGGCTGCCTTTTTCGCAAATTGTATCTGTGGAAGTCATAAACCGTTCCGTACAGTTTGTCCTGACAAATGGTGAGGTGCGAGAAGCCTATGGCTACCTGACCGATTACGAGAGTACCTTGCTGACTGACCCTAACTTCTATAAACCTCACCGTTCTTATATAATAAACCTTCGTCAGGTGACCGAGCTAAATAAGAAGGGTTTTTCTACTATAATCGGTAAAATGGTGCCCGTGGCTAGAGATGCCTTTACGAGTGCGAAAGCTGCATATATGAAATATCTGCTGTTACCAAATGAACGGAGGGAAATGCTGTGATAGATTCCATTATTATTTTATTTCGCTCCGGTATGGTTTTAGTTTTCGGTGTAGCGGTGTCTTTTCTTTTTGCCAATGTGCAAGGGACACGGTCAGGCAAACTGACAATAGCTTTCTTTTATGCCTTCATACTCTCTGTGCAAGTTCTTTGCTGGCAGATGTTTGGGTTACAAACTACGATGAAACTGTACCCCTTCATTACGCATTTGCCGTCAATTGCATTCTTTGTCCTATATTTTAAACGTCCGTGGCTGATTTCGATCAACAGCGTACTGACAGCCTATCTTTGCTGCCAGATACCTAAGTGGATTGGCTCCTTGTCAGCAGCTATTCTTGGCAACCGTTATGCCGATCATATTAGTTACTTTGTTTCCATGTGTCTTGTGTATTATTTTCTTAAAAAATATGTGGCTGACTCAGTAGTCCAGTTATTAGAGCGATCTATGCGATCCTGTCTGCTTTTTGGTGCAGTACCTCTTTTATATTATTTATTTGATTATGCTACTACAATCTATACGAATCTCCTGTATTCCGGTGCTCGTGAAGCGGTACAATTTACTCCTTCTGTTATTTGTACCTTTTACTTAATATTTGTACTCCTATACTACAATGAATCCCAAAAGCAGGTAGCGGCTCAGCGAGAGAGGGATATCTTAGCTTCCCTGCTCCAGCAATCTCAGTCGGAACTGGATAATATGCGCCAGATACAAAGCAGCACCATAATCTACCGCCACGATATGCGTCATCACCTGTCGCTGCTTGGCAGCTATGCTGCCGATGGTGATCTTCGAAAAATCAGGGAATATCTAGCCAGTACAGAAGCCGATATTGCTTCACTAACCCCGGTCCGTTATTGCGAGAACGAAACCGTAAATTTGATTTTAACCAGCTTTGAAGCACGGGCAAAAAAGTTACAGGTTAATCTATACGCAGATATCAAACTACCGGAGAATCTCGGTGTGAACGACACCGAGCTTTGTGCCCTGCTGTCCAATGCACTAGAGAATGCCATTAGCGCAGCTGTTCAATTGGAGGATGAGAAGCTTCGCAAGGTATATATTCATGCCATTATCAACGGTGATAAATTAGTAATATCCACAGAAAATGCATATGTGGGAGAGATACAGATTGAGGGAGAATTGCCCAAGTCAAATAAAAAAGAAGCCGGACACGGCTTCGGAATCAAGAGTATGGTCTCTATCGTAAAACGCCATGGCGGCTTATATTCTATTGAAACGGCGGGAGGGGTATTCATCCTGCAGCTGATGTTGCCGTTGCACTTGCCATCTGCACACCAATCATTGCCTGAGATTTATCATTAACATTAGGCAAAAAAGTGGTTCACACTTTCGTGTGAACCAATACCTTTGGCCAGTAATTAGCTCTGTAATCCAATCCTTTCCCCCAGCTTAACCTTTGTTTCAATCCCATTTGCCGAATTATTTAGAATGTCTTCATCAATCACTGCTCTACCCTTCTCCAGTAAAATTATGATTGAAGATCCCCCAAATTCGAATCTCCCTTTCTCTTCCCCCCGCTGTACAATCGCAGCTTCATGATAATTCACAATCTTACCAACCAACATAGCTCCAACTTCCATGACTAACACTTTGCCGAAATTTTCAGTATCCATGATAGAAAATTCTCTTGTGTTTTCTTTATATACCGGAAGTACTTGGTTCGCTATCGGATTTACGGTGTGAAAGACTCCTTTGATATGATAATTCTTTGTCTTTCTCCCATGATCAATATAACAATATCTATGATAATCATCTACTGATAAGCGAAACAGTAAAAGTACACCACCATCATAATAATCAGCAAGCTTTTTATTCTTCAGTAAACTGTGTAACGTATATTGTGTATTCTTAATTGTAAAACGGGAGTCCTTCATAATAGGGGATACATATAATTTCCCATCACAGGGTGCGATCAGATGGTCTGGTTGATGATCCACTGAACGATGCCCATCTTTTATCCTTCTAGTAAAAAAATCATTATAGGATAAGAAGGAATGCTCCTCATATTCTGCCAAATTAATATGATTCCTTTTAACAAATGGAGCTATTAAGCATCTTGACCAGGAGCTATCCAATATTGCTCCTGCAACATTTGAAACCCACGGCTTTATCAGCTGCTTCAATAATATTCTTCCGAACAAATTTTGATAAAGAGCTTTCAAAACCCTGTCTTGTGCCTCATTTTGATTGATTATATTGCCACTTCGATCAACACATTTCATCCGGACTATCCCCTATTCGTACAATTTCTCTATCAATGCCTTCTCTCGTACATTCCTCTGCTTAAGGCGATAATCCGAATATAAGAGAATGACTGAAACTACAACAGCAACAACTATTACCATTAAACAAAGCTCTTTGTTCGATGGTTTTCTAAGTTTAAAATTAAGGATAAACAATGTAGCTACAATAAATAGTGTGATCAGTAAAATCCATTGAAAGGCTAATTCTGAAGTAACGAAACTAAAAAGAAATACAAAAGGAAGTATGATCGTTATCGAAGTAACCGGAAGTCCGTGATAGTATTTGTTGGCACCATCTTCCTTAAGCTGACGATTTGTTTCAAGGACATTGAAAAATCCAAGCCTTATAACAGCGCAAACGCAGTAATATGCAATAACAATGCCACCTAAAATCCCTCGAACCCCTAAAACATGGCTAAGCAATGCAGGAAAAACCCCAAAACAAACAACGTCGCATAAGGAATCGATCTGTACACCAAACAGCTTCTCATCATTGGAGCGATCCTTCTTAGCCCTTGCAATCTTACCATCAAACATATCGCAAAGTCCCGATATTGCAAGGCAAACAATTGCAGTTCGAAATCTTCCATCAATTGCCTGTGTTATGCCAAACACTGAACTACATAGACTGATATAAGTAAGTACTACCGTGTAATCATAAAATCCTATCATCCTCTTTTCCCCTCTCCCTATCCTTCCTTCCTATTATAAATAACGCAACTACCGTAAACAATGCACAGATAATCAGTTCTATATAATAGCTTAGTCCTCTGCTTACTAACATAGCAGGCAGTGTAACACTCCCAAAAACAGGTGCAAAAACCAGTAAAAACAGCTTCTCACTAATCCCCATTCCTCCCGGAAGCGGAAGCATATCAACCGCAACCGATATCATTCCCTGTAATATAATGATTGTAATAAATCCTGTCCCTTTCAGTCCAAAGGATCGATAAACCAGATAGGTTACAAGGAAAAGTAATATCCGCTGTACTATAGTGATCACAAATACATTCCATATTACCATTTTGTGTGTTCGGAAATATATTGCAATATCTTTATATTGCTTCATCGCTGAGCGGGCCTTATGCAAATAATGATCAACTCTTCGAATTAAACGTAATTTACCAAGCAATTTAATAAGAGCCGTAAGTTGATTATGAGCCATCGTAGGATGAAATACTAAAAGTAGCATAAAGCCCACGCAAACTATATTTAAGAAAATTCCCAGATAACAGATCCCCAGTATCGGTTCCAGATAAAGCATTACCTCTGCCGGTCTGATCATCAATATCATAACGCCCAAAGCCACCAATACAAATTTATAAGCAATGGTAACAATCATAAGGATTAGAGTTGCGATAGGTATCGGTATCTTGTCCTTCTTCATAAAATAAACTTGAGCTGGTTGTCCTCCTGATGCTGACGGTGTAATGCAGCTAACGAAAAACCCTACGAAGGAATACAGAAAGCAATGGGTCAGATGAACTTTTTGCCGGATGGAATGCATCATATAAAAAATAATTAACGACTCACTTCCAACGAAAAAAATAAAACATATAAGAGCCAATCCCCAATATCTGATGTCCGTACCCATAATATTCTCAATTATATAGGTCATGTCCTGATCATGAAATATGTAGTAATAAGTTATGGAAAATACTATAACTAGAAATAACATATTATAGATCATCTTCCGTTTATTCATCATTATTGATTTCTCCAAATAATCTCTGATCCACCCATACAAAAACTCTCTTAGTACTCAAATATAATTGAGTATGAGTAGCTATATAATAACACAGTTCTGCGATTATAATTCCTCCGGCAATATCGATCAAATAATGCTGCTTTGTAAATTGTGTGGATGCAAACACCAATATAGCAAAGAAACAGGAAAATGCTTTGTACCATAGCGGAATCTTTTTACTGTTTCTAATTCCGATAAAGCAAAACCAGCTAACCAGACAATGTATGGAGGGAAAAAGGTTTGTTGGAGTATCAATCTGATAAATAAAATTCATCAACCAACTTGTTATATCATTCCCGGATACTGTAGGGCGAACATTCGTAGTTGGAAAAGCAATAAATATGATACCACAGACCAATCTTGATAGCAAATCAGCAAATACAAAGCGATAACACTTTTCTTTTCCTTCACGAGAAATCAGAATATAATTCACTGCCCAAAAAAGATAGCAGACAACATAGATTATGACCCACTCTTTCACAAACGGAATTTGATTATCCAACTTAGATGTTAAATCATAATGCTTTTTGTTCTGCATCAAAAGCTGGGCTCCCCAATAAACAATAGCATTCACAGAAAAACATAGAATGAGCGGAAGAAGCCCATATTCAGGGATCCATTTACCGATTGTACTTTTGTAAAATGCTCCAACTTTTGTCTTCATTTAAAATCCCCTTTATCATTTAGTACACTTATACCAAAATATATCATATTTTGATGATTATATCAACATCAGGCGACAAAAGAGTTTGTGCCTAGCCAAAAAGAAAGCCGCCAGATGCTGGCGGCATAGTTTTGAAGTGTAATCAAATCTGTTTCTGTTTCGTCTTTATGTGTTGCTTGATCTTTTTCATAGCCCAGTCATAATGGCTCGCAGTGTTGGAAACACAATAACTGCCCAGGGTACTTGTCCCTACCCATGAGAAGAAATTTTGGGTAAAAAGCTCATCGTTTGAAAATGTATTAAAAATGCCTTTGTTTCGCCGTTTTGGTTCGATTTAACCCAAATCAGCAACAACTGATGCCATTCATAGAGGTGGGTCAGTACGTCACGCAGGTTTTTATCACGATTCCAGTGCGCCTCTTTCTTCTTGAACTCATCACCAAAGCTGAAAGTCTCATTTTGTTTTTCCTCAGTCATGGAATTAATCAACGCCCATAATTTATTAAACTGCTCCTTCGCTGCTTCCATTAAATCTTGTTTTGTTGTTGCTCTGGACAAGTTTAAGCCCTCCTTTTTATTCTCTATTAGGATCAAGAGTTTTACATCATCAATGACAATTACCTATGTAATTATACAGGTCTAAAGGTGACAGCAGCGTGTCATATTATCCTCAGCCAACCCAAAATATTGTAGAAAGGACGCATTGCATCTAGCTAAAAAAATTAGTTTTGCAATCCGTCCTATTTATTACAGAGTGCCCTTCGGTATCCCACCGGTAAATATGCCCAATCGTTCTCGAGTAGCAATGAGGGTACTAATTTGATCGTCGCTTAAGGCAATCTGCTTCCCTATAATATTACGGGTATACATGGATACCGTCGCATAGAATTCAAGAGATTCCAGACGATAATATGCTTCAAAAGGATCCTTTCCCCAAGTTAGGGCTCCATGATTTTGTAAAAGGACTCCATTATGGGAATTGCAATAAGGTGCGATTGAATCAGGCACCTCCTGAGTCCCCGGACTGGCATACCGTGCTACCGGTACTACACCCAGATTTACGACTGCCTCAGGTAAAATCGCTTGATCCAGTGCAATTCCTGCTATAGCAAAGGAGGTTGCAACCGGAGGGTGTGCATGGGTCACGGCACGCAGTTCCGGGTTTTCTCTATATACACGAAGATGCATCTTAATTTCGGAGGATGGCTTTGAGCTACCCTCTAACACATTTCCCTCTAAATCAACCTTAACAAGCATCTCTTTTGTCATATATCCCTTGGATACCAGGGTAGGAGTGGACCATACTGCATTGCTAGAAACCTTGACACTTATGTTGCCGTCATTGGCTGCAACAAAGCCCTTCAGGAACATTCGTCTGCCTATTTCTAATATTGCATCTTTTGCCTGCTCATCCTCTAAATAATTGTCTTGCATAGCCTCTCCTTTAATATCTGCATATCCCATGTCTATCTGCTCGGGCGATGATAATAGGTTTCATAGCTAGGGGCTTATCACTATATTGATATGCAGTCAAAAGCACCTGACGAGCCTCATCAAATTTCTTTGGATCCTTCGCTACAAGTGTTGCCAGCTTATCCCCTTTATTCACCTTCATTCCGGTCTTCTTATGAAGAAATAAACCAGCCTGGTAATCAATCTGTTCCTCCTTGGTTTTACGTCCGGAGCCAAGCAGCATACTTGCTTTACCAAGCGCTTCCGTATCCATACTTTTAATATAGCCGCTCTCGCTTGCCAAAAGCTCCACTCTACTGATGCCATCATCTGCTTCCTTTTCCAGTACAGAACTATCTCCGCCCTGGTTATGTACAAGCTCAATAAATTTTGCTTCGGCTGCTCCTGAGCTAATAGCCTCTTTTGCAGCCTTATAGCATTCCTCATAGCTGCCATGACCTGCAAGACTTAACATCTCCGCAGATAGCACCAGGCATAGTTCCGTTAAATCGGAGGGACCTTGACCTTTCACAGTTTTATAGGCTTCCTGAACCTCATTGAGATTACCGATTGCATATCCGAGAGGGGTATCCATATCTGTAAGGAGTGCAATGGTTTCTCTACCGTTACGCTCACCGATCTGGATCATAATCTCTGCCAGCTCCTCAGCCTCTTCCTGTGTTTTAAGCAGCGCTCCACTGCCGACCTTAATATCTAAGACCATTTTATCTGCCCCGGAGGCCAGCTTCTTACTCATAATACTACTTGCGATCAATGGAATAGATTCTACTGTACCGGTAACATCACGAAGGGCATATATCTTTTTATCAGCAGGTGCGATATTACCTGTTTGTCCGGCAATACAGCAACCGATGCGATTCACATTTTCAATGAATTCCTCCTGAGTTAATTCCGTCTGAAAGCCCGGTATCGACTCTAATTTATCGATTGTTCCACCGGCATGGCCTAGGGCACGGCCGGACATTTTAGCAACCTTTTTCCCGCAGGCTGCAACAATTGATGCGAGCACCAGTGTGGTTTTATCTCCTACTCCACCTGTAGAGTGCTTATCTACCTTAATTCCATCGATGCCGGAAAGATCAATCATGTCCCCGGATTTTGCCATAATATCTGTAAGCTCAGCTATTTCCTTGTGAGTCATACCCCTGATAAACATTGCCATCAGCAGTGCACTTGCTTGATAATCAGGAATACTGCCATTACAATAGCCATCAACAAAAATCTTTAGTGCTTCATCATTTAGCTCATTACCGTCACGCTTTGCAGCAATAATATCATATATTTGCATTTTAGGTTTCCTCCTATTCGTATACCGGTGCTCCGGCATACAGCTTTAGTTGCTCACTAAATTCAGGGTATTGAGCAGTCAGCTCTGCGAGATTCCCATCCTCATAATCCACATCCTTAAAGCCAGGTGCCATTACGGTTCCTAACAACGCCCACCTACTTCCGGGGGCTAATCTGGTTCCCTGCCACACGCCCCTAGGAGCTGTAACCTGAACCTCCTCACCCTCTAAGATGTTATGGCCCATTCTGATGATCTTACCGGTGCCATCCGGAAATAATTGAAGCATTTCCACAGGATCACCCATATAAAAATGGAAAATCTCATCGGTAGGTAGTCGGTGCATACGGGAATATGTATTTCCGCTTAGTAGATATAGTATCGCAGAGCCAACGGTATGATCTCCGTCTCTGCCGGGGATAACTGAGGCAGGCAGTATCTCATCACTGATATAGGTCTGGTGGAAAACTCCACCTTCATCCTGAAGAGGTATCATATTATAATGCTCTTTGATTTGCTCCGGTGTAATATTTGGTCTCATATAATTCTCCTTCCCTATATAGAAATCCATTTTCCTGAATTTGTTGCACTCTCATAGATCGCATTACAAATGAATACATTACGCATACCATCATATAAGGTAGGATAGGTTGGATGCTCCTCCGCATATCCTCGTTCTATATCTTTATAGAAGGCTGCAAATAATCCGCGCAAGGTATCTCGAAAGCCTCCACCAAAGGGAAATACCGAGGTGTTTACCCCTTGATTCTTACTAGCAACATTCAGCCTGTTATTTTCCTCAGAGTTCCACCATACACTCTGATTCTGCCCGGCAATTTCAATAGATAAATGATTAATACGACCAGCTGACACCTCACTTAGTACAACGCTTCCAACAGCCCCATCCTCAAATTGTAGGTGTATCAGTGCCGCATCCTCTGAATGGATGGTAACTGTCTCACTGCCAGCCCTACTTCCCGGTGGATACATCATTCCATCCTGCAGAGCTCTGGTGGGCACAAAGTTTGAAAACAATGCTGATACAGCTGTTATACCTTTCCCTGTGATAAATTGCGCCAGGTCCGTCCAATGAGATCCAATCTCCGTAACAGCTCTCATGCGCCCGGCCAGTTTCTCATTATATCTCCAGTCATATGGAGCTGGAAATACATGATACTCCTGCAGATAGCTACCATGAATGAGGTTTACGCGACCAAACTCAGGATTTGCAACCAGCTTTCTGGCTTCCTGAACAGCCTTATGAAAACGCACATTGAAGCCAACTGCATGTAATCTATTCTTCTCCTTTGCTAGTTGATAAAGTGTCTTGGCTTCTTCATCATCAAAGCATAGCGGTTTTTCGCAAAACACATGATAATCCTTCTCTAATAGTTTCTTTACCATATCATAATGCAGATTTGCAGGTGTACAAACATGTACGCAGTCTGCTTTAGATTGATAGAGATCCTCTTCCCTGGTAGAGTAATCAGCGATCCCATATTGCTCCGCAAAAGCCTTTGCTCGCTCTTCATTAATGTCCACCACAAGCAGGATTGGGATTCCTAACTCCCGTAGTATGATTGCATGTGATTTCGCAATATTGCCTGCACCGCAAATTGCAGCAGTAATATTTCTTTGCATGACGAAACCTCCTTATTGTTCAAAATTATCTCCTTAGAATACCTTGAGCTTCGATTTTTACTAAATTTTCAGTAAAGGGTGCTGTAACAATTCCCTTTTCCGTTATGATTGCAGTAATATTTTCGTTAGGGGCAACGTCAAAAGCCGGATTAAATACCTTAACATTCTTGGGAGCAGTCATACGAGCACCAAAACTGCGTACTTCTTCTGGATCCCGTTCCTCGATCGGAATTTCAGCCCCGGTCTTTAAGGAAAAATCAACGGTTGAAAAGGGGGCTGCTATGTAAAAGGGAATATTATGTGCCTTTGCTAAGATGGAAAGGGAATATGTCCCGATCTTATTCGCACTATCACCATTGGCCGCAATACGGTCCGCACCTACGATGATGGCATCCACCTCTCCACTCTTCATGACTACACCTGCCATATTGTCACAAATCACCGTTACATCCACTCCGGCTCGGTCAAGCTCCCATGCCGTTAAGCGGGAACCCTGAAGGAGCGGTCGGGTTTCATCAGCAAATACCTTTAATTTATGTCCTTGTTCCTGGAGCATATAGATAGGAGCAAGTGCAGTACCATATTCCGAGGTTGCCAAAGCCCCGGCATTGCAATGAGTCAGTATTCCCTCACAATCCTTAAGAAGCTCAGCACCATATCGTCCGATTGATTTACAGCAATCAATATCCTCTTCAAGAATCTTTACTGCCTCCTCGCGAATGGCGTCTTTTGCAGCCTCTTCGCTTACAAATTGGGTTTCTCTTGCCTTAGCCTTCATTCGATCAGCAGCCCAGAAAAGATTAAATGCTGTTGGTCTGGAGGTGCAGATATATTCCGCCGCCTTATCAACAGCCTCTATGAAACCTGCAGCATCATGAAACCTAGACTCCTTAACTCCTAAGTAAATACCAAAGCCGGATGCAATACCAATGGCCGGAGCACCACGCACCTCTAATCTCTTGATCGCATCCCACATTTCCTCAATGGTATTAATCTCTAACTCCTTATATTCAACAGGTAGTAAGGTTTGAGCTATAATCTTTACTACCTCACCTTCTATCCAGATCGGTTTTGCTTTTAGCATAGTTACTCGTGTATAGATGCAAATATAGGCATAGCGCATCCATACTCTCCTTCCTTTTTTGATGTGTTCTTATTTATATAGCACTCTTTCGTTTCTTTTCACGTCTCATTTGGCGGTACATGGATAGCGCAAATACCAGGATAGTTGCAACATATGGTACCATGAGAACAAATTGCGCGTAGAAGCCTAGGGACTGTAATCTTGCTGCAAGGGAATCAGAAAATCCAAAGACAAGACTTCCCATCCACATATTGATGGGATTTCCACCACCAAAGAACATGGCTGCTATGCCCATAAATCCACGTCCTCCGGTCATATTTTCAACAAATTGTGTTGTATAGCCTAAGGAAATATAAGCTCCACCAATCCCGGCTATCGCACCTGAAATCAATAGGGTCTGTACCTGCTTTCCTAAGGAGCTTACACCACTGGACTGTGCTGCCATCGGATTTAAACCTACACTTCGAATTTGTAAGCCCCAAACCGTTTTATATAGAACAAACCACATAACGATAACCAGTATTATGGCAAACAGCTCTAATATGGAATAATTATTAAAAATGCTGTCGATCACAGGATTTTTAGACAGAAAGCCTATTGAAATATTGGGGATTGGATCGATATCCGGGGACGAAAAGCTACCATAGGATTTTAGATAGGTATTTAGTCCAAACTTAGTTACCGCGAGAGCAAATATATTGATCGTGGTGCCGACCGCAAAGATATTACCTCCGTATTTTAAATGTGCCAGAGAAATAATTCCCGATACAAGTACTCCGACACAAATTGCTGCCAGAACACCGAGTAGCCAGGATCCGGTAGTGAAGCTCACTGCAACGGCTATAAATGCACCGATCAGCATCGTTCCCTCAATACCAACATTTAGTATATTGGTACTGTTGGTGATGGTAGCTGCAAGACCTGCGAATAATATGGGTGTAGCTGATCGAATCATCGCATGGATTAGATTATAGCTAAATATCATATTAAATTCCATTTTTCTCCTCCTTTGCAGGGATTACATGCTTCTCACCGGACATCCTTGATTTTCTGTTAGAAATAAAATCAAAAAGCCTTTTCATGGTAGCAAATAGGATAAATAATGCAATAATAATATCAATCAAGGATTTCGGAATGCTGGTAAAGCGTTCCATCCCCAATGCTCCTACTTTAAGCGCTGCGATAAACATACTAATGATCGGTAAGGAAACAAAGCTTCCGTTTGCAATCAGAGCAGCCAGCATGCCATCAAAGGCTATATTGTTTGAAAAAGAGCTTAAAAAAAGGCCATAGATCCCAAGGACCTCTAAGGAGCCTGCAAAACCACCAACAGCACCGGATAGCATCATACCAATCACGATATACTTCTTCGGGTTGATACCCATCGTCTCCGCAAATTTCGGATTATCGCCGGTATGATTGATACGATAACCTGTTGTTGTGTGATGAAAGAAATACCACATGGCAAGCAGTAAAAGGAGCGCTATGAAGATGCCGATATTTGCCCTGCTGGGCGGTAAAATTCGTTTAAGAACCGCTTGAGGTAAAATAGGTAGGGTCTGCGGGCTGGAAGCTCCCCCATGCATGGGCTCTAGTACCATAAAGGTTGTTAAATAAATTGCAACATAGTTCAGCAATATCGTTGAGCATACTTCGTTGACACGGAGGTGCACCTTAAGCAAGGCCGGAATTAGTGCCCACACTCCTCCTACCAGTGAACCCGCAAGCATACTAAGTACAATGACGATAACACCGGGAAGGTCTTTCGGAAGATAAATCGCTACTGCTGACGAAGCTAGTGCTCCGAGATAAAGGGATCCCTCAACGCCCATATTAAATACTCCGGCACGGGTACCAATCATGAAGGCAAGACTGGTTAGTAGTAATGGAACAAACTTTTCAAGGGTACTACCAAAATTAAATGCACTGCCAAAGGCACCATTGATAAGCCTTGTATAGCCCGTAATGGGGTTCGCACCGATTGCCAGCATAATAATTGCACCTATGATTAATGCACAGCATAGAGCTAAGAAAACTCCCGTACCCTGCTTCAGCTTATGTATCGCTTTCTTCATCCTGCAACACCTCCTGTCATCAGTAGGCCCAGGGTTTCTTCCGTTGCATCTGCGACATCCATGGTGCCTACAATTTTACCTTCGTAAAAAACAATAATCCGATCTGATAACGCCAATATTTCTTCCAAATCCGCAGATATCAACAAAACTCCTGCTCCATCCTCGACCGCTTGATAAATCGTTCCACGTATTTGCTCAATGGCACCTATATCTACACCTCGCGTGGGCTGAGCTGCTATGAGAAGGTCCGCCCCCAGATCAATTTCTCTTGAAACTACTACTTTTTGAGCGTTACCCCCTGAGAGATGTTTCGTGCTTGCATCAGGATGAGGAGGACGTATATCAAAACGATCAATCAAAGTCTCTGAAAATATATGTAGTTGCTTCTTATGAAAAATACCCATACGGGACAAGGGATGATCCCTATGCTTAACAGCGATTTGATTTTGCAGAATACTTGCTGAACGGTTCAATCCACGGGTATTACGATCCTCCGGAATGTGTGCCATACCCATCTTACGTATCTTACTTACTGACTGATTAGCAATCGATTGACCGGAGAGCTTAATATCACCCTTTTGTACCGGACGAATGCCTGTAAGGGCTTCAATCAACTCTCTCTGCCCATTTCCATCAACCCCTGCGATACCCAGTATTTCACGCCTGTTCATAGTAAAGCTGACACCACGGAGCTTTGATAGTTCCCGATCTCCCGGTACATAGATATCCTCAACACTAAGCAAGATCTCGCCTCGCTCTGAGGTCTTATGGGTCTTATTAAGAAAGACATCATGTCCTACCATCAAGCGGGCCAATTCTTCCTTGCTGGTCTCCATTTTCTTAACGGTGTCAATATATTTCCCTCCGCGCATCACGGTGATCCGATCGGAGATTTTCATAACCTCATTCAATTTATGGGAGATAAAAACAATACTTTTCCCATCCTTTTTAAGGATTTCTACAATCTCAAATAATTTATCGCTTTCCTGTGGTGTGAGTACTGCAGTAGGTTCATCTAAAATTAATAAATTAGCTCCTCTGTAAAGAGCTTTGATAATTTCTACTCTCTGTGCCTCTCCCACCGGTATATCCTTGATTTTTTTATCCAGATTAATATCAAATTTAAATGTATCAATGTAAGATTGAATCTTTTCACGTGCAAGAGCAAAGTCTATCCGTCCGATGGATTTACGCGGCTCAAAGCCCAGTATCAGGTTTTCAAGAACCGTCATATCATCGACTAACATAAACTCCTGATGAACCATACCAATCCCCAAACCAATGGCCTGCTTCGTGTCAAGGAACTGATACTCCTTGCCTTCGTAAATAATCTTACCTGAGTCAGGTCTGTACATACCATACAGCAATTTCATCATGGTCGATTTGCCTGCACCGTTTTCCCCTATTAGCGAATGAACTTCACCCCTATACTGTTCAAATCGGCCTCCCGAAATGGCTTGAACATTTCCAAAGCTTTTATAGATATCCTGCATTTCCAGTAGTTTTTCGTTCATATCAATCCATCGCCCATTTCTTTCGTATTGGTAATTTTTTGGCTATCCCAGAAAAATATTTTGGGATAGCCAAATAGTCTGATTTATTTAACTACAACTACACCATCTTCAATAACAATTTTGCCATCCATAAACATCTGCTCAAGCTCATCTATTTTCGTTTCTAACTCAGCAGGGAATTTATCACCGATGATACGCTTAAAATTATCCCATGCGTAGAGGGAAACCATGCCACTTGCTGCTTCGTTCACCATCTGTAATCCACCTTCATATTTCTCCTGAACTACACTTTCAATGATATTGAAGACCGCTTCGTCAATATGACGGTAAACATTCGTAGCCATTGTATCCAGATAAGGTCCCTGTTCAAAAACATCCAATCCGATCACATACTTACCTTTTTCCAAAGCAACTTCCATAATGCCGTTACCTGTACCTGCAGCAGATTGAACAATAACATCCGCTCCTTGATCAAACTGAGCATAGGCAAGCTCTTTACCCTTCAGTGGATCATTAAAGGTTCCGGCATAAGCGGAAAGAACTTTCATGGAAGGGTCAATATAGTGAACGCCGGCTTCATAGCCTGCATAGAATTGCTGCATAATAGGAATTTCCATACCTGCTACAAATCCAACTGTTTTACTTCCGGTAATGCCGGGGATATCAGGGCTATTCGCAATAATTGCTGCCGCTGCGCCCGCGAGGAAGCCGCCGTCAGGGAAAGAGAATGTAACGGAAACAACATTTTCTAAATCAACAAATCCATCCACCAAGGCAAAATTAACCTTTGGGAAATTAGGTGCTTGCTTTTGAATAATATCCTGGTATTGGTTGGAGGCACCCATTACGAGGTCATAATCCTCTGTTGCCATTGCGATAAGATTGTTTTCCCAATCTGCTGCTTCATTCGATTCGATAAACTTCACTTCAACCGGTAATTTCTCCTCAGCCTGTTGAACGCCAGCGTATACATAATCATTATAGGCTCCGTCTCCTCGATAGCCGGAAAGTAACACTGCGATACGATAGGTTTTCTTCTCATCTGAGCCGGAGTTACTTTGGGTGTTGTCTTTTGAAGCTCCATTGTTTGTTGAAGCTCCATCGCTTTTTGAAGCTCCATTGTTCGTTGAGCATCCTGAAAGCAGTGAAATACTTAGAACTAGTGCTAGCATAGTCGATAATAAGCGTTTTTTCATGTTGATTTCTCCTCTTTAGTGTTTTTATTATGCAATAATAACCTTTACATTGTGTTCCAGAAAGGCATCAATGTCCTCCTGGCGTGTTCCCTTATCAGTGATTATGATATCTACATCACTAATATCACCACATTTACAATAGGCACGTTTGCCAATCTTACCGGAGTCTACCAAAAGCACACGGGTAGTCGCATTTTTTAGTAATGCGAGTTTTGTTTCTATCTCCTCTTCACTGGTGTCAGAAAGCCCATATTTCGCATCAACTGCATTAACGGAGACGAATACAATGTCGTAATTATAACGGGACAAAACACGACAGGTTCTCGTTCCTACTGTGGAAAGTGCTTCTCCACGTACTTTTCCACCTGCCATCTCCAGGTTAAGGGAGGGATGCGTCGCAAGATACTGAGGGATTAACAGGCCATTGGTAACAACCGTGATATTTTGGACGGAAGAAAGATGCTTTGTAACCTCCATTGTAGTGGTACTGGCATCAAATCCAAGTACCATATCATCATGGATAAGTTTTGCCGCCTCCATACCAATTAATGTCTTCTCACTCTGATTAAGAATATGACGCTTCACATAACCCGGATCCACTTCAAAGCTTTCTGCCAGCTTTATTGTACCTACCGATGCCTTTTGTAACATCTTCCGTTCTATGAGTTCATCCACATCACGGCGAATTGTCATCGTAGATACCTCTAGTCTTGATGCCAAATCAGTAATCTCTGTTTCACCATCCTGCAGGATCACTTCAAGTATGTGTTTACGTCGAGCTTCAACATTCTCATTTGAATTCTTTGCCACAGCCCACCTCCAAAGTTCATATCATAAACAGAAATACGCTTTTATGTTATTTTTAACATATGCTCTTGGTATTTCCTTTGTTTATATTAGAATATTAACATTTAAAATTACATAAGTCAACCCTTGGTTTATAAAATTACACAATAAATGTATCATTCTTAACTATTTATTCTACATAATAACAATATGATAGTATGTTATATGTTATTTTTATCATATAACACTTTCGGTTGGTATTCATATGCTTTCATACCCCTTAAGGTGCGAGCATTCCTACTTCCTGAGTTTTATTACTGCCATCCCTGTAAAGGTAAGCGGCAAACCATCAGTACTGGCAGCCTAAAAAAGAAAGCCGCCAGATGCTGGCGGCATAGTTTTGAAGTGTAATCAGGTGTGTAATCAAATAAGTTTCTGTTTCGTCTTTATGTGTTGCTTTATCTTTTTCATAGCCCAGTCATAATGCTCGCAGTGTTGGAAACACAATAACTGCCTAGGATTTGCTCATCATTCAGTTGGGCTTCACTATTTCCTGTTCAAGCTTACAATTGTTTTCAAGCATAAAACTTAGTACCTCCCGATATGATTCTATCTCTGACTTATCAAGCAGTATTTGAAGTCGTCTTCGATCATTACCCGTTAGCTCCTGCCATGCTTCCCGGTACCTAAGCAAGGTATCCACATCCATATATATCATGCCAAAGGGGATTCCAGTACGATTTAACAAATGCTC
>JAEYRK010000012.1 GCA_023435645.1 Bacillota bacterium
CTCCTGTGTATTTGTTTGTGAGCTGGCAAAACCCACATTCATTATAGCACGGGAGGTTTTTTGCTTGAAGCTAAAGCAAATCGGGACGCACCTGCAGAGCAGGTGGTTTATTTTATCTGCGATACAATAAGGCAGCTACGACATGGAATCATCCATTGCCATAGCTGCCCCTGCTTTTATGGTTGGCAGAATTACTGCCTTTGAAATTATTTGCTTGTTTTGGGAGCCTATTGTAGCTCCGGGATCGCTGCCA
The DNA here is from genome assembly GCA_023435645.1 of Bacillota bacterium. Classification (GTDB taxonomy): domain Bacteria; phylum Bacillota; class Clostridia; order Lachnospirales; family Lachnospiraceae; genus Mobilitalea. The sequence goes on from JAEYRK010000012.1 coordinate 254, forward strand.
GATAGGTGATTCCGGTTACCTCATTCTCCTCCACATTGAACATGATGGCGGAATCCTCCTTGGTATAGGTGTAGGAGGCCCCATTTCCGGTATAATCCTCACCATAGGCATCTAATAGTTGCTGAACCGTTGAACCGATATAGATTCCTTCCTTCGTGCTTACGGAGTCATCCGTAAAGTAGATGGAGGAAATATAATCCTCCTTGTCACTCTTAGGATAGGTGGTCAACTCTATCCCCTGATAGAAGTAGGTTTTATCCATTCCGCTAAAAGCACAGCTCTTTGCTTCAAAGCATTCCTGAGGTTCTCCCACAGCCTCTAAAACCGGGGCAACATCCGTATTCATACGGATCACCACTCCATTGTAATCAAACTCATAAACATCCTTCGTTACTGCCGTGTCACCGGTCGGAGTGGTATCCACAGCTTCCACAGGATCCTGCTTTGTTCCTGACTGATCGGCAGCTTCCTTCTCCTCTGCCTGCTGCTTCGACCCGCAACCAGTCATCAATAACGCCATTAAGACACAAAGTAATATTTTCTTCATTCTATCCCTCCTGTTGATTACTTATCATGCAGACCAGCTCTAAGTGCTCTTACATTGTCTGCACATCCTATTGGTTCAATTATTCAGCTACTGTTTCCGTTGTCTGTGCAGTAGCACCATAGCTCTTCAAATAGCCATATTCCTTCAGCTCTCTCTCCTGGTCTGCTATCATCTCATAATAGAAGTCCGTCTTTTCCTGCCAAATCTCAGCCAGCTTAGGATCCTGTCTGTGATCCTGAAGGCCAAAGTCCTCGCTGAGTATTCTGCCGAAGTAGTCTGAGAATTTCTCTGCTCCGGATAGATTCAGATGGAGCCCGGTGTCATAAGTATCCGTAGTATAATCGATGCCCATTTCCTCGGTAACCTTCAGGAAATTGATATAGGTCAGATCATTTTCCTTCGCATAGTCCACCATCTGTTGATCCCATTCCTCATACCAGTAGGGATATACACTGGGCGATTTGATCAGGATCAGCTGAATTCCCTTGTCCTTACATAGCTTCGTCAGCTTGTCCAGGTAGGCATAGGCATTATCACCGAACTGATAATCCGGCAGCTTCCTGCCCGTAGGCAGTACGGTAACCGGTCTGGAATCAATTCTCATTAAATATCCGTTATGTGAAATCTTATCCTTCCGGAACAGGTATCTGAAATCCTCTCCGGTCAGCTCCTGCCATCTGCCATGGTACCTTAGAATCGGAAAGAGGTAAGAGATAAAATCTTCCTCCTCCACCATGGAGGCCTTGATCGCACCAAGCTTTGCCCTTGACAGCTTCATTCCATCCAGAGTCAGGCGGTTATAGGCTTCCTTTTGGGGTTCATTATATTTCAATGCCAGAACATTGAACACCACTACCTCGGGTTTCTCATAGTTTAGCGTATCCTCCAGCAGATAATAGGACTGCCAGACAAGCTGCTGGGCACTTCCTCTTATGTAGCTGGTAATTCCGTATTTCTCCCATAGGGTAACCGGTGAGACATTAGAAAATACCTCACAGTCTCCCACAAATATCACATCATGGTCCTTCACCTCATCATAATATTCTGCCACCAGGCGGCCCTCATGGATTTCTGAGATGTATTTCGGCATAAGCAGCCTCTGGAGAATTGCCAGAACTACAAGAGCCAGGGTAAGAAATGCAAGGTTTATGATAATTTTTTTGATTCTTTTTATTTTCATTGTTGTGATTCCCTTTCTAGAACCTGCTGTAGATAAACTGGTTGGAGTCATAGCCAATTCCATAAGCACCAAAAATCAGTGTTACCAGAAACAGGAGAAAGTAAGCCGCATAGCGTAGCATCATCGGTCTGGCAGCAAGCTTTGCCCGAAAGCTTCCGTTTCTGGAGCTGAGACTGACAAACAGCATTAGCATAACTGCAGCCAGTAGTATTCCGTAATCAGAGGATGTAAGTCCCAGCTTTAGCATGCCTCCCCGGAAAATTTCCGGCAAATTCTGTTTTGACAGAATCGTTCCGTACATTCGGAAGGTTGTCCCAACATTGCCGTAACAATCCAGGGTTCTTAAAAAGCCCATCAGCCAGAAGGTCCTGACCACCTGAAACATCCGGTACCAGAAGCTATGACCAACATGAAATCGCTCATGAAACCTCGCATAAAGCGGAGTGCACTCCTGAGAAACCAGGATGACCAGACAGTTCAAAAGTCCCCATACAATGAAATTCCAGGCGGCACCATGCCAGATACCGGTAGTAAACCATACAACGATGGTAGCAATATAGACCGGTACCCGCTTTCCAATCTCATCCCCCAGCCTTGCTCTACATTTCTTTGACAAATTCAGCATGGGCTTGCTGACAGAAATCGGATAGAACATATAATCCTTAAACCAAGTTCCCAGAGTAATGTGCCATCTTCTCCAGTATTCGGTGATGGATTTAGAGAAATAAGGCCGTTCGAAATTCTCCTTCAGCCGTATTCCCAAAAGCTCTGCAGCACCGATTGCAATATCAATGCCCCCGGTAAAATCCGCATACAGCTCAATCGCGTAGAAAAATATTCCCATCAGGACATAGATTCCCTGATACTCCTCAGGATTCTGGACAATGGTACTGACAGCGAGAAACAATCGATCAGCGATTACCAGCTTCTTAAAGAAACCCCATAGAATTCTCTGAAGACCGTAGGATATGTTCTTAGGTATAAACTTATGTGCAGAAAATAAGGTTTCCTTCAAATCATCAAAACGGCTGATCGGTCCTTGGATCAGCTGTGGGAAGAAGGATATAAATAATGCAAGCTTGAACGGATTCCTCTCAGCCCGGTATTTATCACGATAAAGATCAATGATATAGCCCATGGTCTGAAAGGTATAGAAGGAGATTCCGAGGGGAAGTACAAAGCCTAGCACGGGAAGGTGCTTCTTCACCCGGAACAATTCAAATACGGAATTGATATTCAGGATTGTAAAATCCGCATATTTGAGTACTGCAAGAATGCCGAAATTAAATAACAGGCACAGGATCAGCCATTTCTTCATTCGTCCCTTCATCCTTGCCTTATAAGCCTTTCTCTCCTCCCTGGACAGGTCCTCCCTATTTTCCTTCAGATATACACTTTGAAGCCTCTGAAGCCTGTCCATCCGAATACCGGCATAATAAGTAGATACAGTGGTTGCCAGTATATAAACCAGATAGCCGGGACCTGAAAAGAAATAGAACAGATAGCTGGCAAGAAGTAAAAGCACCCATTGAAGCTTCTTAGGAATCAGGTAATATAGGCTCACTGTAAGGATTAGAAATACAATAAATCGATATGATGTAAAAAGCATAGAGCCCCCTGTTATTCTTCTTCAATTAATCGTTCTACCAAAGCATACAGAGCCTTCGCAGAGTTGAAATTCTTAGGTACAATCTCCTCCACCGGAATGGTAATGTCAAATTCATCACTAATATCCGAGATAATCGATACAATATCAAAGGAATCGATAATTCTGTCATCAATCAGGGTATCACAGGTTTCAAAATCCACCTCCGGGTGTAATCCGCTCAAAATTTCAAGTATCTGGTCCATATATAATCTCCCATCTTTTCCATTATTTTATAAGTTAAAGTTATCAATTATTTTATAGGTTCAAAGTAATTAAATTTATTTCCAGACATATTAAATTCAAACTACTATTTGTATGGCTGCTATTTGTTATTACTGCTTTTTATAAAGCTGTTATTTGCTTTGATACCTCTCCTTCAGAGAAACCCGGTCTATCTTTCCATTTGAGGTTAAGGGCATCACCGGAATCTCCTCCATCACATTGGGTACCATATACCTCGGAAGCTTCTCCTTCAGAAAATTCGCCAGGGCTGCGGTAGTGATCTCACCGACATAATATAATACGATCTTCTTCTTGCTATGATCAAAGATACAGCAGGCACTCTTGATCTCCGGATGCATATTGGTTACTACCTCAATTTCGCCCAATTCGATTCGGTGCCCCATATGCTTGATCTGGTTATCCTTCCGTGAGATAAATACCAGCTCTCCAAATTCATTGTATTTCCCCAGATCACCGGTGCGGTAAATTAGCTCCGGATAACAGGTATTCAGCGGGTTTTGAACGAAGACCTCCTTGGTCCTCTCAAAATTTTTATAATAGCCCAGGGTAAGGGATGTCCCACGGATACAGATCTCTCCGGCTTCACCACTTGGTGGAATCCGGTTATTCTCATCCAGAATCAGAATCTCCGTATTATGAAAGGGTCGTCCGATCGGTATCATCTCATCCAGTTCAAATTCCCGGTTCACTTCATAATAACAGGACATGCCGGTTGCTTCGGTGGGACCATACAGATTGACAAATCTGGCTTCCGGAAGATACTTTCTCCACAGCCTGAACTGCTTAATCGGGAACACCTCACTGCCGAAGGCAATCGTATGCAGGTAGCTCGGAATCTCCTTCTCAAGGGTACCGAAGGCCGATATCATCGTAAGCGCCGATACCACCCAGCAGACCGTATTAATCTTCTTCTCATTCAAAAACTCTACCAGCTTTAAGGGAAATAGGAAGAGGCTCTTAGGAACGATATAGGTTGTCGCTCCAAATTTCAGGGTCGGATACAGCTCCTTCAGACAGGCATCTACATAGAGGGGCGTCTGATTTCCAAAAACCGTATTCTCATTGAACTGTAGCACCTCTGACAGACTCTCTATATAATCAATCACGGAACGGTGGCAGGCCACCACTCCCTTGGGAATTCCCGTGGAACCGGAGGTGAATACTATATAGATCGGATCTGTGTCAATCTGCTTCTCCCTGATCTCTGCCAGAAGGTCCTCCTTAATCGGAGTATCCGCCATGTCCTCATAGGAGTATACCTTACCCTGATAATGGAAGCCCTCCAATGCGGCTCTCGTCTCACTGTCACAGATTACCGCTCCCGGCTGTAGACTTTGAAATATCAGCTCTATCCGATGCTTCGGCATCTCCTCATCTATCGGGACATAATAACAGCCGGCATAAATCACTCCAAAGAAGGCTACTATGGTTCTTGGATGCTTTCCCATAAAGACTACAATGGGTTCCTTCTTATGCCCCTCCTGTGTCAGGAAGCTTCCGATTGCTCTTGCTCCCTGATAAACCTCTGTAAAGGTAACACCCGTATTCTCATCCGCATATGCGATTTTTTCGGGAACCTTGGGTACAATCTGTTCTAAGTATTCCAATACATTTCTTTGCATTTATTCTCTTTTGCCGGATTTTACCCCGACTTCGCCTTCCTAAGTTTATCGTAATCAATTGCTTTCAAAGACCAAGGGTCGTTCCATCGTAATCAGATTCTCGTATTCCTGCTTCAGCTTTGCCCCACAGAGGGTCACACAGGTTTTTGCCAACACCTCCATCGCATCTATGAAGCCGGAGCCGATTTCGTAATCCCGCTTAATCAGAGATAATTCCGTACAGCCAAGGATGATTACCTGAGCTCCCATATCCATCAATTCCTCCTTCACTGCCCGGAATTTATCCATTTCCGCAGGTCGGTTGGATTTGATGTTCTTATAAATCAAATCTGTCACATAGGTCTGCCCTTCCTTCGAGGGGATCAGTGGTGTAATGCCATGGGACAATAGCTCCGTTTGAAACAAGCCGCTATGAATGGTTCCATCGGTCGCCATGATACCGGCCCTCTCAATTCCCTGGTCCTTCAGACAGGCTGCTGTTTCCCTGATAATATGAAGAATCGGTCTGTTGATTCCCCCTGTCAGCTGCTCATGAAAATAATGGGCTGTTACACAAGGCATTGCAAGATAATCCACTCCTAAGAGAACCAGAGCCTTCCCTATTTCGATCATGGGCTCTACGGGACTCTCCTTGCTTCTGCCAAGAATATAGTCTGTACGATCCGGTATGGAGGGCTTACTGAAAATAATGATCTCTGTATGCTCCTGATCCCTTTTTGCATCCGTCATTTTAATCATAAGCTCATAAAAATACGCTGTGGCAATAGGACCTAAGCCACCGATAACACCTAACTTCTTCATATACCTCACCTCTTTATGCTTCAATCTGAGCTGTGACAACCGGCCGGTTGATCTGCATTCCAATAACCCAAGCCTGCCGCTTGCTTAATACCTCAGGTGCCTAATTCTCCGGTGTGGCGGGGTATAGGGAGGTGTCAAAGACATAATAATTATTTCCTCTCTTCTTGGTATAAGCAGCTACCTCTGCATCTGTTAGCATGAAAGTATCTATTTTATCCTTATTGGGACAGGAATCAAAATGATACCAGCCGTCTCCACAGTTGATCAGGTTCCAGAAATGCTGCGTCCTGCCTCCCACTCTGGTGACCCTCATATTATCAATTCCGGCCCGGGTTAATAGTGCCTCAGAAACAGCATAATAGGTAAAGCAGTCTCCGAATGCCTTCTTGATTCCACGGTAGGCTTCCTTCTTCGCATCGGACTTATCAGAATCTCCGGTATAAGCAACATGATTCTTGACGTATTTATAGATGGCATGGGCTTTCTCCCGAAGGGTCATATTCTCTGTCGTAATTTCGGCTAGGATTTCATCCGTTACCTCGTTTAGCATCTCATCGGTGACAATAAATTCTAAAACTGTCACCGTTGATGAGGCTTCCGCCTGATTCCCGGCAGCATCCACTGCACTGTAATAGACGGTATAGGTCCCTGGTTTATTCAGCTTGACATTCCTTGAATCTACCTGGAATGCCACTTCTCCGTCCTTATTGTCTGTGGCAGTGACATTCTTCTTATAGGCAACTCCCTCTCCCTCATAAACCTTTTTGTCCCTGATACCGGAGAATACGGGAGGCTCCGTATCTTTGTTCACCGTAAGCATCGCCTTTAACTCAGAGGTATTCCCATAGCTGTCTGTAAGCAGTATGGTGACCTCCTGCATTCCTTCCAAATTGAAATCCGGTGTCTCCTGATAGGAGAACTGAACTCCTGACAGATCACTAACCTCCGTGACAAAGGAATTCGCCTCAATTGCTTCACCTAACCAAGTAGTCTGGTCCAATGCCCTTCCTTCAGGGGGAGTGGTATCAACTACTTCGATATAAGAGGTAAGTACCCTGTCATCCACCTTGATCTGTATCTCATGAGTAGTCGGTCTGCTATAATCTAGTGCACTGATATCCGTTACAAAGGATAAGTCATATTGATAATGATCCAGAAAATTCTCCGGGAGTATTACCACCTCAGAACCTGCCTCCACCTGTACCTTACTCTTTACATTAAGAATGGTAAGCTTAGCAGTAACCTTTGAGCTATTCCCGCTTGAATCCATCAATATAACGGAAACCTCCTGCTCTCCCGGTATGGTGGTATCCGGTGCTTTTGTAAATTCTACTGTTACTGAGGTAGCATCCACCACCCTGTCAATAAAGGCTCCTGCCTGAACCTCCTCACCCAGCAGGGCAGTCACATCCACCGGCTCACCGATAGGAGCTATGCTGTCTACCACCTCAAGGCTAGAGGTATGGATTCGGTTTCTTACTTTGATTCTGATCTCGTAGATTCCGGGAGTATTCAGGTCCAGATTGCTAATATCGGTAACATATTTCCCGTTTATATCCTTCTTTAGAAGGAAATCCTTAATGTCCACCATAGGGCTCCCTGCCTCCATGGTAACAGCCTTAACCACAACGGGCTTAAACTCTAAGTAGGACAGGTATGCCAAAACCATAAACGCTATCACACAGATGAACATAAGGATAGGTCGTATGGTACGTCTTTTTCTTCGTCTCATCGTTCCTCCAACTATATGAAATCGAGCTAATTTCAAAGGATATTATGAAAAACTTTTATGTATATGATAATCTGATTGTATACGAATGTCAATACAACGTCATATTCCACCTAATAAATATTGACGTATTCTTCCACCCTATTCATGCTTTTCCATGATATACCTTTCAGATTGTGAAACAGCATGCGGCTCCTTAACAGATTGAACAGATTGATGTAAAACTTATATCCTAAGAATCATATGGGCTGGTATCAGCAGTAGATCTTCTGCTTAGCGGCATAAAAGAAGCTGGGTCCGGATATCAGAAAAGACTTCCATTCCTTTCGCATCAGCTACATGAATCACCGCTTCATATTTGCTATCCTCCGGTAATAGCTCGGTATATAGATTTGGTTTATGAAGGATATATTCCGGATGATAGCTTATCTCCTTCTGTCCGTTAAAGATCGCCGCATAGAAGATATCTGCCTCCACCAGGTCCTGAAAGAAATGACTTCCATAGGATAACTCCGGCATAAAGCCGTCTTCCTGGGACGCCACCTCGCATATGATGGACATATTGCAGAGCTCCGAAAATTGCACCGGAACCCCCAAAGAAGGAGTCGTAGTACCCCATCTGCCCGGACCGATCAGCATACAGCGCTTTCCCTTGATCACCGAATTAATCCTACCCAGCTGTCTGGCTACTAGATACTTATCCTGCTCGGTTAGTTCCAGATATTTTCCCGTGGGAATATAGATGATATAATCCAGAGACAATCTGATATTACCCCCCATAAAATTCCCCTTCATGCTGAGCAGACATTGCTTCTTATCCTCAAGCAAGGGAATATCCACTGTTTTTCCCAAGCCCTTGGTCTGCAGAGGTCTGCACTGCAATAGATTAATCTTAAAGCTGCCATCCTCCTTAAAATTCGCTGTAAATTCAATATCCACCGGATAATCATATTCCCTTGAAAGCAGAGCCAGCAGCCCCTTCATGATTGCAGGAAATTCGGTATCCCTTAATAGCTTCCGAAAGTCCATGATATAGGGGGTTGGCACATTGTGATGTCCAAGCTCTCTTAACCTGTCAGAGGTCTCATAGTCGATACTGGCAAAGAGCTCCTTCCTGACCTTAAGGTTCTTCCCTAACAGCTCCTCAAGAGGTCTGCTTCTATGAGCATTCTCCCGAAGGGCAAGAACATCCGCTTCATGCTGGGAATACTTTCTCTGATCCTCGAAATGTATGGGAGGTAAGCGAAGGGGGTTATCCAGACCTACAATTCGGACATAATCGCCCTCCGTCCGATCCACTGCTCTGGTCCCTAGGCCAAAGACCAGCCGGAGCATACCGGCCTCCATATCCATTCCCTTATCCCACACATATAGGTTTGAGGAATTACCGACTCCCGCAATGTGAGGAAAGAAATCCTCCTCATAATGATCACCGGATACCCGTTGTACCAGAATAGCCATCTGCTCATCCCTCCCGGATAAGCCGCGATTCATTCTATAATTCAGAGCATCCTCATTCATTGTGCTGGCATATACGATCCTAACTGCCTGTTCAAAGGCCTCATACCGTTCCTCAAGGGTACCCTGGTTTACACAAAATACACTCTCATATTTTCCTGCGAAGGCATTGCCGAAGTTATCCTCCAGCAAGGAGCTGGAACGGACAATAATCGGAGACTGCCCAAAGTATTCCAGCATCTGAAGGAACTGCTCCTGAATGATCTCTGGAAAGCTCCCCTGCAGCAGCTTCTCCTTCAGCTCGGCGGCATATTTATAGTAGCCCTCTTCCGTTTTCTGTTTCGTCCGAAGCCTCCACCAGCCATTTTGTACAATATAGGTATAGAAGATATCAGAGCCCAGGTAATAGGAATCATGGGGCTCTAAGAAATTTACGTACTCTTCCTTCCCGACCACCTCGATGATCTTTCTGGCTAAGAGCATACCTACACTCTTACCTCCGATAAAGCCGGTACCAATCTCTCTAGCGGCAATCTCTAGAATATCATGAAGACGAAAAAACCGGTCACAGAGCTCAAGCATCTTTGACCCGCTTCCAATCAGCAGGTTCATCAGTAGGGCCTTTACAGATTCCTGCTCCTTTATGGTACCTGACAACGCTTCTCTCGCCTTTCGGAAGAGGTCATCCCAGTAATCAAGCCGTTTTTCTCCTCTATGGATGCTGGAAAATAATTCGGCAGCCTCTGAGCTGGCCGTAATACAGATTGCTTCCTCCTCTTTGATTAGGTGGGGAAAGAACATGGTTGGGGAGTAACGCTGCCATACCTTTAGAGGGTGAATATACAGGGTTGCATTCACAGTATACAGATCCAGTAATAGCTGTGTTGTCTCCCTTATGCCTGCAATCGTACTGAAGGTATGGACATTCCTCTTGATGGAAAAGTACGCGATGGTATCCAGCTCATACAGATATGGGCAGGTAACACGAAAAAAGTTGCCGATCATCAGATCGGAGCACCAAGCCTCCAGAAGATCTGTCAGACAGTCGAACACATAGAATACCTTACGACCCTCATGCTTTACAAGGTTATGGATCTTCGTTGCAAAGCTTTCAAAGCCCTCAGTAGCATCCAGCTCATAGATGGTCAATCCATCCCCCTCTTTGAATAAGGGTTGATCCTTCCCGAAGCGCACATAGACGATCCTGCGCTGGTCCATCTTCGCCTGTTTCACATAGGCATGAACCATCTGTTGATAGCTTTCCATCGTATCCACCTGCCAGACCACATTATCTCCCAGTCGTAGGAAGTCAATTGCCTGATCGAAGCCGATATGCCCTGTGCTTACCTTATCATGCCGTTCCATACAGCACCTCCTTGCATAGCAATCCATTGATTTATTTCTATCAGTTTATCACAAAACCCATGAAAATGTAAAATACTTCCCTTTTCCACTCATAAAATCCATTTATAACCGCGTCATTTCATTCGACTTTATAATCTTCAATGCCCCATAATTCACAAAAATTCAACTTTGGCATAGACTAATATTGGAAAGGAGTTGATACTATGGGATGCAATTTATTTGGCGGCTGCGGTCGCAGACATGAAGATGACTTTCCTAGGAGAAGGCCATGTAATCACTGCGGATCCTTCCGACGCTTTGAATCTGATCGTGATAGATTTGATGATAGATTTTGCCCGGGTTGCAGGTCAGAATTCCGCAGAAATTCAAGATTTTACTAGGGTAGGCCTTACTTCTTCCTGAAAAAACGCTTTACTTTAAAATTTTAAAGTGTTAAAATACAAATATGTGGATGATTAATCACGATCGGATGAAAGGAAGGATTCACAGCGATGAGCAAGAACATCAGAACAACGGCTGTTGACCATTTATTTGAAGCTATACTAAGTTTACAAAATCCCGAAGAATGCTATATATTTTTTGAAGACATCTGTACTGTGAATGAGTTATTGTCTCTATCCCAAAGATTTGAGGTCGCAAGAATGCTTCGCAGTCATAATACGTATCTGGAAATTGCAGAAAGAACAGGTGCTTCAACTGCTACCATCAGTCGGGTAAACCGTTCCTTAAATTACGGTAATGATGGATATGATATGGTCTTTGCACGGATGAAGAATGGCAAACCAACCAGTGAACAGTAAACTTCAAGGGCTTCGCTTAATAAGCGACGCCCTTTTTTGTCTTTGCATTATATCCTATTCTAGTAAGAGATAAAAATCCCATTCCGCTAAGAATGGGATTTATCATGCTCTATTTTTGATTTTTATGAGCTTCCGCTTTTTTCGCTGCTGCAGCCTTCTGCGCTGCGAGAGCTGCCCTCTGCGCCTCTGTTTGTTGCTTCTTCTCCGGTGCCACTTTCTTTGCCGATGCAGCATCCTTCATCTCTGCATTTCCCGGATTCTTCCCCTCCTGCTTCTTCACAACAGTTTTACCGGAGCTTCGTACCTCACCCATCAGGGAATGATCGATAATCTGCTCAATCATATGCTTTCTCATATATACATCAAAGCAAAGCATACAGATGAAGGAAAACATCGTCAGGAAATCATGATCCTCCGAATCCTTTACCTCCGCAAAGGATTCCTTGGCCTTCGTCATCTTTCGAATCATATCCTTGGTCAGAGCATCGGTCTGTTCCTTCTCCAGTCGGAATATCTCCTCATAGATATCCTCCAGCTTAACCTTAGACCCATCCCCATAATACCGCTTGGTCAGGGGGTTAAATATATTTTGAATATCATTAATCGATAGGATATTCTTAAAATAATAAATGAAGATCAGCAGGAACATATGCTCCTTCGAATATTTCTTCTTATTCGGCGGGGGCAACAGCTCATTTTTTGTGTAGTTATTGATCATGGTTTTTGTTAGCAGCTTGTCCTCCGTGTAGCGCTTAGAGGATTTCAAATGCTTGTCCATAAAGGTCGTAACCTGATCCATATATAAATCTATATTTGGTATATCATCCGGCATGATGTATTTGACATCCTTTAGATTGTCAATTAGGCCTTTGATATACTCTTCTTTCGTCATATCCAACCATATCACCTCTGTTTACATTATATAGTATCCGTTACTAGATGTCAAAGCCAAAATAGACATATCATAAGGAGAAACCCTAACTGAACGGATTACATCGGCTGTTGTTTATGGGAAGCAATTATGCTATAATTTTCGTAATGTTTTTCTGCAGCTAGATTACATAAGGATCATTTTGGAGGTTATTATGAGTATTTATGATACATTGAACCCGGAGCAGAGACGAGCAGTGCTCCATGACAAGGGGCCGTTGCTGATTCTGGCAGGAGCCGGCTCCGGCAAGACCAGGGTACTTACCCATCGGATCGCATATCTGATCGAGGAGCGGGGTGTGAATCCATACCATATCCTTGCAATCACCTTCACCAATAAAGCCGCCAAGGAGATGAGGGAACGAGTGGATCGAATCATCGGAAATGGTGCCGAGAATATCTGGGTCAGTACCTTCCACTCCACCTGTGTCAAAATCCTCCGAAGATTTATTGATACCATTGGATATGAACGCAGCTTTACAATTTATGATACCGATGACCAGAAGACTCTGATGAAGGAGGTCTGCAAGTATCTGGGGATTGATACAAAGCAAATGAATGAGCGCAGTATTCTATCCGCCATCTCCAAGGCCAAGGATGAGCTGATCTCTCCGGAGGAATTTGAGCTTAGGGCCGGGGATTACCAGGAGAAGAAAATTGCCCAGGCCTATATTCAGTATCAAAAGAGGCTGAAGGCCAACAATGCTTTAGATTTTGATGACCTGATCTGCAAGACCGTGGAGCTGTTCCAGAAGAATGAGCAGGCTCTGAACTATTATCAGAACCGATTCCGCTATATCATGGTGGATGAATATCAGGATACAAATACAGCCCAATTCCGGCTAATCCACCTACTGGCCTCAGGAAGGAATGAATTTGGGGAAAAGGAGCATAATCTCTGCGTCGTCGGTGATGATGATCAATCCATCTATAAATTCCGCGGCGCAAATATCTATAATATTCTCAATTTTGAACAGGCCTACCCCAATACCCAGGTGATCAAGCTGGAGCAGAATTATCGCTCCACTAAGTCCATCCTGAATGCTGCCAATGAGGTAATCAGCCATAACAAGGGCAGAAAGGACAAGTCTCTTTGGACGGATAATGAGGAGGGCGAGCCGGTTCATTTTAACCAATATGATACAGATTTTGAAGAGGTGGATCAAATCACAGCAGAGATAAAGCAGGCCGTGGATCGCGGGGAAGCCAAATACAATGATTTTGCCATCCTCTATCGAACGAATGCACAGTCCCGTCTGTTTGAAGAAAAGCTCATCCTACGGAATATTCCCTATAAGATTATCGGAAGCGTTAGCTTCTATGCCAGAAAGGAAATCAAGGATATCCTGGCTTATCTAAAAACCATTGATAACGGACAGGATGATATTGCGATCAAGAGAATCATAAATGTGCCCCGCCGTGGCATCGGCCAGACCACCATTGATAAGGTCAATGATTATGCCCTGATAAATGAAATCAGCTTCTATGATGCCCTGACCCGGGCAGCCTTCATTCCGGGGCTGGAACGAACTGCTGCAAAGATCAACCCCTTCGTCAGTATGATTGAGGGCCTTAGGTCCCGCCTCAGGCAGGAGGGTTATCCTCTGCATGAGCTGATTGATGATATCCTGGATGCAACGGGATATTTAAGAGAGTTAGAATCAGAGGATTCCGAGGAGGCACAGGATCGAATCTCAAACATTGATGAATTGGTGAATAAGCTGGTCACCTATGAGGAAAATGCCCTGGAGCAGCCTACCTTAAGCGGCTTCCTAGAGGAGGTGGCATTGGTTTCTGACATTGATAACCTCGATGAAAGCGCCGACAAAATCGTTCTGATGACCCTACATAGCGCAAAGGGTTTAGAATTCCCCCATGTATACCTATGCGGTATGGAGGACGGCATCTTCCCCGGTTATATGTCCATTTATGCCAATAATCCGGATGTTGAGATTGAGGAGGAACGCAGACTCTGTTATGTGGGCATTACAAGGGCAATGAAATCCTTATCCTTAAGTGCTGCAAGACAGCGCATGCTCCGTGGTGAGACCCAGTTCAATAAGCCCTCAAGGTTCCTTCAGGAAATCCCCAGGTATCTGCTAAAGATGAGTGCACCGACGCAGAAGAAGGTCGGCTTCAGGGATAACAGCTTCCGCTTCGATAGTGGCTCCTCTCTGGATAAGTCCCTTGACTTTGAGAAAAACTCGGACAACAAATACAGCCAGTCCCAGATCTCCTACAAGCCCTTTTCCTCTCCCGAGCCGAAGCAGTTCGCCGGTAATAGCTTGGGTTCCCTGGATTATGGTGTCGGTGATTCTGTAAAGCATATCAAATTCGGTGTGGGAATTGTCACAGATATCACCAAGGGGGGTAAGGATTATGAGGTTACTGTGGACTTCCCCAACTTCGGAGTAAAAAAGCTGTTATCCTCCTTTGCAAATCTAATTCGAATCAACTAAACCAGCCATTGGTAGGAAGCCTTCATTTAACCCAACTTTTTGTTCTGATATGCAGCATGCATAAAAAACCATATGAGATGAAATGCTAACATATAGTAAACCAAGTGTTTTGAACCGGGAAGCTATATGGCTCTCAAAGCACATCATATCATAAAGCAGGAAAGGATGTATCTCATGGCGGATAAATTAGATGACTTTTTAAATGCAATCAAGCTGGGTGAATTAATCCACCGAAAGGCTCCGGAAGAAAGAAGAAGGAATACCCTACTAATCATACTGGCAATCGTCGGCGGAGTGGCTGCCATCGCTGCAATTGCTTATGCGGTCTACAGATATATGAATCCGGATTATATGAATGATTTTGATGACGAATTCGATGAGTATGAGGAAGAAGAGGATATCACTGATGAATTGGCAAAGCCCCAGGAGGCAGTCATTTCTGAAGAATAAACTCCTTATCAATGAAGCAATCTCCGATCAGAAGCCGTAGCTCCTTCAAACATCGGCTGTTTCTTTTAATATCTACCATACCCAATCATAAAAAATGCGGATCCCGAAGAATCCGCATTTTTTTACCATTTGCTATTTCAGTGCCTGGTCTGCATATTGCGTAGTAATAATCTTGTCGTAAGGAACACGGGCTGATAGCTCTCCCGCTCCCTCCAAAATATCCTGCAGGAGCTCCAGACTCTCCTTCTCGAAGACTAAATTATCCTTCCATGTATCCTGCTCATAATACCTGGTAACAATCTTAATAAGGGTATCCTTTTTGGTTTCCTTGAATTGAGGCGAAATCACATCCGCAATCTGCTCCGGGGTATGGGTCTGCACATAATCCATACCCTTCTGGATTGCATTGGTAAATTTCTGAATTACCTCCGGATTCTTCTTGATATAACTCTTCTTGGCGGAAAATGCAGTATAAGGAACCTTACCACTCTCAACGCCCAGGGAGGCCACTACCTTACCCGTGCCTTCCAGCTCAAGCCCCGTAGCAGCCGGTTCGAACTCAATGGTATAATCTCCGGTACCCGCTGCAAAGGCTTGGGAAGTCAGACCAAAATCAATATTCTGAACAATCGTCAGGTCTGTTTTCGGATCAATCCCCTGCTTCTTTAAAATGTACTCAAATACCATCTCCGGCATTCCGCCCTTCCTCCCACCGATCACGGTCTTACCCTTCACGTTATCCCAGGAGAATTCCTCTGCCTTGTCCCTGGATACCAGAAAGTTACCGGCACGCTGGGTCAGCTGTGCGAAATTGATGACATAGTCCTCAGCACCTTCATTATATACATAGATGGATGCTTCGGCTCCCATGAACCCTATGTCGCAATCGCCACTGAGCACTGCTGTCATTGTCTTATCGGCCCCAAGTCCATTTACCAGATTGACCTTAAGCCCTTCCTCCTCAAAGTATCCTTCCTCAAATGCCACATACATCGGTGCATAGAAGATCGAATGAGCAACTTCATTCAACGTAATTTCCGTTATTCCGTCCTTACTTTTGCAGCCGGTAAACAGTGTTGCTGCCATTGCAAATAAAGCAAGTATGCAGATTAATTTTCGTTTCATTGATGCCCTCCCAGAAACAAATATACTACCTCTACCAATATATCTTTTCCAGTGAATGGTTGTGCATGTTTCGTAAGCCTTTTATCAAATATTCCTATTGCTGTATTTTGCTCTAAAATAACCATTTATCCCAATGAACTCCTCTCATATTTCATATCCCCCTGCAAATCCTAAATTTAATGGAAAGGTAGTGGGATCATATGCGATGTAACAGAAATCCGAGAGGATTGATCATGAAAAAGATAGTTAGACGAATTCTCGCAGCACTGCTGCTCTTTTCCTTTCTCTCCATGAC
>JAEYRK010000015.1 GCA_023435645.1 Bacillota bacterium
CTCCTGTGTATTTGTTTGTGAGCTGGCAAAACCCACATTCATTATAGCACGGGAGGTTTTTTGCTTGAAGCTAAAGCAAATCGGGACGCACCTGCAGAGCAGGTGGTTTATTTTATCTGCGATACAAAAATACCCCCCGAATTATCCGATTAACGGCATTCGGGGAGCGCGCCTAATTCAAATCACTTTCCTTCCTTTTCTAATCGCTTCATGGCATAGGGCAGATTACTGTATTGGGCAGATCAATAGATTGGGCACTTCAATGTATGGGCTGTTCACCCAAATCCTCAAGTTCTTTTATTATAATCTTCTTCATTTGCATCATTCCTTTGATCTGAGCATCCGTCTTTAATAGCTCCCCCATGTGATAAGGAACAATCTGCCAGGATAAACCGTACCTATCCTTAACCCAGCCGCATTGCTCTGCTTCCTTGACATGGGAAAGCTTATCCCAGTAATAATCAATTTCATTCTGATCATCACATTCTATCGTAAATGATATTGCCTCACTGAAATGAAAGTAGGGTCCCCCATCCAATGCTAAAAATTTAATTCCGTTTAGAATAAATTCTGCCGTTATAATCTTGCCGGACATACCGGTAAAATGCTCATCCAGGCTCTCATCAGGGTATCTTTCAATACTCAATAGCTGAGAATTCGGAAAAACACTGATGTAATAAAGAATCGCTTCTTCACAATTATTGTCTCCAAACCATAGGGACGGTACTATTCTCCTCATTTTGACCTCCAATCCGTATTTTGAAGCAGGAATGTCTGACTCACGGTTCAAAATACTATCACTGCTGCACCAATGTTCTCTTGATAACAATTAAATTGTATCATATAAGATTGAATTCAACAACAGTATTTTTACATAAACTACCATTGGAGTTACTTTAAGCCACTACCTTCCCTTCCTTGCTATACTTTCCCGTTTCTTTACGAGCTAGGACTAGTCCTCTCATGCCTTTATCCCTGCTCATTTCTACCTACCCTATTATTAAAGTTCCCTGTCCTCAAGCTTCTCTGTACTCTGACTGCTCTCTATCATTATTTCGAGCATGTCCATCATCTCCAGCGCATCCCCTTCCGCCATGCTGAGCGCTGTGATATACCGATCAGCTGCACATACGATATCCTCTTCCTCCTCGGGTGTATCTATCACCTTACGGATATCTCTGTCACCCTGATCCAATCGGTTGAGCATCCGTAGAATTGACATCATGGAATAATGAGCGTTACGCAGGGTTCTGATGATTTTTAACCGGTTCATTTCCCTCTGACCATATTTTCTGTGTCCATTCTTATCACGGGGTACCTGAAGCAGGCCATTTCTCTCCCAGTCGCGCAAAACATCAATTGTGATGCCGAGTTTTTTCGCCACCTCGACTCTCCCATGGAGCACAATATTTTCCTCCGTATTTCCATGTTTCTCTATGATATGAAGTGTTAAGCGGATTGCTTCCTCGGCCCCTTCCTTCTCTTCCCGAAGATGCTCCAGGTACCTTTTTGTACCTTGGTATGCTTCATGTACATTACCGGCAGCTGCCAGCTTCACAATCTGATAGACCTCGCGCCTTAGCCTGCTGCTGATGATTTCAGCTCGAAAGGCTGTACGAATCAGGCGAAGCTGGGCGAGGTGCCTGTCGTTAAAGATACGGTAACCGCTTGCCGTTCTCGGAATCACAGGAAGCAGCTGCATTTCCTCATAAAACCGTATAGTATTGGGATGGACCCCGATAATCTTGGCAATCTGAGCCGTCTGATAGGTTTTCATGCAGCCTCGCCTCCTGTTATTACTTTCTATCCCTTGTTTTATCTTATTCTAAATCAAATTCTTTCTCTTATTCTTAGTGATTGATTCCTTATCCAACCCCGTCCTGAAGCTTACGACCTACGAAAGAGTGAGGACAGAGTCTTCCCCGTGCTGGAAGAGGGATTATGCATAATCTCCTCCGGCGTTCCCTGGGCAACTACTTCGCCCCCTTCATTCCCGCCTTCGGGGCCAAGATCAATGACCCAGTCTGATTCTAATATCATTTCCGGATGATGTTCAATGACAACGACACTATTGCCAAGCTTCACTAATCGGTCAAAAACAGTCACCAGTCTGCCTGCATCCTGGGGATGAAGTCCGGTAGTCGGCTCATCAAACAGATAGAGTACTCTGCCCCCGGCACCGGTAGCAAGCTCCTTGGCCAGCTTTAGTCTCTGCGCTTCCCCTCCGGACAGGGTTGCTGTAGATTGTCCGAGTCCCAGATAGCCCAGTCCTACGTCCTGAAGGATCCGCAGCTTTGCAGCAATATGCTTCTCATTGGCAAATAGCTCTGCTGCTTCATCAATGCTTAGCTCCAATACCTCTGAGATATGATAACCCCGATATTTGATCTCCAAAATGGGCTTTTGATAACGCTTCCCTCGGCAGACATAGCAGACAAGCTCCACATCCGGCAGAAAATGCATGGATATGGACAGCCTTCCGGTTCCCTGACATTTTTCGCACCTTCCGTCGGGCACATTATAGGAGAAATGCTTTGCGGCAAGACCTCTTGCCTTTGTGTCCGGAAGGGAGGCAAATAAATCCCGTATGTCCGTAAAGAGATCCGTATAGGTTGCCGCGTTGGACCGGCTGGAGCGTCCAATGGACTGCTGGTCAATAACAACTACATCTGTCAGACTGTCCAGGCCTAAAAGATCCGGCTGTCCCTGCTTTTTACCCTGACTAAAATAAGCCTCTGCCGCCTCCGCCAGGTGCCCGAAGATTAGGCTTGATTTACCACTGCCTGAGACACCGGTAATCGCTACAAACCTGCCCAGTGGGATATCCACATTGATATGTTTTAAATTATTGACGGTCGCATTTCTGATGGCAATATGCCCTTCACTCCCCGAAAGCTTCCACCTCTTTGGCTGGAAGTGGCTGTTCTGAAGATATCTTCCTGTGATGGAAGCCTCGCAGCTGATGATATCCTGAACACTGCCGCAGGCAACGATTCTACCACCTTCCTTGCCCGCGCCCGGTCCAAAATCAATGATATGATCCGCTGCTTTCATGACCTCAATATCATGCTCAATTACGATCACCGTATTTCCCATATCACGGAGCCGCCTCAGAACCTCAATGATTTTGCCGGTATCTCTGGCATGCAGACCGGAGGTCGGCTCATCCAGCACATATAGAACACCGGTCAGACCGCTGCCTAGAACAGAAGCCAGCTTGATGCGCTGCCATTCCCCCGCCGATAGGGAGGAAGCCGGCTGGTCAAGACTTAAATATCCTGCCCCTGCATGCACGATCCGATCAATTCTGTTCTCTAAATCAACAATCACCTGCCTGACGATATCCCAGGCTTCCGGTTCAATGGAGGCTTGAAGCCCTTTCAGCCATTCTCTGACACCGGCGAGGGACAGGGACAATACCTCCTTAATATTCATGCCCCCAACCCTTACCTCCAGGATATCTGACCGGAACCTTATCCCATGGCACTCTGTACATTCTGTACTGACCAGGAATTTCTCCAGCTTCTGTCTGGCGCTGGCGGAGCTGTTCTCATTATACCTTCGCATCAGACTTGTAATTATTCCTTCAAACCTTCCTTCCGGTACCGTTTTGGGTGGGGCAATATTGGGAAAGCGCTTTTGAAACTGCGGGCTCAGAACGCCATACAAAAGCAGCTCTGTCTGGACCTCGTTATAAGAGCCGACAGGCATTGTGATATCCATATCAAAGCCATAATGCTTGGCTGCCTGAACCATGGAGCCACCGTAACGGTCAACAAACACCTGATCCCAACCGGTGACAGCAAATTCCCGGATACTTTTGTTATGATCCACCAGCTGACTGATATCCGGTGAGTTCACGACTCCAATTCCACTGCATACCGGACAGGCTCCTTGGGGCTTGTTAAAGGAGAAATGACTGGCTGTCAGCTCAACAACCTGCTTGCCACAATGGGTGCAGGGAATGGTCTGTTCAAACAGTTCCGTATTGTCTGTTTCCTGGTCCGGCTGTTCAGAATACATGGCTTCGGTGGTATCGCTATAGCTTTGCGTAATTTTTTTACCACAGTGGGGACAGGTCCTTTCGCCCAGCTTGGCGAATAATACCCGCAGGTAAGGAGATATTTCCGTAACAGTCCCCACCGTCGAACGGGGATTGTTGTTTGTCTGATGCTGATTGATGGATATCGCAGGGGACAAACCCTCAATACTTTCAACCTTCGGCCTGCTTCCGATCTCCATCGTCATGCCCATGGATTCCATATACTGCCGTTGGCATTCCCTTTGCAGTGTTTCCATCGCCAGCGTTGATTTGCCGCTGCCGGATAGTCCGGTAAATACGATTAGTTTATTTTTAGGAATCTGAACATCAATATTTTTTAAATTATTTTCCTTCGCACCTTTGATCTTAATGAACATGAGCTATACCCTTTCCTTGTATTCATTATTGTACGATACCAGTATAGCATCACCTGCTCATGGTGGTGGTATACTGGAGGGTTAACTGCGCCATAGAATAACAGGGTCAACAATCTAGTCTGTTCACCCTGTTACAATCATTGGCTGTTTCAAAACACGGTACACATATGAGAGCCCTCATTCTGCCTGGAAACATAGGAATGATCAGCTGTGTTTGCTGAGGAAGCACCTTACAGTGTCGCCTGCAGCTTCCGGAAGCTGCATCCAAACATAAGCATGAACGGCATGTTCTATATACGCAATTTCAAAAACCTCCAGAAACTCGGTAAAGCCGGATAGAATGCTTCTGATTGTTTCATTCTTCCACTCCTCCTCACTGAGTAGAAATAAAACAGGGCATTCTACCTGCTTATAATATTGCTCAAACCTCACATCCCAGTATTTCTCAATATATTCCGTTCTAACACGATTCAAATAGCAATAGGTATAGCCACCATGCTCTGTCTGCTGCAAACTATTCTCAAGAAAGGGTAGGAAGGCATCATTCCACAGCCCTTGTTCTGTCAGCTCTGTACGCTCTTCCTCGATATATTCTGCCTTTGTTTGAAAGATCCGTTCCACCCTAGTGGCCAATTCCATCCTCAAAGCCTCTTTTTTAAGCTCAATTTCATCCTCAGTTCCCTGGAATAGCCCATATTCTCCAAACTCATTATATAAAGCACCTTCACAAATCAAGGATCGAACGAGCTCCGGGTGGGACGCCGCTAAGCTAAGACCTATCTCTGCCCCCATTGAGCTTCCTACAATATGGCAATGCTCAATCCCGAAATGACACATCAGCAAGTACAAATCCTTTGCCATTTGATCAATATGATATCCTTCCAAGGGCTTATCGGATTTGCCATGCCCTCTGATATCGGGAATAATGATACTGTAATCGCTTTCAAATAGTGGTATGATACCATCCCACATATTCATATTACCGCCGCTAAAATGAATGAATAGAACAAGCGGTTTATCCTTTAAGCTATATTTTACATTAATATCGATGCTTCCCACTTTTATTTTTTCTTCTGTCATCTTATCTCCTGCTATCTTATCTTCTGTTATCTAATTTTCTGTTAGCTAATCTGCTGACATCTAATCTCCGAATCTTAACTCCTTTTATCTTATCTTCTGAATCTTTTCTCTGAATCTTGTCTTCTGAATCTTGTCTCCTGTTATCTTATTATACCCTTCCCTGTCATAATTTTCAAAACCTTTCTTCGATCACTATTCCCATTTAAAAAACTTAATTGCAGCACCCACACAAATTACTGTAACTGCACTCATAACAACAATAGGCAGCCATAGATTGTCGATCGGCAATCCCAGAAACATTGCTTTCATCAGCCCAATCCCCTGAGTCATTGGGAATACACTTACGATTTTCTGCATGGTTTCCGGCATAACCTCTAGCGGGAGGGTTGTCCCGGAAAAGATCAGCATCGGAAAATAAAGGGCAGAGGCAATGACGCTTGCACTTTTTGCATTTTTTGCGATGCCACCCACCATCATTCCAATACTTAAGGTAGAAATCATCGTTAGCAGCCAGCTTGCCAAGAAAGCCAACCATGAGCCTTTGGCAGATACATTCCAAAAGAGCATAGCCGTAGGAATGAGTGTAAGCATTGACAGGATACAATAGATTACATAGATCGTAAACTCTACGGCAAGAAGCTTAACCGGGCTAACGGGTGTGACATGAAAGCGCTTTAAGATTTTGCGTTCCCGATACTCTGACACCACCAGGGGTAAGCCCATTAATCCTCCGGCACAGATTGAAATCGTGCATAGCGCGGCAAAGGATTGCTCCATAAAGGTATACTCTGCCCTATCAGTAGCGGGCTTTGTTCCATAGATCATACCGAGAATTAGCAAAACTATCAAGGGCATAATGATAGCAAAAATTACCATATTCATATTTCTGACATTAAGCTTCCATTCGTTTTTTAATAGTATTCTAAAGGATCTCATACCTCATCAACCTCCTCGCCGGATAGCATAAGATAAGCGTCCTCAAACCTCTCACAGCCGCTGATCTCTTTTGCCTGCTCCACTGTTCCATGAAATACCTCTCTACCTTTTTTGAGAATACAAATCTCATCACAAAGTACTTCAACCTCGTCCATAAAATGAGAGGTGAGAAAAATTGTCAGACCCGTATTCTTTAAGTCCATCAGGATTTTCCAGACACCCCGGCGAGCCTTTGTATCAAGTCCGGTGGTCAACTCATCCAGAAAAACAAGCTGTGGGTTAGGAATTAAGGCAAGTACAATAAAGAGTCGTTGACGTTCGCCTCCGGATAGGCTTTTCACAGCTCTTCCTACCTTGTCCCCTATACCAAACCTGCTGCAGAGCTCCTTCCAATCAGCAGGTGCATCATATAGGCAGGCCGTTTCCTCGCAAAGCTCTGAAACCTTGATTTCCGGCTGATAGTCCCCCTCCTGAAATTGAACACCAACCTTCTGAAACAGCCGGCGTCTATCCTTTTTTGGTGAGCAGCCAAGGATAGAAACCTTACCTCGATCGGCCTGCTTCGTTCCCAGGATACATTCAATCGTAGTACTTTTCCCGGCACCGTTGGCACCTAATAATCCGTAAACTGTGCCTCTTTTTACTGATATACTGATGTTGTCCACTGCCAGCAGATTGCCATATGTCTTTGACAGCTGCTCCACTTTGATTACTTCCTCCATTCAGCTACCTCCTTCAAATCACTCCTTTATTCAAAGCAATATAATACCACCAATCAAAAGACTGGTGGTATACTGGAGGGTTACTTCCTCATATTCATTTATTTCTTGAGTTTCTTTCCGCTTAGTGAGGAATTTCATTGGGGTAATTTTATTGCGGGGATTTTAAAGCGGGAATTTCTCTGCACCACACTGATTTATTCAAACAGATAGCCAGTCATAGTTAAGGAGCCCAGCTCACAGGACTGATTAAAGCTGCTAATTCTATCCTCTTCCACTGTCGCTCCCAGCACATATAGTAAGGGATAAAAATGATCGGTAGTTGGTACAGCAAGCTTTGCAACATCGCCCAGCTCCCTATAGTTCAGAATTTTATCATGATTCCCATGGATGATACTATCATAGATATAATCATCAAATTGGGATGCCCAATTAAAGCCCTCGTTCCCCATACTCCAATTTACAAGTCTTAGATTATGAACGATATTCCCGGAACCAAAGATAAGGACACCCTCCTCCCGAAGGGCTCTTAATTCCTTCCCCATTTGATAATGTGCTTCCGGTGGAGCATAACCATCTACACTGATCTGAATGACCGGGATATCTCTCTCCGGATACATATGAACCAATACTGACCAGGTTCCATGGTCAATCCCCCAGGAATTATCATATTCTGTTTCCCTTGAAATCAGTTCCTTCACAGTTTTTGCCAGACTCGGGGAGCCGGGAGCATTATACTGAACCTCATACAATTCCTTTGGAAAACCATACATATCATAGATTGTTTTTGGCTGCTCCTCATTTCTTATTTTGCTACCCTGTGTAAACCAATGCGCTGAGATAGAGAGTATCGCCCTCGGTCTGGGTATCCTTTTTGACAACTCACTCCAGGTCCTTGTATAACCATTCTCTTCAATCGCATTCATCGGTGATCCATGACCCACAAAAACAACCGGCATTCTTGACATAATTGCACTGATCCTTTCAGATTTCATATACGATTATAGTTCCATAGGTACCTTTAAATTATTAATCCAGCTTGTATTCATTTGACTTTCGTTACAGTTACAATAAACTGAAATTCGCTTCCGAATACATTGTTTCTGCCAGTACTTTGATACGCACCAAAGTCTTGGGAAACCAGGTATGAAAGCTTTCTTCCTGTTCTTGCGGAACATCGCTATTAACAATTAATATAGTAACTTAGTAATATAATACCTTCTCCATTGGCTTACCCTTTGCCAGCTCGTCCACCAACTTGTCTAGCCAGCGTATCTTCTGCATCAGCAAGTCTTCGATTTCCTCGACACGAATTCCACAAATTACTCCGGTGATTTTGGAAGCGTTCGGATTAATCCTTGGGGCCTCGGCAAAGAATGCCTCGAAATCCGCTTCTTTATTAATTTGTGACTGCAATCCCTGTTCATCGTAGCCTGTCAGCCACATAATGACAGTATCAACTTCCGCTTTCGTACGTCCTTTGCGTTCAACCTTTTGAATGTACAGAGGGTAGACAACAGAAAATTTCATTTTGAATAAACGCTCGTTCTTCATCCTTCATCCCTCCCCTTGCTTCGGTTCTTCTTCCGCGATGACATTCCAGATCACACCGAATTTGTCCTTTACTGCGGCATGGAACACGCTGTAGAAGGTCTTGACCGGAGGGAGCAGCACCTCGCCAGCCAAGCAAAGTTCGTCGAAGATGGCCTTTGCTACCTTGCCCGTAGCTACCGAGGCAATTAGTCGGATGTTATCGCCATTCTTGGGAGCTGCAGCTTCATCGGCAAACCAGAGGTTCGTACCACAGATGACCATCTCGGCGTGCATAACCCAAGATCGCAGTAGTTCAGGAGGTGTCTTTGACCCATCCGGCATATCATCACCGTATGGCAGGACTTTGGGCTCGTCG
Source organism: Bacillota bacterium (assembly GCA_023435645.1). GTDB lineage: Bacteria > Bacillota > Clostridia > Lachnospirales > Lachnospiraceae > Mobilitalea. Next base: position 9,064 of record JAEYRK010000015.1, read on the forward strand.
CATTGGAAGACGGCGCGGTAGAAGCTCAAAGCATCTTTACAGTTCCCATTGAATGTGAGGTAAGGTGTAATCATGGCATCATCTCCTTTTCTTTTTATATAGCTACTCTATTTCTTGTTCTTCAATCATATTCTTTCATAGAATGATTCTATACTTTTCCTGAAAATGATATGAACTGTTAATTCACTGGTTCTATTACCATTATATACCACTCAATTTCTCTAATCAAACAAAAAATACATCGTTATATAGTAAACACACCCATCTAACCCTATCAGATGAGTGCGTCCGATTTTCTGCTTGCTTATAGTTTTTTTGTGAAAATTATATAGGAAATGATAGAATTTCACATTTCAAAATGTTGGTTTTTGTGGTAAAATATTCCGATAGAATCCTCTTTTTCTTAATGCTTAGTATAACTACAAAACAGAGAGGACTTATTTATTGCATAATATGAATGAAAGAATAATGTATTGATGAGACATTATACGAGGTATTCCAATGAACTTAAATCAACTATATTATTTCAGGAAACTAGCCGAATTACAACACTTTACCCAAGCAGCTGCCGAATTATACATTAGCCAGCCCAGCCTAAGTTATTCCATAACAAATCTAGAGAATGAATTAGGCATTTCTCTTTTTGAAAAAAAGGGTAGAAATGTAGTTTTAACCAACCATGGTACAGAATTTTATAAGTGCGTTGATGAAGTATTATCAAAGCTAGATCATGGTGTGGCTTTGTTAAAACAAAGCAGCGATATCTCCAGAAGTAAAATAAACATTGGAACCATTCCGATTTTATCCAGTGATATAGTTCCGAATATACGAACCTATATGAATTCCTTTCCACAAACCACCTTTGATATATTTACCTGTATGACAGGCAAGGAAGTAATTACCGGAGTCGTTGATGGAATTTATGACATTGGCTTTTGTTCCAAAATAGAAAATAGAAATAGCTTAATCTTTGTCCCTATCGTAAGACATGAGCTTGTTGTCATTACCAACATAGGTCATGAATTAACCAAGAGAAAAAAATTGGGGATTTCTGTATTACAAAAGTATCCATTGATTACCTATCGTGAAAACAATCCTTTTGGTAAATCCATTCGTAGCCTTTTTAGGGAGCAAAAAACAGCACCTAATATCATATTTTCCTTTGATGATGATATCACCATATGTGAAATGGTGGTTCAAGAGTTCGGTATTGCAATCCTTGTGAATACCCCAATCCTGCAAAACTATAATGTTTCCATTGTTCCTTTAGAGGTTAAATCAGACTTACCTATGATGTATTTATCCTATAAGAAAAACTCTAGCCGCTCAAAAACCATTCGGAATTTTATACATATTTTAAAAACCAGTACATCACCTACAGGTTAATCTGCGAAGGAAATAATTAGCTTTGCTATTTTATCCAATGAGGCTTGTATTTCAACCG